>NZ_JBNYXR010000020.1:0-74302 GCF_051380805.1 Janthinobacterium paucivorans
CTGGAACTGCGCCACGCCGCTTCCCTCGGCTTAAAAACACGCCGCTTCCCAGCGGTGTGATGCCATCATCTTCTAATTCATTGCCGGGCTCAAGACGGCGCTGGCTTTACGCTTACGACTTAAATGCCTGCCAGAAATAACAATCCCCACCGGCCTGGTGGGGCGGGTGGGGAGTTTTCCTACTGCAGTTACGGCAATTGGCCAGTCCCAGACACGACGGCGCTGGCGACGCAATGGAAACATGTCGGCTCGGCGCACACACTGCAGTCGGGCGCGCAATGCGTGACCATGACGGCTTCGGAAGCCTTTTACGACGGCCGCTTGCCGAAAGCCATCCGCATCTCGCTGGGCAGCATTCGCGACCATGCACGCTTGGCTACCACCTTGAAAAAGCTATCGCTGCCACTAGCGCACAAGCTGGTGGTGCGCAGGGAGTTTGTCATTTAGGTGGTTGGCATCAACTATGGAAGAAAATAGCCAAAATGCCAGCTTACCTAACATCCTTTCGGATTTCCCCCGCGCCATTGCCGGCATCTTTCCCTGCAAGCATCAAATCAAATATGACTCTGGCAAACCCGCTTGCCAACTGAGGACTAGAGAGATACTGAATCATTTGATTTTGATGCGCTGCTCCACTATCCATGACAGCTTCGTCTACCGCCTTCGTGAAATCACCCAACAAGGCCTGCTCAGCAGTATTATTGTTGATCTGGTCCATCACCTTGGTATTTTCCCGCACTTTGCTCACGATCGTGTACGCATAGCTGACCATATCGCCGTCGCTTAACGCATCGGTGACGAAGAGACTATTGAGGCGCTGCAAAATCTGCGACAGCAGCTCTTCGAGCTTGTCTTTCGCCTTGCCACTACCCAGGTCTTTGCCCGGTTGTAGTTTGTACTCTTCGCTGTCTTGCTGCAGCAAAAGATCCTGCTTGCGGATTTCTGATAGCCGGTAGTGTGTCATCACAACGGTAGAAAGATCAATCTCGTCATCCTCATCACCGACCTTTTCACGTAACAAGGGACGTAGATGTTTAGCGAACAAATTGAGCTTTTCCAAGTCGGTATCGTTGTAGTCGACTATCTGTGCCATGAACTCATAGAACCGACTGAAACTCTGCAGATCTTTTTTGAAAATCTCCAAACGGTCTTTCTCGGTCGCACAGGCTTTCAAACTCGTTTCCGCGTTCGCCATCAACACAGAATCACCAGTTTTCTGGGTACGCTCGAACATATGACGCGCCAATTTGAAGGCATCGACTGCGGACCCATAGCGCTTCTGCCAGCGCTCCATCGCGGGTTTACAATAGTTACCCAAGGCAGCCTTGCTAACGCTCTTGTTATGGAACGCCGCGCAAAACTTTTCCACTTCTTGCCATTGATAAATGCCCAGGCTATCGAGTTTTTGCTGCAAGTCGTACACCAAATTTGGATTCGACACATCAGCCAGCTCAGCCGTTTGATAATAGGGTTGAAACGCGTCTAATATATCTTGCGGATCATTGAAAAAATCGAGTACGAAGGTGCCTGACTCTTTCTTGCCAGGATAGATACGGTTCAGACGTGAGAGTGTTTGCACGCAGTCGACGCCAGCGAGCTTTTTGTCGACATACATTGCGCACAGCTTGGGCTGATCGAATCCTGTCTGGAATTTATTCGCCACCAGCATGACCTGGAAATCATCCGTATCGAAAGCCTTACGCATGTCCCGACCCTTGAGCATGGGGTTCATGTTGCGCTCATTAAACGGCTCGGACGAGTGATCCGTATCTGTTACTTCACCCGAGAATGCGACCATCGCGCGGATGCGCTCGTAACCACGTTCGGTCTTCATCCTGTCGGCGATATAGGCATCGAAGGCAAGCTTGTAGCGTACCGCCTCCTTGCGCGATCCCGTCACCACCATCGCTTTCGCCTGCCCTCCCAGCACGCCGGCTACGTTGCTGCGAAAATGCTCGATGATAATCTTGACCTTTTGCGCGATATTCGTCGGATGCAGCTTGACCCACTGATTGAGGCGCGTATTAGCACGCTGGCTATCGACTTCGGTATCTTGCGCCTCGGCTTGCTGAGCTAATTGATATGCCACCTTGTAAGTCGTATAGTTCTTCAGCACATCTAGAATAAATCCCTCCTCAATCGCCTGGCGCATCGTGTACTCATGAAACGCGACCGGCAGATTGCTATCCGAGGGTGGCAGTTCAGGATGCGGCAAGCGACCAAACAGCTCGAGTGTCTTTGCCTTCGGTGTTGCCGTGAAGGCTAGAAAACTCAGGTTGGACGATCCCTTGCGTGACAACATGGTTGCCTGCACCGCCGCCGTCATCATGTCTTCGCTACTGAGCTCTTCATCATTAGTCCGCTCGTCAAGCATCAGCACGCCCTTCAATTGACTGGCCGTGCTGCCGCTTTGCGACGAATGCGCTTCATCGGCAATGACTGCATAACGTCGCGTTTTCAGGACCACACTGTCTTCAATCGCCTTCAGCACAAACGGAAACGTCTGCATTGTAACGATAATAATCGGTTGCGACTGCTTCAGCGCGGCGGCAAGCTTCTCGGATTTGGAGCCATCGCCTTCCTTGTTGTTGATGCGTCCTACCACCCCGTCGGCATGCTCGAATTGATGAATAGTGTCCTGCAACTGATCGTCAAGTACCGTACGGTCTGTTACCACGATCACCGAATTGAATTGTTTGCTCCCTTGCGCGTCGTACAAAGAGGCAAGCTGATGCGCCACCCACGCGATCGAATTGGATTTTCCCGATCCCGCGCTATGCTGGATCAAATACTTGTGGCCCGTCCCCTCTTGCGCCACTGCGGTGAGTATCTTGTTCACCGCGTCCCACTGGTGATAGCGCGGAAAAATGAGCGATTCTTTCTTTGACTTGCGCCCCTCCCAATCCTCTTTTTCCTCGATCTGCAAATGCACGAAGCGTCCTAGCACTTGCAACAAGTTATCCGGCAACAGCACCTCATTCCACAGATAATCAGTCGCATAACGGTTGGTATCGGCTGGCGCGTCATTGCCGGCGCCGCCGCCCGCACTGCCTTTATTGAAGGGGAGAAAATAAGTGTCGGAACCGGCCAGCTTGGTCGCCATATACACCTCGAACTGACTGACGGCGAAATGCACCAATGCACCGCGCTTGAAGCTGAGCAAAGGTTCAGGCTTGTTTGTGGCGGGATCACGCGGCAGACGGGTCTGGCAATACTGGCGTTTGGCATTATAAATGGCTTGCATGAACTCCGACTTGAGTTCCATGGTGACCACGGGGATACCATTCACAAACAAGACCAGATCGATGCGCCAGGTCTTGGATCGCTTGCCTGTCTCAGCCAGATGGGTGGGTGTCGCGTAAGGACTGTAGACCAGCTCCGGCACCATGCGTAGACGATTGGCCCGGTAGCGCGCCAGAATGTCAGGATTGAGGTCATGGTCAGGCTTGAACTGCACGAGCTTGAAACGGCAGCCGCGATCGCGCAATTCATGCCGCAAGACGCCCAGTGTACCGAAGGTGCGCAGCTCGGTATTGGTGTGCGTGACGGAGGCCTGTGGGTCGGTCTTACTCAGTTGCGCGGTGACCCGCTCAAGGAAGTGGCGCTCCGTGTCAAGCGGATAAATCCCCTGGTACTTGCGCCACTCTTCAGGCTGCGACGTCTGGACAAACGCGAGCAGATCGGCTTCATACAGCGCGCGTTCACGGTTGTAGTCTTCACTTTTGCCGATCAGCCAGCCATTGGCTTGCATCTCCTCAATGATGTTGTTCTGGAAGTGTTTTTCATTGGCCTGGCTGCTCATGTAGCGGTCTTTTCGATATATGGGTGATGCTCCCCTTGCGTGGGCAGGGGCTGGAACAATTTTCACGATGTCTGACGAAGATGCCTGGCATCCCCGCACAGTTCGACTTCATCGACATTGAATTGAATCATTTTGCAAAAAATGCAATATTGAAAGTTTAGCGTAAGGCTAGCTTTTCGTCACTGGAAATGCTGCTTTGGAAGAGCACATCCGCCGCAACCCGTCACCGCAAACAGGGTTGAGCAGCCAGTGCTAGCTGAGCCAATCCGGTCGTTCACGCGGTTTCGCGCAAGTCGATTTGCCCGGTGACGGCGGCGGTGATAAGCGCGCTGCGTCGCTCCTTGAGCAGTTCAATGCTGCTCTCGGTTGTGCTGATCAGCATGTTCATTCGATTAAGTACACAATCTAGATATTCAGCAATCGCATGTTGCTCGGCGAGATCAGGCCATGACGTCTTGAAATTCCGAGTGAATTCATCGGGAACTCGTTTCAATCCACCCGCCCCTGTCATCGCCCCTGCTCCGAATGATCGGAATCGGTCACTCTGTATGAGATATGACAGAAAGTCAACGTTGATATTTATAGCAGGACGAAGTACAGTCAATTCAGTTGTACCGAAGCCCAGTCCGTTCACCAAATTACGCATAATGGCACCTTTGCCATTTTCAAAACATGGCGTAACTTTAGCAAAAGCGATGTCGCCATCTTCGAAATACGAATAACCGGCCCGAACTTCTGCCAGGATGCGCGTCCTATCTAGATTAAGCGTGCCATCAGTACCGATTGCCTCCATTGGCAAGAACGAAACCTCGTCATTTAATCCAAGCCCAGGTTTTTCCGGCGGGTTCAAACGGACACAAAACGAGAGCCGGTAAACGTCCCAATGCGCAGGCACATCACCCAACCATTCGACGCCGGAATCCTTCATCGGCGCATTGGGATCGAGTCCCTTCGTGACGGCGCTTGTAATCAAGGCTCGACGCTTTTCTCGCAGCAGTTCGATGAAGCGAGTTTTCTTAGTGATCAGTCCGTCGATGCGAACTGTTTCGCGGTCAAGATGATCAACAATCGCGCACTGCGTTGCGTGTGAAGGTATTGCAAACAGAATTCTCCCTAATACTTCTTGGGTCATGCTGGGTAATGCTGTACTGGTCGAATACCGATTGAATTGAATGGTCAAGGTACAGTAAAAGAAGTACTTGGCGCTCGTCTTCGGACCGATTTCTGTATAGAACATGGTGTCGACCGACCAAAAAGGCCCATTTACATATAGCGGTCTATCAATCGTGCCCTTGCGGCCCAGCAGCACGGACTCTCCGTTGAACATACATTGTGATGCTCTTGCAAACTCTCCACCGGATCCAATTACCGGAAATTCACCATCCGCAGTTTCAACTTCCTTGTGGTCTTTCCCGTTCTTAATAACAGCAAGAAATTTCAATGGCACCACAGCCCAATCGATAGGTATCGCCCCCAACCACTCAACGCCCGAATCCTTGTAGGCCGGATATGGCTTGTAGTGGCTCATGGATGCCCCTCATCGTCAACATTGAGCGCATAGGATGCGTGCAGCGTCTTTTTATACGTCCAAGGTAATTGTGTCATCAGCGCTGACACTTTTGTATCGTCCCGGTAGGTATCGTAAAACTGGCGTATGCAAAATGAATTTCCGCGCGTAAATCCTCTCACGTTGTCACCTCGCTCAGCAATGCTGCAATCTCGGCCTCCACCGCTTTCAGGTCGGCGTCAATGTCGGCCAACTGGCGCGGTGCCTGATACTGGTAGAAATAACGATTGAAATTGATTTCGTAGCCGACGATGCCAAGCGCGCCATCCTTCTTGTCGCGCTTGTCGTCATCGATCCAGGCATCGGGAACATGTGGGGCGACCTCGCGCAGGAAATATGCCTCGATACCTTTTTTAACGAGGCAGCTCGGATCGAGCGGGACGTTTTCATGTTCGCGCAGCGCGCTGTCAGTAGCGAATTCGAGCACATCACCGAGCTTGACAAGCGCCTTGCCAGTCTTGGGCGTGTTGCATGCCACTTCGGCCGCGTCGCAGGCGAATAGGCCATACAGGGGATCGGCGGGCATAGCCGATTTATGGTTCTTGGCAATCACACGGTCGGCACCAGGGTTGGTCCAGGTCACAGCGGCCTCAAACTGTTTTTTCTCTTTGCTATCGAGTTTGACATCACTGGCGGCCTGCGCATTCTTGCAGGCGAGGTCAAACAAATTGTAATTGTCCCATTGCGCACGGCCGAGGGCGCTTTGCAGCAGCAGCGCCTTTTGCAGCAAGTTCGCCTGATCGCGCCACAGTGTTGGCGCCGTCAAGTCTTTGATCTGGGCTTCCTTGAGTTCGCTGAAGTCAGCCTTGACCTTAGCGCGAATAAGCAGCGCCTGGTCGGCATCGAACACACCGTAATCGTCCTGCGTCCAGGTCGCACCGAATTGTTCATAAACCCAGCGCATCGGCGCATTGAACGGTTTGGGTGCGAAGCGCAAGTCAGCCAGGCGCTCGTCGCTCAACTGAGCCGACGTGCGCAGTGCGCGCTCAACAGTGATGCGCCGGTAGCCGAATGCATGGGTAGGGAATATCTTGCTGGCGAAGGTTTTAGGTGCTGGCGCACTGCTTTTCTCGGACTTGCGGCCACGGCTGCTCTTGACGTCAGACTGCTTGTCGAGCACCGTCGGGCTGATCTCTTCAAAATTGGCGAAGCTGCGCGTAATGAAGGCAATATCGTCCTCGGACATGACATTGCGCTTGCTGCCCAGCGACTTGCGCATTTTCTCGCACAGGTCGACGCCATTAATAAGCTGCACCTTGCCTTTGCGCTCGGCGCTCTTGTGGTTGGTCAAAATCCAGACGTAGGTGGCGATGCCGGTGTTGTAAAACATATCGTTGGGCAGCGAGACTATAGTTTCAAGCAAGTCTGTTTCTAAAATATGGCGGCGAATTTCGCTCTCGCCGCTACCCGCGCCACCGGTGAACAAAGGTGAACCGTTGAGGATGATGCCAATGCGGCCCGTGCGCCCAGCCTCGGTCGGCAGCTTGCTGATCAGATGCATCAGGAACAGCAAGGAGCCGTCTGAAACGCGCGGCAAGCCGGGGCCGAAACGACCCGCATGACCTTTGACCAGATGCTCGGTAGTGATGTCCGATTCGACCTTCTTCCAGTCGACACCAAAGGGAGGATTCGACAGCATATAGTCAAATTTTTCGTTTGGCAGATGATCATTCGACAGCGTATTGCCAAGCTTGATGCGGGAGATATCCTGCCCCTTGATCAGCATGTCCGCCTTGCAGATAGCATAACTTTCAGGATTGAGTTCTTGTCCAAAGGACCCCATCGTGGCGTGCTTGTTGAGTTCATGCACGTATTCCATACCACTCGACAGGAAACCGCCCGTGCCTGCCGTCGGGTCATAAATGGTGCGGATGATGCCAGGGCGCGTGAGGGCGGCATCGTCTTCCATGAATACGAGTGAGGTCGTCAAGCGCACAATATCGCGCGGCGTGAAATGTTCGCCGGCGGTCTCGTTCGAGCTTTCCGCGAAACGCCGGATCAGCTCTTCGAAAACCAGGCCCATCTCGTGGTTGCTGACGGCAGCTGGGCTGAGGTCGGTCGTGGCGAACTTGCGCGTGACCTTGTAGAGCAGATTGGCATCACTGAGCTGGCCGACGAACTCACTGAAATTGAAATAGTCGAAAATCTCGCGCGCATCACGCGAAAAGCAGCTCACGTAATTGAGCAAGTTGTCTTTGATATCCTTCTCGCCCAGTTTGGACAAGTCCATCGGTGAGATATTGAAAAATGTGAGTCCAGAAGCGCGATGCAGAAACTTCTCCTGCGCATCCTCCGGCAACTTCATTGGCGCAATGCGCGCGGCTTCGGCAATCACCACCGTCTTTTTGGCTTGCAATACACACTCAAGGCGACGCAGCAAAGTAAAAGGCAAGATGATGCGGCCATATTGGCTCTGCTTGAAGTCACCACGCAACAGATCCGCGACAGACCAGATAAAGGCGGCGGTTTGGGTGAAGTTTGAGCTCATAGAATTTAATCCTTGATTTGTCTACCGGCGCAGGGCGACATGAAAACACGTCTGTATATGCCACTGGAACTCGCCGATAATTGGACCGCGGACATCATAGCCCAAGGGTCAGGCACCAACAACAATAATTGGCAATCCAAATTCGGACTTTGAGGACCAGCCAGAAAACGAGATAAAAAAACAAAAAACCCGCTGACTTTTGCAAGTCAGCGGGTTTTCTGATGAAACTTGGTGCCGTTGGCCGGAATCGAACTGGCGACCTTCACATTACGAATGTGCTGCTCTACCAACTGAGCTACAACGGCGAAGACCCACATTCTACAAACAATGCACAAAATTTGCTAGTGTCAACGCGAACTTTTTTGCATTTTTTTCGCGGCCCCGTTGCGAGCCGCTGAAAAGCGTGGAAAAGTGCGGCTTTTTACTCAGCGTGGTAGGCCGTGACGCGGGCCACTTCGTCTTTCGAACCGAGGAAGACGGGCACGCGCTGGTGCAGCTTGTGCGGAGCGATGTCCATGATGCGCTGCTGGCCGTCGGTGGCCGCGCCGCCGGCTTGCTCGACGATGAAGGCCATCGGGTTCGCTTCGTACATCAGGCGCAGCTTGCCCGGCATCGAGGTGTCGCGCAGGTCGGCCGGGTACATGAAGATGCCGCCGCGATTCAGGATGCGATGCACGTCGGCCACCATCGAGGCGATCCAGCGCATATTGAAGTTGGTGCCGCGCGGGCCCGTGTCGCCGGCCAGCAGTTCGTCGACATAGCGCTTGACGGGCGGATGCCAGTGGCGCGCGTTCGACATATTGATGGCAAACTCCTTGGTCGTCGGCGGAATTTGCATATTGCTTTGCGTAAGTACCCACGAACCCATTTCGCGGTCCAGGGTGAAGCAGTTCACGCCATTGCCGAACGTCAGCACCAGCATGGTTTGCGGGCCATACACGGCGTAGCCGGCGGCGACCTGCTTGGTGCCTGCCTGCATGAAGTCTTGCTCGGTCGGCTGCCCCATGCCTTCCGGCGCTTTGAGCACCGAGAAGATGGTGCCGATGGAGACGTTGACATCGATGTTCGACGAGCCATCGAGTGGGTCGAACAGCAACATGTATTCGCCCTTCGGATAACGGTTCGGGATCGGGTGGATCGATTCCATTTCTTCGGACGCCATGGCCGCCAGGTGGCCGCCCCATTCGTTCGCTTCGAGCAGGATCTCGTTGGAGATGATGTCGAGTTTTTTCTGTACTTCGCCCTGCACGTTTTCCGTGTCGGCCGTGCCCAGAACTTCACCGAGGGCGCCCTTGCCGACAGCGTGGCTGATGGTCTTGCAGGCGCGCGCGACGACTTCGATCAGCAGGCGCAGTTCGGCCGGAATGCTGTTGTTCGAGCGCTGCTCTTCAACCAGGTATTGCGTAAGACTGATGCGTTTCATGAAACCCCTTAGTTAGTGTTTTAAATACGTCTCGTGCGGTGATTGTCGGCTTACGCGCCGTTGGCGCTAAGCCGACCTACGAAATCATGACGCCGCGTAGGTCGGATTCGCCCGCAGTGCGTGATCCGACATGCATTCAGTGGGCCAATGCCTTGCTGACCACTTCCATCACATCATTCGACAAGCTGGTCTGGCCGGCGACTTGTTCCAGCGCCTCGCGCATGCGGCTTTGCAGGGCCGGCACGTAACGGCGCCAGCGGTCCATGGAACGCGCCAGGCGTGCAGCCACTTGCGGGTTCAGGGCGTCGAGCGCGATGACTTGCTCGGCCCAGAAGGCATAGCCGCTGCCGTCCGCTGCATGGAACTGCGATGGATTGCCACTGGTGAAATTGAAGATCAGGCTGCGCGCGCGGTTCGGATTTTTCAAGGTGAAAGCCGGGTGCGTCATCAACTGGCGCACGGCTTGCACGTCGGTCGTTGGCGCGGCCGCCTGCATGGCGAACCACTTGTCGATCACCAGCGCTTCATTGTCGAAGTCGCGATAGAAACTGACCAGGGCGGCCTGCGCGTGCGCAGTGGAACCCGAATGGATCAGGGCCGCCAGCGCTGCGGCGCGGTCCGTCATGTTGCCGGCGCTGTCGAACTGCTGCTGCGCCAGCGCCAGTTCTTGCGCGCCTGGTGCGATCAACAGGTAGGACAGGGCCAGGTTTTTCAGCGCCCGCTTGCCGGCCGAGAGGGCGTCGGGGCTGTATTCGCCCGGCGTCTGGTTGGCGTGGTATTGCGCCAGCAATTCGGGCTTCAAGGCGGTGGCGATGGTGCTGCGCATGAACTGGCGCGCTGCGTGGATCGCCTGCGGGTCGACTTGCGCCATGCGCTCGGCGATGATGGTTTCAGACGGCAGTATCAAGGCCAGCTCGCGGAAGGCGGGATCGAGCGTTTCATCGGCCAGCAAGGCGCGCTGCGCGGCGATGAAGGTGTCGTCCAGCGCCAGCGTGGCGCCAGTGGCGACGGCGCCGGTCAGTGTCAGCAGGCGTTCCATGGCCAGGCGCTGGCCCGCTTCCCAGCGGTTGACAGGATCGCTGTCATGACGGAACAGGTGCAGCAACTGCGCATCGGTATAGTCGTATTCCAGCACCACCGGTGCGGAAAAATCGCGCAGCAGCGAAGGCACTGGTGCTTGCGTCACGTGCGTGAAGCGGAAGGTTTGCGACGCTTCGGTCAGCTCCAGTACGACGCTGGTGGCGCCGTTCGACGCCACGCCATCGAGGTGCAGCGGCAGGTCGCGCCCATCCGCGCCCAGCAAGCCGACGCTGAAAGGAATGTGGAATGGCAGTTTTTCCGGCTGGCCCGGCGTGGCGGGGCAGCTTTGCGCCAGGGTCAGCTCGAACGTCTGGCTGGCCGCGTCGTAGCGCGTGGAAGCTTGCACGATGGGCGTACCGGCCTGGCTGTACCAGCGCTCGAACTGCGTGAAATCACGGCCGTTCGCGTCCGCCATGGCGGCGCGGAAATCGTCGCACTGCACGGCCTGGCCATCGTGGCGCGCAAAGTACAGGTCCATGCCCTTGCGGAAACCGTCGCGGCCCACCAGGGTCTGATACATGCGCACTACTTCGGCGCCTTTTTCGTAGATCGTAACGGTATAAAAGTTATTGATTTCAACGAAAGAATCGGGACGCACGGGATGCGCCATCGGGCCCGCGTCTTCGGGAAACTGCGCCTGGCGCAAGGTGCGCACCTGATCGATGCGCGTGACGGCGCGCCCCGTCTCCGTGCCGATCATGTCGGCGGAGAATTCCTGGTCGCGGAACACCGTCAAGCCTTCTTTTAAGGACAGCTGGAACCAGTCGCGGCAGGTCACGCGGTTGCCGGTCCAGTTATGGAAGTACTCATGGCCCACCACCGCTTCGATACCCGCGTAATCGACGTCGGTCGCCACGCGTGAATTGGCCAGCACATACTTGGTATTGAAAATGTTCAAACCCTTGTTTTCCATGGCGCCCATATTGAAGTCGCCCACGGCAACGATCATGAAGCGGTCCAGGTCCAGCTCCAGGCCGAAGCGTTCTTCATCCCAGCGTATCGAGTTTTTCAGCGACTGCATGGCGTAATCGGTTTTATCCAGATTGCCCTCTTCCACCCACACCTGCAACAGCACTTCGCGGCCGGACTTGAGGGTGTAGCGCTCTTCCTGGCACACCAGGCGCGCCGCCACCAGGGCAAACAGGTAAGACGGCTTGTTGAACGGGTCTTCCCACTTGGCGTAATGGCGGCCGTCACCAAGGTCGCCCTCTTCGATCAGGTTGCCGTTCGAGAGCAGCACCGGATACTTGTCCTTGTCGGCGCGCAGCATGACGGTGTACCTGGCCATCACGTCCGGGCGATCCGGGAAGAAGCTGATGCGGCGGAAACCTTCGGCTTCGCACTGCGTGAAGAAGTTATGGTTCGACACGTACAGGCCGGACAGCGAGGTATTGCCCTGCGGCGCCAGCACAGTCTCGATCTCGAGCAGCACCTCGTCGGGCGCCTTGGGGATGGTCAGCATGCTCGGCGTCAGCTTGTATTGCGACGGCTTGAGCAGCTTGCCGTTCAGGCGTACTTGCACCAGTTCAATGTGTTCGCCGTGCAACTCGATGCTGCGGCTACTGCTGGCCGGATTGTGGCGCATGCGCATCCGGCTCGCCACCACTGTGCGGGCGGGATCGAGATCGAAGCCAAGTTCGACGCTGTCAACGAGAAAGCTGGGCGGCGTGTAATCTTTGCGGTAAATCGTCTGAGGGCTGTCTGTGCGCATAGGGATTTTGGCGGGAGCGGAGGCAAAAGCCTATTTTACCAACACCAGGCAGGGAAAGGACCGATTCAGCCGCCAATTGCGCCGATTCAGTTCAGGAATGTCAGATTGCCTTGCACGCCGGCATGGCAGGTAACATTCTGTAATAATACCTGGGGAAAAATAGAACTATTCTTATACTTCCAGGCGACAAATTGCGTCTACTATCAGGAGATCATGCGATGAAACGATACCTCACCATCATGCTGGCCGCATTGACCGTGCTGCTGACCGGATGCGCCACCACCGTGCGCAGCGATGTGACCGTGTTCCATGAGTGGCCGGCGCAATTGCATGACCAATCGTATGTCTTTGAAGCGCCGGTGGCGGAAAACGACACGCTGGAATACCGCAGCTATCAAAACCTGTTGCGCGCGGAACTGGAAAAACACGGCTTCGGCGAGGCTTCCGGCCCTGCGGCGGCCAATTTGCGCGTGGCCATGCATTTTTCGACCGTCGACTATCCTGAGCGCGTGCTGCAAACGGCCGATCCATTCTGGTATGGCGCCGGCTACTGGCCTGGCCGCTACGGCTATCGCTACGGTGCATGGCCAGGCTATGGCCGCTTCGCCTACAACCCCTATTGGTATGGCCCGATGGAGGTGGAAGAAAGCGTGCGGCATCAATACGAACGCGAATTGCGCGTCACGATCAATGACCGCAACGGCAAGAAACTGTACGACGTGACCGTGCACTCGACCGGCAACAAGCGCGCCACGTCGCAAATCATGCCGGCCATGGTGGCCAGCGCCTTTGCCGACTTCCCCGGCCAGAGCGGCGTACCGCGCAAGGTCGAAGTCAAAATCGACTAAAGACTTGGCCAGACAAAAAACCGGCTGGTGCAGCAATGCGCAAGCCGGTTTTTTTATGTCTACGCGTATTTTATATCTACGAGTAATACGCCTCGGCAGCAAAAGTGAGTACGCCGATCAGGGCTACGGCCAATGCCAGCACGATTAGCAGGCGGCCCAATTTCGGCGTGCCGTCATTGTCGCCGCTCATGGCACGATGATGCTAGAACCAGTGGTCTTGCGTCCTTCCAGGTCGGCGTGCGCCTGGGCCACATGAGCCAAGCCATAGCGCTGCCTGATCTCGATGTTGACTTCACCGCTGCTGACGACGCCAAACAGCGAAGCGGCCATCTCTTCCAGGTTAGCGCGGTTGGACGCATAGCTGAACAGGGCCGGGCGCGTGATGAAGAGCGAACCGCGCGAGGCCAGCTCGGCCAGCGTAAACGCCGGCACGGGACCGGACGCGTTGCCGAAGCTGACCATCATGCCCAGCGGCGCCAGGCAATCGAGCGAGCCCGTAAACGTATCCTTGCCGATGGAATCGTAGACCACGCAGACGCCCTTGCCGCGCGTGATCTCGCGCACGCGCTCGACGAAGTTTTCCGTGTTGTAGTTGATGACATGGGCGGCGCCATGCGCCTTGGCCAGCGCCGCCTTTTCATCGGTACCGGCCGTGCCGATCAGGTGTACGCCCAGCACTTTCGCCCACTGGCAGGCGATCAGGCCGACGCCGCCCGCCGCCGCATGGAATAACACCGTGTCGCCAGCCTTCAGGGCCACCGTGCGGTGAAACAGGTATTGCACCGTCAAGCCCTGCAGCATCATGGCGGCGGCCGTGTCGAAAGCGATGCGCTCGGGCAGCACCAGCAACAGCGCCGCCGGCAGGTTGCGCTGCTGCGCATACGCGCCGTTGATGCGCGCCGCATACGCCACACGGTCGCCCACTTTCACCTCGGTGACGCCCTCTCCCACCGCCTCGACGGTACCCGCGCCCTCGACACCGAGGCCATTGGGCAGCGCTTGCGGATACAAGCCGGTGCGGAAATACACATCGATGAAGTTCAGGCCGATCGCCGCGTGTTTCACGCGCGCCTCGCCAGGGCCGGGCGGCGGCAGCTCCACATCCACATATTCCATCACGTCCGGGCCGCCTACGCGCTGCACGCGGATGGCTTTGGTGCTAATCGTTGCGCTCACACTATGCTCCTTGAAGAAGAATCGGGAAAAGCTCAGGGCGCCGGATTGGCCAGCGCCCGCAGTTGCAGCTGCGACAGCACCAGGTGGGCCGACGACAGATTCGTCGCGCAAGCCACATTGTGCACGTCGCAGGCGCGCACCAGGGCGTTGATGTCGGGCTCGTGTGGCTGCGGCGTCATCGGGTCGCGCAAGAAGATCACGCAATCGATCAAGCCTTCCACCAGCAGCGAGCCGATCTGCAAGTCGCCGCCGAACGGACCGGAATGCTTGCGCTCCACTTGCAAGCCCAGCTCATTGATCAGGCGCCCGCCCGTGGTACCCGTGGCCGACAGTTCGCACCCCTTCAAAAAATCCAGGTATTCGCCCGCCAGGGTAATCATGTCATCTTTTTTCTTATCGTGGGCAATCAGGGCGATGCGTGTTTTCATGGTGAGAATCAGTTCTGTGGGTGGAGGAATTATTTCTTTTTCGACAGCAAGTAAATACCGGCCAATACCAGGCTGGTACCGAGCAGTTGCCAGTTGGTAATGGGCTCATCGAGGATCATGGCGCCCAGGAACAGCGTCGATACGGGGCCGATCATGCCCGCCTGCGAGGCGACGGGCGCGCCTATGCGCTCGACGGCGATCATCGTCATGAAGACGGGCATCACCGTGCAAAAGAGACCATTCAATACAGACAAGCCATACACAGGCATGGGCTGTATCAGCATCCCGACCGGGCGCAGGATGAAAAACTGCGCAATGCAGGCAAAGCTGGCCACGCACATGGCGTAGGAAACGAGCCGCATCGAACCGATGCGTTTTACCAATTCGCCCGAGCCCAGCAGATACACGGCATACGCACAGGCCGAGCCCAGCACCAGCGTGGAACCGAGCGCCACGTTGCTGGCACCGCCCTGCAAGTCATGCACGAAGACCAGTACGATGCCGCAATACGAAGTGAGCAGGGCCAGCCATTGGATGCGGCTGATGCGCTGCTTGAAGTAGACGGTGGTAATCAAGAGCACGAAAGTGGGCGTCAGAAACAGGATCAGCCGCTCAAGCCCCACGGAAATATATTGCAGGCCCAGGAAATCCAGATAGCTCGACAGGTAATAGCCAACCAGACCCAGCCCGATCAAGCGCCAGCGATCGCTGTTGGATAACGGCGGCGCCGTGCGCATCTTCCACCAGGCGATGACGGCGAACACGGGCAGCGAGAAAATCATCCTGAAGGCGATCAGGGTGACGGCATCGATCTGGTAGCGGTACAGCAACTTGGCGACGATGGCCTTGGTGGAAAACAGTACCGCCCCGCCCACGGCAATGGCCAAGCCACCGAGGTAGACGGAACGGGGAAGCGAAGATGGTGTGGCTTGCGGGGAACTGGAGCTCATGCCCAGATTGTAAGGCAAAAGCCAAGGGCGGCTGATAACCCCAACCGCAAATACTGGGGTCGGACCCTCAGGGTCCGACCCCGGCCCTTGCCTTGGGCTTAACTTTCAAGAAACAAGTTTAAGAAACCACCACCGCCGCCGCGCCCGCCGTGACCGTAGCCGTCGTCACACGCGCAATCACGTTGCTTGGTGCCGCCGTGCCGATCAGTTTATTCACCTGCTTGAACTGCGCCACCAGCTTGCCCGGCGTCACAGTGACCACCGTGTAACCCTGCGCATCGGTATTGAGATGCTTGATCCACGGGTTATTGCCCAGGCCGGACAATTGCTGCGCCAGGCCCAGCAGCGTCGTATTGAAGTCAGCACTCGCTTTCAAGCCCGCCTGCACGGCTACGACCGTGGCATCGAGCTGCACTTCCGGCACGCCCTTGGCGGCCAGCGCGCCGCGCAACTGCACGCGCAACTGCTCGAGCAGGCTATCGACGGTAGGCGCCGCCTTGCCCATGGTGTAGTCGAGCAGGTTGATGTCGAGGTTGAGCGTGCCCAGGCCCGTCACGGGAATGGCCAGCGGATAGCTGACGAGGGTGCCGATATCGCCCATGCTGCCGGCGGCCGACTTCAGGTAGCTGAAGAAGGAGTCGGAACTGACGCCGGCCGACACCAGGTCCACCATGACGGGCGTGCCGCCGCCTGGCGCGTCAAAATCGTCGTTGACCGTGCCGGCAAAGAAGGAATGAATATCGCCCGTGATGGCCACCACGTTGCCGATGGCATTCGTTTTCAGGTGCGCCATCAGATTCTTGCGTTCGCTGTTGTAGCCATCCCACTGGTCGCAATTGAGCAAGAAGCGTGTGAAGAATGGTGCCAGCGCGGCTTGCTGGCCCGATGCGACAACAAAGGCCGAGGCGGCGCCCTTGGCCTGCACGTCGGGCTTGATCCAGCCGAAGGCGATCACTTGCGCGGCAGCGGCCGGCGAGCCGCTATTATAGGCAGCCACCGTGATGCCAGCCTGGGCCGCGCTCAAGCCGGCGCCCACCGCTGCGGCGCCCTGCGCGCTGGCGTTCGCGGCTGCGCCGGCAATGGCCATGGCCGCCGCCTGCGCCACGGTCGTTGACGCGCCCGCCGTCGAGGCGGCCACGATGGCCGACGCCAGCGGCACGCTGCCGCCCACCAAAGGCAGGGTGCTGGCAATGGCCTGACCCACTTTCGACATGGCGCTCAGCGCCAGCAAAGTGGCTATCGCATCCGTGCCATTCAAGCCCATGCGCAGCAATGACACTTCATTGCCCCACAGCTTCCAGGTGGACGTGGCCGCCTTCATCTTGCCTTTCCACCAGTCGCGCTGCGTGCTGCCCAGCATGCCGACGGCGGCCAGCGGATCGGTGCCAGCCTTTGTCGCGGCGGCCATTTTCTGCCCTTCCACGCTATCGAACAGCGCTTGCGGCACCAGGTAGCGGCTGCCGACGCTGCCCATGGGCTTGCCCGTGGCCGGATTGATCGTCGCTTCGGCGATCGCGTGGTCGGCGCGGTACAGGCGCTCGTCCGTCATGACCAGTTGCATGAGTTTGCCGAACTGGAAATCGCGATAAATCTGGATATTCTGGAACGTCGTCGCGGCGGCATCGAACGTAACGTCGGCCGGCATGAATTCGAACCAGGCCTGGTTGGCGCTGCGGCGGCGATTCGGCTGGTGCAGGTCGCTGCCATCGGCGGCCACGATGCCTTCATAGGTAGAGGCGTCCTGCCAGGCGTCGTCGGTGAATTCGTGGTCATCCCAGATGGCGATGAAGGCGTAGCGCTCGTGCACGGCTTGCAAGCGCGTATCGGTGCGGTATTTCTTGTACAGATAGCGGTAATCGGCCACCGTGGTGGCGTACTTGGCCCCCGCGTTGCCGCTTTTGAACGTGCCATCGGGCAATTTCAGCTGGTCATGGCGGCTTTCCACGGCGCCGCTCTGGAAGCCCTCGCCCACCGTTTCATAGATGTAGTCGCCCAGGTGGACAATGAAGTCGAGCGACTCGTTGGCGGCGATGTGCGACAGCGCGCCCCAGTGATTGATGCTCCAGTCCTGGCACGTCAGATAGGCGAACTGCAACTGCGCTACGTCGGCCGTGGCGGCGGGCGCCGTCTTGAAGCGGCCCACGTTGGAGCGCACGTCGCCGGCGATGAACTGGTAAAAATATACCTGGCCTGGCTGCAAGCCCGTCACCTTGTGGCGCAGCGTATTGTCGAAATCAGCTTTCAGAGGCAGTTTTGCATCGACGATCGGGGCGCCGGCCAGGGCCGTGTTGCTGCCCAACGCGGCCGTATTATCAAGCGCGCTGACGATCAGGCGCACGGCCACGTCCGATTTGCCGGCCACGGCAGGGGCGACAGCATCAAAGCTGGCAGGCACGACGCGCGTCCACAGCATCGCGCTGTCGGCGCGCGGATCGCCCGAGGCTACGCTTTGCGGGAATTTCCAGTCGCTGCCCGATGCCAGCGGCACGCCCGGATCGCTGTAGTCGGTGCTGCCGCAGGCGGCGAGGCCGACGGTGGCGACAGAGGCAGTTATAAAACCGCCCAATTTAAGAAATTGCCGTCTATCCATTTGACTTGCCATGATGTCGCGCTCTCGATATGGTGAAAGCGCGTCACTTTAGCAACAGATTGTGTCATCTTGATGACGTGACCACGGCGCTTGGCGGGAGGGCGATATGCTAAAATGTCGGCCACAATTGAACACCCGTCTAAGGAAGATTCGACATGGCAGGACATAGCAAATGGGCCAATATCAAGCATAAAAAGGCTGCCACCGATGCCAAGCGCGGCAAAATCTGGACACGCCTGATCAAGGAAATCACGGTCGCGGCCCGCATGGGCGGCGCCGACGCCATCACCAATCCGCGCCTGCGCCTGGCTGTCGACAAGGCGGCCGATGCGAACATGCCAAAAGACAACGTCCAGCGCGCGATCAACCGCGGCAGCGGCGGCGTCGACGGCGCCAACTATGAAGAAGTGCGCTATGAAGGCTACGGCGTGGGCGGCGCAGCCGTCATCGTCGAATGCATGACCGACAACAAAGTACGCACGGTGGCCGAAGTGCGCAACGCCTTCAACAAGAACGGCGGCAACATGGGTAACGAAGGCTCGGTCGCCTTCATGTTCCAGCACTGCGGCCAGTTGCTGTTCGCGCCGGGCACCGATGAAGACAAGCTGATGGAAGCGGCGCTGGAAGCAGGCGCCGACGACGTCATCGCCGACGAAGAAGGCGGCTTCGAGGTGCTGACCCCCGTGCACGATTTCGCCACCGTCAAGGAAGCGCTGGAAGCGGCCGGTTTCAAGGCCGAAGTGGCCGAAGTCATCATGAAACCGGCGACCGAAACCGTGTACGCGGGCGACGATGCCATCAAGATGCAAAAGCTGATCGATGCGCTGGAGTTGCTCGACGACGTACAGGAAGTGTTCACCAACGCTTTAATAGAGAACTAATCAGAGAACTAATTACTCTGCCTACAAGGGCGGCAGCGCCGCCCTGCAACCCACACTGAACGAACGGTCCCTATGAAAATTCTGGTAGTCGGCTCTGGCGGCCGCGAACACGCCCTGGCCTGGAAACTGGCCCAGTCCGAACGCATACAGATGGTGTATGTCGCTCCGGGCAATGGCGGCACCGCGCGCGATGCGCGTCTGGTCAACCTCGACATCAGCGACCCGCAATTGCTGGCCGACTTCGTTCAGCAGGAACACATCAGCCTCACCGTGGTCGGTCCGGAAGTGCCGCTGGCGGCCGGCATCGTCAACCTGTTCCGCTCGCGCGGTCTGAAAATCTTCGGCCCGACCAAGGAAGCGGCGCAGCTGGAATCGTCGAAAGACTTCGCCAAGGCCTTCATGCAGCGCCACGGCATTCCGACGGCAGCCTACCAGACGTTTTCCGACGTCGGGCCCGCGCATGCCTACATCAATGCCATGGGCGCGCCCATCGTCATCAAGGCTGATGGCCTGGCCGCCGGCAAGGGCGTGGTCGTTGCCATGACGCTGGAAGAAGCACACCAGGCAGTCGACATGATGCTGGCCGACAACCAGTTCGGCGACGCCGGCGCGCGCATCGTCATCGAAGAATTCCTCGCTGGCGAAGAAGCGAGCTTCATCGTCATGTGCGACGGCAAGAACATCCTGCCACTGGCCACCAGCCAGGACCATAAACGCCTGAAGGACCACGACCAGGGACCAAACACGGGCGGCATGGGCGCGTATTCGCCGGCACCGATCGTCACGCCGGCCATGCATGCACGCGTCATGCGCGAAATCATCAATCCGACCATCCAGGGCATGGCCAAGGACGGCATCACATTCACGGGCTTCCTGTACGCTGGCCTGATGATCGATGACAAGGGCACGCCGAAGACGCTGGAATTCAACTGCCGCATGGGCGACCCGGAAACGCAGCCCATCATGGCGCGCCTGAAAACCGATCTGGTCAGCGTCATGGAACACGCCGTCAACGGCACGCTCGATGCGGTGGAACTGGAATGGGACCGCCGCACGGCTGTCGGCGTGGTCATGGCTGCCGCCGGCTACCCGGACGATCCCGTCAAAGGCACGCCAATCGGCGACATCCCGGCCGAAACGAGCGACTCCGTCACCTTCCATGCGGGCACCCGCATCGAGGCCGAGCGCTTGGTCACCAACGGCGGGCGCGTGCTGTGCGTGGTGGGCCTGGGCGACAGCATCAAGATGGCGCAGAAGCAGGCATATGAAACGGTGGAAAAAATCCATTTCGACGGCGCGCAGTACCGCCGCGACATCGGCTGGCGCGGCCTGAAGCACTAAGCCAGCCGCTGACGGCAAACGGCGGGGCCGGCGCGGTATTTATCCGCCCCGGTCCCGTCCATCACCGTCATGCAGGAAAGCGCCGCGCCGCAGGTGCGCTGAATCACAACACGAACGCACAGTGCAAGCTCCGCGCTATCACAAAAACGCGTAACAGGGTACAATCCACCCTTAATTTTTATTTCGGCCTCGTCGGCCCACGCGATGTCGTCAACTCCCTCTCCTTCGGCCGTTAAGGCTTATTTTCTCGATCTGCAAAGCCGTATCGTGCAAGCGCTCGAAGCGCAGGACGGCAAGCCCTTCCTGACCGATACCTGGCAGCGCCCCGAGGGCGGTGGCGGCATTTCGCGGCTGATCGAGGAAGGCAATGTGTTCGAGCGTGGCGGCGTGAATTTTTCGCACGTTACCGGCGCCGCATTGCCGCCATCGGCAGCAGCGGCGCGCCCTGAACTCGGTGGCAAGGCATGGGAAGCGATGGGCGTGTCGCTGGTGCTGCATCCGCGCAATCCGTATGCGCCCACGGTGCACATGAACGTGCGCTTTTTCAGCACCGTCAATACCGATGGCGAAGCCGTTTGGTGGTTTGGCGGCGGCATGGATCTGACGCCGTATTATGGCGATGCGGACGACGTGCAGCACTTTCACCAGGTCTGCCATGATGCGCTGGCACCGTTTGGCGCGCAGCTGCATCCGAAGTTCAAGCAGTGGTGTGACGATTATTTCTACCTGAAGCACCGGCGCGAAGCGCGCGGCGCGGGCGGCATCTTCTTCGACGACTTCAATGCCCTGGGCTTTGACGACAGCTTTGCGATGCTGCGCAGCGTCGGCGACGCCTTCATTGACGCCTATGTGCCGATCCTGGCGCGCCGCAAGGACACGCCCTACGCTGAACGCGAACGCGATTTCCAGTGCTACCGGCGCGGACGCTATGTCGAGTTCAACCTGGTCTTCGACCGTGGTACCCTGTTCGGACTGCAGTCGGGCGGACGCACCGAGGCGATCCTGATGTCGATGCCGCCCATAGTCAAGTGGCGCTACGACTGGCACCCGGAAGCGGGCAGTCCAGAAGCGGCGTTGTATACTGATTTCCTCGTGCATCGCGACTGGCTGAAGGCGTGACCGTAGGTAGCATGACGGCAACGACGGCATGCGTGGCGCTGTTGGGCGGCAGCTACGATCCGGTGCATCATGGCCATGTCGCGCTGGGCACGCTTTTTTCCAGCCTGCTACAAGCCGACGAGCTGCGCGTGATTCCAGCGGGCGCGCCCTGGCAAAAGGGCAATCTGGGCGCCACCGGCCAGCAGCGCGCCGAGATGGCCAGCCTTGCCTTTGCCGGCCTGCCCCTGCGCGTGGTGATCGACCGCCAGGAAATCGAGCGCAGCGAACATGGCCAGGCCAGCTACACCATCGATACCTTGCGCCAGGTACGCGCAGAACTGGGACCGCGCGCTTCCATCGTTTTCCTGATGGGCGCCGACCAGCTGCAGCGCCTCGCGACATGGCGCCAATGGCAGCAATTATTTGAATACGCACATATCTGCGTCGCAG
This sequence comes from Janthinobacterium paucivorans, assembly GCF_051380805.1. Lineage (NCBI taxonomy): Bacteria > Pseudomonadati > Pseudomonadota > Betaproteobacteria > Burkholderiales > Oxalobacteraceae > Janthinobacterium > Janthinobacterium paucivorans. The sequence goes on from NZ_JBNYXR010000020.1 coordinate 21,834, forward strand.
CCCGCCCCGGCTTCGCGCTGAATGACACAGCAGTACCGCAAGTGGTCGCCGACGAATTTTCGCGCCGCCTGGGGTCGCTGGAAAGCATCCGCAACACGCCGCACGGTCTGACTTATCTGGCACAGGACTTCGCGGTGGATATCTCCGCCACCGAAATACGTGCGGCATTACAACGGGGGGATCGGGCAAGCTCGCTTGTTTCCCCGCTAGTGCTAGACTATATTGAACAACATAATTTATACAAAAGCTAAATGGACATCAAAAAACTGCAAACCCTCGTCGTTGACGCCCTTGAAGACGTCAAAGGCCAAGACATCGCCGTCTTCGAAACGAGTCACCTGACCAGCCTGTTCGACCGCATCGCGATCGTCTCCGGTACCTCGAACCGTCAAACCAAGGCGCTCGCTGCCTCGGTACGCGACAAAGTCAAGGACGCCGGCGGCCAAATCATCGGCATGGAAGGCGAGGAAACGGGCGAATGGGTACTGGTCGATCTGGGCGACATGATCGTCCACATCATGCAAGCACCTATCCGCGCCTACTACCGCCTGGAAGAAATCTGGGGCGATACCCCGATCAAGCTCGGTGCCGCCAAGCGCGCGCCGAAAAAAGCTGCCGGTGATGAGCCGAAAAAGGTCAGCGGCCATCTGGCAGCAAGCAAGGCCAAGGTGGAAGCTTCGCCTGTGATCGAAAAGAAAGCGCCCGCGAAGAAAGCCACGCCAGCGAGCGCCGCCAAGAAAGCGCCGGCGAAAAAAGCTGCTGCTTCCAAAGCTGTCGGCAAAACCGTGAAAGTGGCGCCGACCAAGACCGAAGCGGCTGCCGTGAAAGCCTTGAAAGCGCTGCCAGAGAAAAAAGTGCGTGCCCCACGCGCGGCCAAGCCGGCAGCCGATGCTGCACCGGCAAAAACCGTGATCAAGCGTATCAAAAAAGTCGAAGAGTAAGCCTCGATGCAGCTCATCATCGCTGCGGTCGGCCATAAAATGCCGGCCTGGATAGAGACGGGCTTCGCCGAATACGCGAAGCGCATGCCACCGGAACTGCGCATCGTGCTGAAAGAAATCAAGCCGGTGGAGCGTTCCGGCAGCAAGACCGCCGCCACGGCGATGGCGCTGGAACGCGAACGCATCGAAGCCGTCTTGCCCAAGGGCGTGCGTATCATCGCCCTCGACGAACGCGGCAAGGACTTGACCAGCGTCGGCCTGTCGCAGCAATTGATGACGTGGCAGCAGGATGGCCGCGACACGGCCTTCCTGATCGGCGGCGCCGATGGCCTCGACCCGCAACTCAAGGCGCGAGCCGAAGGCATGTTGCGCATCTCCAGCATGACCCTGCCGCACGGCGTGGTGCGCGTGATCCTCGCCGAGCAGCTGTATCGTGCCTGGTCGATCACGCAAAACCACCCCTACCACCGCGTCTGAACTTCCCATGAAAACGGCTGATCACAAGATCTACCTTGCCTCCAAAAGCCCGCGCCGGCGCGAATTGCTGCGCCAGATCGGCATCGATTTCGAATTGCTGCTGCTGCGCAGCGATGGCCCGCGCGGCGCCGACGTCACCGAGGAAGTCCTCGCTGGCGAGTCGGCGCTCGACTATGTCGCCCGCGTGTCGAATGAAAAAGCCGCCTTTGCCTGGAACCTGGTGCACCGCCGCCACCTGCCACCGCGCCCCGTGCTGGCAGCCGACACCACCGTCACCATCGATGGCGTCATCCTTGGCAAACCAGCCGACCGCGTTGAAGCCGTGGCGATGCTGCAGCAGCTGTCTGGCCGCACGCACCAGGTGCTGACCTCGATCGCCGTGCACTACCAACACTTCGCCGAGCAGCGCACACAAGTGTCACACGTGCGCTTCGGCGTACTCTCGCCGGCCGCCATCGCCGCCTATTGCGCAACGCCCGAGCCATATGACAAGGCCGGCGGCTATGGCATCCAGGGCAGCGCCGCCCTGTTCGTCGAGCACATCGAAGGCAGCCATTCCGGCATCATGGGCCTGCCTCTGTACGAGACCGCACAATTGCTCAAGCTAGCAGGTTTGCCCCTGCCCTGAAGACGGGTATGATGTCATTCGTTGCCTCCACTACCCCGCCTCCATGAACGAAGACATCCTGATCAATATCACGCCGCAAGAAACCCGCGTCGCCCTCATCTTGCAAGGCGCCGTGCAGGAATTGCACATCGAGCGCACGCTCACGCGCGGCCTGGCCGGGAATGTCTATTCCGGCAAAGTCGTGCGGGTATTGCCGGGCATGCAATCGGCCTTCATCGACATCGGCCTGGAGCGCGCTGCCTTTTTGCACGTGGCCGACATCTGGGAAGCGCGTGGCCACGATGGCCAGAACACCACTCCCGCGCCGATTGAAAAAATCCTCTTCGACGGCCAGGTGCTGACGGTGCAGGTGATCAAGGATCCGATCGGCACCAAGGGGGCACGCCTGTCGACGCAAATTTCCATCGCCGGGCGCATGTTGGTGTACCTGCCGCAAGACAAGCATATCGGCATCTCGCAGAAAATCGAGAAGGAAGCGGAACGCGAACAGTTGCGCGTGCGCCTGCAAAGCCTGCTGCCGCCCGATGAAAAGGGTGGCTACATCGTGCGCACCATGGCCGAGGATGCCTCGGACGCGGACCTGAAGGCGGACGTCGATTACCTGCGCAAGACCTGGAGCACCATCACGCACGGCGCGCGCACGCGCCCGGCCACCAGCTTGCTGCACCAGGACTTGAGCCTGGCACAGCGCGTGCTGCGCGACTTCGTCGGCGATGAAACGGCCACCATCCAGGTCGATTCGCGCGAAAACTATGTGAAATTGCGCGAATTTGCGGAAATCTACACGCCCAGCGAACTGACACGTCTGCAGCACTACACGGGCGAACGCCCGCTGTTTGACCTGTACGGCGTGGAAGAGGAAATCCTGCGCGCACTGGGCCGCCGCGTCGATCTGAAATCGGGCGGCTACCTGATCGTCGACCAGACGGAAGCGATGACCACCATCGACGTCAACACGGGCGGCTTTGTCGGCGGGCGCAATTTTGCCGACACGATCTTCAAGACCAACCTGGAAGCGGCGCACGCCATCGCGCGCCAGCTGCGCCTGCGCAACCTGGGCGGCATCATCATCCTCGACTTCATCGACATGGACAACGCCGAGCACCGCAACGCCGTGCTGGCCGAATTGAAACGCACCTTGTCGCGCGACCGCACGAAGGTGTCGGTGAGCAATTTCTCGCCGCTGGGTCTGGTGGAAATGACGCGCAAGCGCACGCGCGAGTCGCTGGCCCACATCCTGTGCGAACCGTGCCCGGCCTGCGCCGGCAAGGGACAAGTCAAGACCTCGCGCACCATCTGTTATGAAATCTTGCGCGAACTGCTGCGCGAAGCGAAACAATTCAACCCGCGCGAGTTCCGCATCCTCGCCTCGCAGGAAGTCGTCGATCTGTTCCTCGAAGAAGAATCGCAGCACCTGGCCATGCTCGGTGATTTCATCGGCAAGAAAATTTCGCTGCAGGTGGAAAATGCCTACCACCAGGAGCAGTACGACGTCATCCTGATGTAGCCCACTGCGCACGCTGAGCATGAAAACAAACGCCGCCCTGTGCCTGTTACTGCTGTATGCATCGACGGCCCTGGCCGCTGCGCTCCCCGTCAGCCTCGCCAACGGCACGCCTGTGGTGCAACTGGACCTGAATGGCAAGACGCTGCCCTTCGTGCTCGACACGGGTGCAAGCACCAGCCTGCACCTGACGCCGGAGGTCGCAGAATCGCTGCCGGGGCTGGCCTGCACGGGCCGGCAGCGCAAGAGCATCGATGAAGGACTGCTACTGCATCTGGCCGACGGCAAGAAAACCTATCGCCTGGTACTCGATACGGCTGCCTCCGTCTCTATCATCAAGAGTTCGGCAGCTGAAGCAGCTTCGCGCGTGGAACAATGCGCGTTCAAGCTGGGTCCCGGACGCCCCTGCCGCACGATCACACTGTCGCTGCCGGGTGGCAAGAGTATCTCGTCCCTGTTGATGGCATTGCCAGATGAACTCAAGGCAGATGGCATATTAGGCACGGATTTCTTCCAGCAAATGCCGGTGCTGTTCGACCTGCAGCATCAAATGCTGTATTTGCGCCCGCCCGCGCCTGCTGCTTGACGCCTATGTCCGCACACAACGGCAGCACCGCCTTCTGGCGTGACCCGGCTCTGCCCCACATGGAGAGCCGGCGCGCCTGCCACAGCCAGGCGTGCTACAAGCCGCACAGCCATCCCACGTTTTCGATTGGCGCCGTCGACGCTGGCGGCAGCATCTTTACGGGCAGCAAAGACGGCAAGGTCGCCCTCGGCAATGGCAGCCTGGTGCTGGTGCCGGCCGGCTGCGTGCACGCCTGCAACCCCCTGCCTGGCGCCTTCTGGAGCTACCAGATGCTGCATCTCGATGCGCGGTGGCTGCAGGCACACGCGCCGGCGCTCGATGGCGACACGGCGACGGTGTTGCACTGCCCACGGCTGTACGCACAGTTTTGCGCCATGAATGCGCTGCTGTTTTCAAGCGCCGGCGTGGCAGAGAAGGATGCGGCGCTGCTGGCGTTCCTGGGCGCTTGCGCCGATACCCGTGCAGACCTGCTGCCCTCGGGACGCAAGCCGCTGCCGCTGCAACTGGCGCCCGTGTTCGAAACGCTGCAGGCGCGGCCTTCGGCCAGCCTGCGGCAGCTGGCGCAAGCGGCGGGCCTGAGCCCGTATCAATTGATACGCGCTTTTCGCGCCGCCACGGGCATGACGCCGCATGCCTACCAGCTAAATATGCACGTCAACCGCGCGCGCAGTCGCTTGCAGGCAGGGACGGCGCTGGCGCAACTGGCGCATGAGCTGGGCTTTGCCGACCAGAGCCATATGCAGCGCGTCTTCAAGGCGCATGCGGGCATCACGCCGGGGCGCTATCGCGGCCAGGGCAGCTAAGGCGCCCGCAATTTTCTTCAATACAGGCTGCCGTCAGCCCCTGCATACTCGCGCATCGCCATTGCCGGAGCCAAACTCCATGCACGATTTCCTCTTCATCGCCGCCGCCCACTTTCTTTCCCTGCTATCGCCCGGTCCCGATTTTTTCCTGATCGCACGCACCTCGCTGGCCCACGGCTGGCGCGGCGCAGCCGGCACGTGCGTGGGCATTACGCTGGCCAATGCGGTGTTTATCGCGGCGGCGTTTGCGGGACTATCGGTGCTCAAGGCGGGCAGTACGGCATTTCTGGTAGTGCGGCTGGCCGGATGCGCCTATCTGCTGTACCTGGGCTGCCTGTTCTTGCGCCATGCGGGCAAGAGCCGCCTGGATGCCAAGCCTGCCACCGGCAAGGCGCGCTGGCGCGGCGGTGTAGCGATGGGGTTTGTCTCCGCCATCCTGAACCCGAAGAATGCGCTGTTCTACGTCAGCCTGGCCACCGTGCTGGCCGCCAGGCAGACGAATCCCGTTGCGATGGTGGCGTATGGCGCGTGGATGGTCGTTGCCGTGCTGGCGTGGGATATGGCGGTGGCGCTGGCCATCGGCAGCAGCGCCCTGCGGCAGCGCTTTGCGCGCGCGCTGCCGCTGCTGGAACGGCTGTCGGGCGTGATGCTGATCGTGCTGGCGGTGGTGCTGTTGGCGGATCAGGCTGGCAATGGATCGAGGTAAAACACGGCGTACACTTTCAGTGGCGACGTTTCGGTGGCTTTTTCCGAACGCACGACGGAGCAGTCGTCGGCGGCCAGGCTGCGCCAGTTCTGGATGCCCGCCTTGGCGAACATCGCGTGCGCAGGGGCATTTGCGGCCAGATCGAGCACCAGGCAGGCGTTGCGCGGGCCGGCGCCGTAGTTGACGGCGCGGATCTCGATGCCGAAGGTCGTCATCCACGGTTCCCACAAGCCTTTTTCCTTGCCGGCGGCCATGCGATCGAGCATGTCGCCGAAGCTCAAGCCTTTTTTGACGGTATCGCGCAGGGCTTGCAACGACGGCGCCAGGCGGGGATCGGGCTGCTTGTTGCCGGCGCGGATCTCGGCGATCGCTTTCAATTCCTTGATGATGGCCGCATCGCGCTCCGTGTAATCGCGCATGCGCGCGTAAAACTCGGCGTCAAGAAAAGGATTGACGGTCAGCTTGGCGACGCCCTCTTCGCGGCGTTTCGGGGAAGGCGTGGTGGTTTTGGTCATGGCGATGGAGGGCAAAATACGTTGAGGGCCGCCAGTGTACCACCTTGCAGCGGCGCGACCACTAGCTTTGCATCAGTGCCTGGGGGCGGCCGTCGATTCGCGCACCACCAGTTCGGGCTTCAAGCGCACGTCGAGCACCGCGCAATCGGGCGCATCGATGGTTTGCAGGATCAGCCGCGCCGCTTCCGTGCCGATGCCATGGTGGCGAATGCGGATGGTGGTCAGGGGTGGACGGATCATATCCATATAGGGCATGTCGTTGTGGCCCACGACGGAAATATCTTGCGGGCAGTTCAAGCCCAGTTCGCGGATGGCATCGTAGCAGCCGATGGCTACCAGGTCGCTGCCGGTCACCACGGCCGTCGTCTGCGGCGATTCGCGCAGCAGCGCCAGCAAGGCTGCCTTGCCGCATTCGCGCGAATAGCCGCTGCTTTCAAACACGAACGCTTGCGAGGGATCGAGTTCGCTGGCCTCGATGGCGGCCAGGAAACCGAGACGGCGCACGTGGCCCGTGGACAGGTTTTCCGGGCCGGCGATGTGCGCGATATGGCGGTGGCCCAGCGCCAGCAAGTGCTCGACGGCCAGGCGCATGCCGACCGCGTCGTCGCTGACGACGCACGATGCGATGCCCGTCTCGTCACTGCGGTTGACGGTGACGACAGGCACATTCTGGTCGATGCACATCTTGATGACTGGATCGTGGCGGCGCGCCGTAGCCAGTATCAGGCCATCGACTTGCTGCCCCAGCAGACGGTTGATGACGAACAGCTGCTCTTCCTCGTCGGCGCCCACATTGGCGACGATGGCCAGATAGCCATGCTTGCGCAAGCCTTCCTCAATACCCAACAGTATCGGCGGAAATACGGCGTTGGTAATGTCGGGCAAGACCACGCCGATGATGCGCGACTTGCGCGTGACGAGCGTAGAGGCAGCGCGATTCGGGCGGTAGCCGAGCCTGCCCGCTTCGGCCAGCACGCGCGCGGCCACCTCGGCGCTGACCATGTGCCGCGTTGCCGGGTTCATCACGCGCGAGACAGTGGAAAAGTGCACATCGCTGGCCCGTGCTACGTCGCTTAAGGTGGGGTTCTTGTTTGTCATGGGCTTTTCGGATCGCAATACCTTGATTTTATCGTAAAAATTCCTCTTTCCGTCAAAAACCGAGCAAACGCTTGCATTGGAATAAAGCCATTTCTCAAAGCGGTTTTGATCGACTTCCCACCAATCGAGCCTTGACAGCGTGCAAACGCTTGCATAACATGGTCTGGATTCACCACTCGGGCACTGTATGCCCCTCCCATCATTCTTATGTCTACTTCCCACAGCCAGCACGCCGACCAACACGGCGAAAATTTCAACCTGAAAGAAGCCGCCCTCGCCTATCACGCTGAACCCCGCGCAGGCAAGATTTCCGTTACGCCAACCAAACCACTGGGCGACGCACGCGCCCTGACCCTGGCGTATTCGCCAGGCGTGGCCTTCGCCTGCGAAGCCATCGTGGAAGATCCGCGCACGGCCGGCATCTACACCTCGCGCAGCAATCTGGTGGCCGTGATCACGAATGGCACCGCCGTGCTGGGACTGGGCGATATCGGCCCGCTGGCCAGCAAGCCGGTGATGGAAGGAAAAGCTTGCCTGTTCAAGCAGTTTGGCGACGTCGACGTGTTCGACATTGAACTGGCCGAGAACGATCCCGACCTGTTCATCGACACCGTGGTGCGCATGGAGCCAACCTTCGGCGGCATCAACCTGGAAGACATCAAGGCACCGGACTGCTTCTACATCGAGCAGCAATTGCGCAAGCGCATGAACATCCCCGTCTTCCACGACGACCAGCACGGCACGGCCATCATCGTCGCGGCCGGCATCCTGAACGGTTTGGAACTGGTGGGCAAGGATATCGGCAACGTCAAAGTGGCCGTCTCGGGCGCCGGTGCAGCCTCGATCGCCTGTCTCGACTTGCTCGTCTCGCTGGGGCTGAACAAGTCGCTGCTGAAAGTGTGCGACAGCCAGGGCGTCATCTACCCGGGCCGCGATGCCAACATGGAAGAGAACAAGGCGCGCTACGCGAATGACACGAGCGACCGCGACCTGGCCGCTGCCATGGTCGGCGCCGACATCTTCATCGGTGTCTCGAAGGGCGGCGTGGTCAGCGCGCAGATGGTCGAATCGATGGCTGCCAAGCCTTTGATCTTCGCCCTGGCCAACCCACATCCGGAAATCGCCCCGGAAAAAGTGCATGCCGTGCGCGACGACGCCATCGTGGCCACGGGCCGCTCGGACTACCCGAACCAGATCAACAACGTGCTGTGCTTCCCCTACATCTTCCGTGGCGCGCTCGACGTGGGTGCCACCACCATCAACGAAGAGATGAAGCTGGCCTGCGTGCGCGCCATCGCCGCCCTGGCAAAAGAACCGTTGCCAGGCCACACCAGCAGCGCGCTGACGCCTTTGCAACTGATACCGTCGCCGTTCGACGAGCGCCTGCGCAGCTGGGTCGCGCCTGCCGTGTCGCAAGCGGCCATCGCCAGCGGCGTGGCTACGCGCGTGCCGGCCAGCGGCAAGTAAGCCAGTTGATGTAAAGCAGGAAAGCAGGACCGCGCCGCCCGCACATGGGGACGGCGCGCATTACCGTATCAGTCCGGTACGCGGGGCTGCTGCCCCGCCCGCGCCGGCAAGGCGCCCGCCAGCGGAATGGCCAGCAAGATCATGAAGGCCATGCCGAAGACGCCATCACGTATCATCGCGTTGAACATGGCACCGAGCATCAGCGACAGCGTCAGCATCCCCAGCGACATGCCATGCTCGCCCCCCGTGCGCCAGGCATGCACGAGCAGCCCCACCAGTACCCACAGCAATGCCAGCAGGCCGAACAGCCCGATTTCGGACATATACAGCATATAGTCATTGTGCGGCGTCAATTGAATGCTGATCGGGTCGCCCACTGTCCTGGCGCGGTATTCTTGCAGCCAGGTGCCGACACCGTGCCCCTGCAGCGGCTTCTCGGCGATGATGCGCAAGGTGACGCCATACATCGCCAGGCGGATGCCCTGTTCGCTGGTCGCCTTGCCTTCGGAAAAGGCGTTGAGATCTGCCAACGTGCCGTCGACGCGCTGGCGCAGTCCAGACGCTTGCGCCAACAGCAGGGCCAGCAGCACGCCCACTGTCAGCACGCCCAGCACATTGCGCCATGACAGATGAAGGTGGCGCGAACCGATGAGCATGCACAGCATGACAAAGATCAGGCTGCCGGTGCGCGTCTTGCCCAGCAATAGCCCGGCTGCGGCCACATACAGGAATTGCAGCAGGCGTGGCCAGTTGACGGGGCGCGCCGGCTGCTCGCTCAACTGGTACAGCATCCAGGCGGAAGCAAGACCGAGCAACACTCCCAGCAGGATCGACTTGTTGCCAGCATAAGTCACATAACTGCGGAAAAAATTCCAGTGCGGCAGCAGACCCAGATAATTGAGATAAAACAGGGTAGCGGCCACCGTGGCGCCGGTAAAAAAGGTATTCATAGCGCGGCGCTGCCACGCACCGGGACCGATGCTGGAAAAGAACAATAAGAAGACAAAAATCTGATAATGCACGATATCAGTCCAGAATTCGCTGGGCGGGCGTTCGAGGAAGATGCCGGCGCACACGGAGACGACGCTCAACGCCAGTACCGGCCAGCGCAAGGGGCTTTCCTTGATGTGCCGCCAGCGACTGGCAAAGTCCCCGGCCAGCAGGTAGGCGATGATGAAAGCCACCACGCCGGTGTACATGAAGCCGAGTGGAAAGAACAGGGTGAACGGCAAGACGGCAAGAATGGCTTGAGGCGATTGCGAACGGCGGGCAAAGAAATTCATGGAGGGAGGGGCTCGGTATCTAGTGAAAAACGGTGGCGCTGCAGCGCGACACACGGTAGCGGGCCGGTGCAGGAAAGCAGTATCGCCTATGCATCAGGGCAAGTCAAACCGCCGCCGGCTTAGCCTGGCGGTGCCAGCGGCAGGCTTATTTCCACCAGCAGTCCCTGGCCGCCGCTGGCGCGGTGCAGTTGACTCGTGCCGCCGTGCTGGCGCACGACCAGAAGCGACGATGGACAAGCCCTGGCCACTGCCCGCCTGCGCCTGCTGCGGCGCACGGAAAAAGCGGCCGAACACGCGCATCGTTGCTGTGAGTCACTAGCCGCCTCGCCTTGCCTCTTGCTGCACACGCTACAATCCGTGGCCGGCACAATCCTGTTACGCTCACGCTATCGGTATGCATTACGGTGCGCCGGTTTCCCCAACGCTTACAAGGAGGCATTCATGCGCGTAGACATCTACCGCCGGGCCGAGCACGACGGCATTTTTTCCTACCTCGCCGTACCGGAAGGAAAGATAATTCCTGAAGAAGTGACCAATACCGACTGGCAACTCGAAGTGCGCGCCAGCGAAGTGGCCGACGAGGCCCAGGCCTTGCCCGACTACCACATCGAACAGCCGCACCAGCAAATCGCCGCCAAGGGCTATGCGATCACGGGCTTGAAAGATATGTAAACGAAAAAAGCCAAACCAGCATATCTGCGGTTTGGCTTTGTTGTAGGCGCCGGGCAGTGCCGGTCAGTATTCGACCGCCACCTCTTGCGCACCGAGCATCTGCTCGAGCGCCATCTGCAACTCATCCGATGGCGCCACTTTCCACTCATCCCCAAACTGCAGCACGCAACTGATGCCTTGCGGGCTGACCCGCGCCGCGATAGGCAAGCCCGTCTCGGCCCGGTGCGGCAGGATCACGTCGCGGATACGCTTGGCATCCAGGGTGGCCGGCAACACCAGGCCCAGCTGACGGCCATACTGCACGCGCGCGGCGATGATATCAAAGGCGCTCTCGGCCGTAATGCGCAAGCCGCCCGAAAAACGGTCTTCCGACACCTTGCCGACGACGGCGAGGAATTCATCTTCCTTGAAGATTTTCCGGTTGGCATCGAACAATTCGCCATACACGGTCACTTCCACCGTGCCGCTCTTGTCGTCGAGCGTGACGATAAGAATCTTGCCGCGCTGCGTCATCTGCGTGCGCAAGCCAGTGATGATGCCGGCCATCATGCGCGGTTCGCGCGACGGTGACAATTCGGACAGTTTCGTGCGCGCAAAACGGCGCGCCTCGGGCGCATACGAATCGAACAGATGTCCAGAAAGGTAGAAGCCCAGGGCGATCTTTTCTTCCGTCAGGCGCTGCTTATCGCTCCACACGGGAACCTTGACATAGTCGGGCGGCGCCACCATGTCGCTGTCGTCGCCACCAAACAGGCTCACCTGGTTCGCCGCCTTGGCGGCCTGGTCGGCGCACTCCATGGCGAATGCCACGGATGCGAGCAAGATGGCGCGGTCGACCTTCAGGCAGTCGAAGGCACCGCTGCGTATCAGGGACTCGATGGTGCGGCGGTTGATTTGCTTCTTATCGACACGCATGCAGAAATCGAACAGGCTGGTGAAGGGGCCACCGGCCGTGCGCGCGGCGATGATGGCTTCGATGGCATTCTGCCCGGACCCCTTCACGGCACCGAGGCCATAGCGGATCTGCGTGACTTTTTTGCCACTCACCGACGGCGCTTCGCCGCTCGGCGTGAAGCGGTAGTCCGATTCGTTGATATCGGGCGGCAACAAGGTCAGCTTGCAAATTTCCAGCGAGTCTTCCACCAGAATCTTGATCTTGTCCGTGTCGTCCATGGCCAGCGACAAGTTGGCGGCCATGAAGGCGGCCGTGTGGTGCGCTTTCAAATACGCCGTGTGGTAGGACAGCAGGGCGTAGGCGGCGGCGTGCGATTTGTTGAAACCGTAGCCCGCGAATTTTTCCATCAAGTCGAAGATCTCGTCGGCCTTTTCCGCCGTCAAGCCATCTTTCGCCGCCCCGGCACGGAAAATCTCGCGGTGCTCGGCCATCTCTTCAGCCTTCTTTTTACCCATGGCGCGGCGCAGCATGTCGGCGCCGCCCAGCGAGTAACCGCCGACGATCTGCGCCATCTGCATCACCTGCTCCTGATACACCATGATGCCGTAGGTTTCGGACAGAATCGATTCCGTACGCGGATCGGGATAATCGAAGCGTTCGCCGTGCTTGCGCTTGCAAAAATCGGGAATCAAGTCCATCGGGCCCGGACGGTACAGCGCCACCAGCGCGATAATGTCTTCGAAACGGTCGGGCCGCGCGTCTTTCAGCATGCCCTGCATGCCGCGCGACTCAAGCTGGAACACGGCCACGGTCTTGGCCTTGGTCAGCAAGTCGTAGGACGGCTTATCGTTCAGCGGCAAGGTAGCCAGGTCGAAATCGGCTTGCGCGGGATCGAGCTGCTTGATGTAGCGCACGGCGCGGTCGAGAATGGTCAGCGTGGTCAAGCCCAAAAAGTCGAACTTCACCAAGCCGACCGCTTCCACGTCATCCTTGTCGTACTGCGACACGACGCCCGAATCGCCACCCTGCGTGTACAGCGGGCAGAAATCGGTCAGTTTGCCGGGCGCAATCAAGACGCCCCCGGCGTGCATGCCGATATTGCGCGTGATGCCTTCGACTTGCTGCGCCAGCTCCAGCAACTGCTTGACCTCTTCCTCGTTTTCCAGGCGCTCCTTGAGCAGCGGCTCTTCCTCGATGGCGTCGGCGATCGACACGGGTTTGCCCGGCTTGAACGGGATCAGCTTGGAAATGCCGTCGCAGAAGTTGTAGCCGAAGTCCATCACGCGACCCACGTCGCGGATCGCACCCTTGGCCGCCATGGTACCGAAGGTGGCGATCTGCGAGACGGCCTCCTTGCCATACAAATCCTTGACGTGCTGGATGACGCGGTCACGCCCTTCCTGGCAAAAGTCGATATCGAAGTCGGGCATCGAGACGCGTTCAGGATTAAGGAAACGCTCGAACAGCAGGTTGTATTGCAATGGATCGAGATCGGTAATCAGCAGCGAATAGGCGACCAGCGAACCGGCACCCGAACCGCGGCCCGGGCCGACTGGCACGCCGTTTTCCTTGGCCCACTGGATAAACTCGGCGACGATGAGGAAGTAGCCGGGAAACTTCATGTTGCAAATCGTATCGGTCTCGAACTTGAGCCGCGATTCGTAGCGCGCACGCTCCTGTTCGCGCCGCTGCGGGTCCGGATACAGCTGGATCAAGCGCTTTTCCAGGCCAGCCTGCGATTCGGCGACGAGGAACTGGTCGATCGTCATGCCGGGCGGCGTGGGGAAGTTCGGCAGTTGCGGCTTGCCCAGAGTCAGGGTCAGATTACAGCGCTTGGCGATTTCCACCGAATTGGCCAGCGCGGCCGGCAAGTCGGCAAACAACTGCGCCATGTCCGCCTGCGACAGGAAGCGCTGGCTGTCATTAAAACGTTTCACGCGCTTGGCGTTGGCCAGCATTTCGCCTTCGGCGATACAGGTGCGCGCTTCGTGGGCAACAAATTCTTCAGGGGAAATGAATTGCACGGGATGCGTGGCAACAACAGGCAAACCCAGCTTGGCCGCCAGGGCCACCGCATGGCGTACTTGCGCTTCCTGGTTGGCCTGGCCGCCGCGCTGGATCTCGACATAAAAATGGCCAGGGAAAATGTCGGCCCAGCGCTGCGCATTGCGTTCGGCCAGCGCCAAGTTGCCATTCTCGATAGCGATACCGACATCGCCGAAATGGGCGCCGGACAGCACGATCAAGCCATTCGCTGCGCTGTCATCCGGGTACAGCTCATAGGTATTCGTCGCCAGCGCCTGCAGCCACTCGATGCGCAGCTCGGCGCGTCCTTTGTACTGGTTGCTCAGCCAAGCCATCGACAACAGTTCGCACAGTTGCAGATAACCCATGCGGTTCTTCGCCAGCAACAGCAAACGCGACGGCTTTTCGCGGTTATCGTCATTCGTGATCCACACATCGACACCGACGATGGGCTTGATGCCCTTGCCGCGTGCTTCCTTGTAAAACTTGACCATGCCAAACAGGTTCGACAAGTCGGTGACGGCCAGCGCCACCTGCTTGTCCTTGGCCGCCGCCTTGACCACGTCGTCGATGCGCACCAAGCCATCGACGATCGAGTACTCCGAGTGCACGCGCAAGTGGACGAAGGCAGGACCGGGCTGCATCGCTTGCTGTGAACCTGCCGGAGCGCCGGCCTCTTGCATTACCATTTCCATCCTGTGTACCGTTTCGTGCAAAATTCAATGGGGTCTATTCTACCGCGTCACGGGTACGCACCGGGTATCCTGGCTGGCCTGTCGGGCTTATAATATCGGCTGTTCAGTCTAAGCCGATCGCCATCATGCAAGCCATCACCCCAGCAACACCCGCCGTTTCCGCCGCCGCCAGCCCGCTGGCTTCCACCCTCGCCGCCACCTTTGTCAATATTGCCGCGTATAAATTCATTACGCTGGCCGATACCGAAGACATGCGCCCCTTGTATCAGGAGCAATGTCTGGCGCTGGAACTGAAAGGCACGATCCTGCTGACGCCGGAAGGCATCAATATGTTCCTGTCGGGCACACGCGAACATATTGACACCTTCCTCGCCTGGGTGCGCAGCGACCAGCGTTTGGCCGATCTGGAGTGGAAAGAAAGCTTGTCGAACGAGCAATCGCACAAGCGCATGCTGGTCAAGCTGAAAAAAGAAATCATCACCATGCGCATGCCGCTGATCAAGCCGGAACTGGGCCGCGCGCCATCCGTCGACGCGCACACGCTCAAGCGCTGGCTCGACGCCGGCGTCGACGACGCCGGCAAACCGGTGGTCATGATGGAAACGCGCAACGCCTTTGAAGTGGACGTCGGCACGTTCAACAACACGCTCGATTACCGTATCGACAAGTTCACGGAATTCCCGGCCGTCGCCGCCGCGCACAAGGATGAGCTGGAAGGCAAGACCGTCGTCACCTTCTGCACCGGCGGCATCCGCTGCGAAAAGGCCGCCATCCACATGAAGGAAATCGGCTACGACAGCGTGTACCAGCTCGACGGCGGTATCTTGAAATATTTCGAGGAAGTGGGCGGCGAGCACTACACGGGCGACTGTTTCGTTTTCGACTACCGCACGGCGCTGAACCCAAAACTGGAACCGACGGAAACGGTGCAGTGTTTCGTCTGCCGCGCCGTCGTCACGCCGCGCCAGCAACTGGCGCCGGAATATGTGTATGAGGTGTCATGCCCGCATTGCTACAACAGTGACGAAAAATAAGTACCGGCTCGCCGCGCCTACAGTAGACTAAAATGCCCATCCTGGCCATGGCCTGCCAGGATGGGCATTTGCAATTGCGCCAGCACATTGCTGCGCGTGGCGGTCATTGTGACGGCAGTTAGTCAGCCATCGTCAAACGGTTTGCCCGCCACCAGCTGCGGCCGAATACCAGCAACGAGAAGAACGCCAGGCCGGCCAAAAAACCCGCCAGCACGCTATTCGACAAACGACTGGTGCGGTTTTCTGGCAAGGTCGGTCCCGCAATAAAGCGGCTCTTTTCCAGATAAACGGCCGTGGCTTTCTGATTTTCGACAGTAATCGCATTGAAGACCTCCTTGACTGATTCATCATTCAAGTCCTTCTTCTTGAAGACGTTTTCCTTGACCGATTCGAGCGAGCGCAAGACCGCTTCGCCAGACTTATTGTTGTCTAACACAGACTTGGCGCCATCATAGTACTCGCGCAATATGAAAATTTGCTTTTGTTCACGTAGCGCCTTAAGAATTGCTTCGTTTGCCATCAAGGCATCGACCTCGGTTGACATCAATTGCGTCGATGGCGACAGATAGCGCGCACTATCCTCAGTCACGCTGACCACCTGACGGCTTCCCTGCACCACAGCATCAGGATAGCGTGAAACAATTTTTCTCAAGGTATCGCCTTTACGGGAAAAACTTTCCAGCTTCACTTTGTTACTGATAATCTCATTATCAAGTTTAGTGATCTTGCTCGTCAAATCCAGGTGCTTGGAACGCAAGAAGTCCGAATACACCAAATAAGTCACGCTATCCATCGCATAGCGGCCCAACAGGGCAACCATACGTTGCGCATCTTGAGGCGTCGTCGCTTGGTAACTGATACGCAAGCCGATGACATTGTTACTAATATCCTTGGCCGTATCCATCAACTCCTTGGCATCGAGCTTGGTCATCGGATAAATCGGCTCCAGCAATTTGGAAAAGTGGTCGCGCCCGATCAGAGTACGACGCAACTCTTGCACATTAGGATCATTGTTCAGCTTGACTTGTTGCATATAGTCGTCAAAGCGACCGCTACTGCTTAATGCCGCAGCATAGCGTTTATAGTCGCCCAACGCGATACCTGGAGTTTCATTATTACTCTGTTCCTTTGGTACCGGTATCGCGCCGCCAAACTGATAGAAGCCCTCGCTTTTATACGTCGCTGTATACAAGGTAAACAATACGCACAATATCATCATGACCACTGTGCCACCTGCAATCAATTTACGACCTTTCCATAACGCGATTAGTATCTCCGTCAAGGAATATTCAGGCGCATTTTGCTGCTCCGGCGCCTGTTTCGTTTCTACCAGTTTGTCCATGATTCTTCTTTAAGTAGTAAGTACATCAAAAATAAAACGATTGTCTGCCATCAGCCTGCAGTGGCCTGGCGCGCCATCACCACGAGCGGGCTGTTGGACTGAGCAGTTCGCTGGGCATTCCAAACCCAGTCCTCGATGCCGCACTGCGGTTCATATTCGGTAACGATTTTCAACAACAGCGCTCGTACGGCGTCATGGTCAAATTGATCGCATGCTCTCGTCAATTCGCTAAGCATGCCTTCCAGCTTCGCCCATGGGATCTCAACCTCGCGCGCACGCATGATCAAAGGATGATCGGTGCCTTCAACATTGTCTCCGATCAACAACTCCTCATACAGCTTTTCGCCCGGACGCAAGCCTACATGATGAATTTCAATTGTTCCCTCGGGGGCCTGTTCACTTTTCACTTCCAAACCACTCAAATGCACCATGCGCTTTGCAAGGTCGACGATCTTGACGGGGGCCCCCATATCGAGAACAAACACGTCCCCTCCTTGCCCCATGGCCCCCGCCTGCAGTACCAGTTGTGCAGCCTCGGGAATCGTCATGAAGTAACGCGTGATTTCCGGATGCGTAATCGTAATCGGCCCGCCCGCCATAATCTGTTTGCGGAACAAGGGCACAACTGACCCTGACGATCCCAGTACATTGCCAAAACGGACCATACAAAACCGCGTCTTGTCCTGTTTGCGGGCAAATGCCTGCAAAATAAGCTCTGCCAGTCGCTTGGTGGAACCCATGACATTGGTTGGACGAACGGCCTTGTCTGTCGAAATGAGGACGAAGCGCTTCACTTGGGCATCGATCGCGGCACGCGCCATGCTCAATGTGCCCAATGCATTGTTACGTATGCCTTCGATTGGATTATGTTCCACCAGAGGCACATGCTTATACGCCGCGGCGTGGTACAAAGTCTCAACACGGAAAGTGCGCAGAATTCTTTCGCACTTGGCGGTTTCCAGCACCGACCCAAGAAACGGCAGCAACTCCACTTCAACCCGTAACACTTTTTTCAAGCCTTGCAATTCCTGTTCGATGGAATACAAGGCAAATTCCGACATTTCATACAGAATCAGACAAGCTGGCCGTTGACGCAATATCTGCCGGCACAATTCCGAACCGATCGACCCCCCCGCACCTGTTACCATCACCGTCTTGCCAGAAATACACATGGCCATCAAGTCCTGGTCCGGCTCCACCGCATCGCGCCCCAGCAAATCTTCGATTTCGATCTCGCGCAAATCCTGCATCTGCGTACTGGCCCGTATCAAGCTCTTGATTGGTGAAGTCACCAGCGTCTTGATTTTCAGCGGCTCCAATTTTTCCAGAATACGGCGTTGCTGCGCCTTGCTCAGGGACGGCATGGCAAGCAACACCTTGCCAATATTCTTGCTTACCACTAAATCTGGCAAAGCTTCAGGGGCATATACCCGTATGCCCCCGATATTAACTCCATGCAATTCTTTCTTGTCATCGATCAGGGCGACTACCTTGTACTCGCCAGCATGGTTCAGGGCCTGCGCCAACTGATTGCCGGAAGCGCCGGCGCCATAAACGACCACGCGAATGCCATCCGTACGCCGGTTGGTGTACAAAAAGTACCCGCGCGCCAGAAAACGGCTGGCCGCCACATACATGATGGCGCACACCCAGAAGATCCCGAAGACGCCGCGCGACAAACCATTCATGCCATTCAAAAACACCGCCATGGCCAGCAATACGGCCACAGACAAACTCACACCGAGCAGAACCACATAGACTATTTTGTAATCGATAAAACGTATCACCGCACGGTACAGCCCCAGTTTGATAAAAATAGGCAGTGAAACGAGAGGTGCCGCCAGGATCAGCCAAATGTAAGAATAAAACTGCGCATAGGCCAATTCATCGAAACGCATGGCAATCGCAATACAAAAAGTCAGTGGCAAGAAAAACAGATCAGCAAACGCCGCCACAATCTGTTTGTGAAAACGCGAAAAGTTAAATCTCGGCTTCATTCAAAGGTTCCTTTCTCTGCCGCTACTGGTGACAAGACCAGGCAACACCTGGACTGCAGCATAATCAATACGCAACTGCCAGACACAATCTCTGACAGACCGGACGAGATATTCATCAATGACTTACTCCATCGCGGCGCACCACCTTCAGGAAAGTCAGGAACAGAATGCGCAGATCCAGTGCCAGCGAACGGCGCTGCAAATACTCAGCATCCAGTTTGACTTTATCTACAATAGGCAACTCATCGCGCCCATTTATTTGCGCCCATCCGGTCAAGCCAGGCAAGATGCCATCGACACCGTGGCGGCTGCGCAGTTCGATCAGATCGTGCTGGTTGAACAAGGCAGGACGTGGGCCGACAAAGCTCATGTTGCCCTTCAAGATACTCCACAGTTGCGGCAATTCGTCGAGGCTGGACTTACGCAAAAAGGAGCCCACCGGAGTCAGAAATTGCTTGGGATCCGGCAGCAAATGTGTCGCAACAGCAGGGGTATCGACACGCATAGTGCGAAATTTTGGCATCTTGAAAATCTTGTTATGCCGCCCGACACGATCAGACCAGTAAACGACGGGACCCGCGGACGTCAGCCGTACCATCAGGGCGACCAGGCTAATCGGAATAAGCAGCAATAACGACGCGATCAACGCCAATACCAAATCAAATACTCGTTTCATTCATCTTCCCTGATATGTATTCCCGTCCCGCGCGTTCAAGTGCCGCGCTACTCTTGTATGGTGCGCGCCAGCCAAGAATGGACCTGGCTTTACTCGTATCGACCAGCAATTGCGCGGTCAACTTCGCATACATCTGCTGCTTCCCGCATAGCGTCGCCATAGCGTGCAGCACTGCCGCAGGGATGGGCAATATGTGCTGTTTTTTGCCCATGCCTGTAGCTATATGCCGGAAAATGTCTCCCAGCATCAAATCTTGCTCATCTGACACAAGAAATGTTTCTCCTGCCGCGGCGGGATGCGTGGCGCACACACGCAAGAAATCCACCAGATTCCAGATGCTCAACAGACTGCGCCGCGAAAGTATTCTACCAAATGGCAATGGTAGGGATTTGGCTGCAAGCTTGAGCAACAAGGAAAAATTTCCTGGTGCATCAGGGCCAAAAACCAGCGTCGGGCGCACAATGACAAACTGCATCTCGCACGCAGGAATCAGCTCCCGTATCATTTGCTCCGCCTCGTACTTGCTGATCGCATACAAGTCATGCGGAGCTGCCGCATCCTTTTCCGTGAATGGGTGGGCAGCACTGGCATTGCCATTCACACCGATCGAGCTGACAAAGACGAAGCGTTTGACGCCACAACGCGCCGCGTCCGCGATCAAGTGCCGCGTCAGCTCCACATTTACCTTGCGAAACTCCACCAACGGATCGGCCACCTCCTCGTGCAAGACATGGGCACGACCGGCAAGGTGAACGACAACGTCGCAGCCCTCGAACAGCCGGCTGTCCGGCGCTAGCGCAGCCAGATCCTGGATAACTTGCGTTATCTTGACCGGCTGCTGCCCCTGCGTACGCGCGATCGCCCGCACCTGATGCTGCTGATCGCTCAAATGTAGGCATAACTGCCTACCGATAAAACCATTTGCACCGGTCACAGCGATATGTCTGGATTTATCTTGACTATTTTGCACAATGTAATTACCTGAAAAAAACTACGATGCCAGCTCAGGCTGGTAAGAGTGAATGATCGTCTATAAATTGCGGTATTTTCTGGACGCGTTCCAGGCATAGTTCACGAAATACCACGATGAAGCCAAAACGCCCAATTTTTCCAGATCACGATAGGCGCGCCATACTTTCATGGCCGATTTGCTTTTGTTACGGGAAAGGGATTGATTGACCACCCGATAACGCATCAAGTCTTCGCGCAAGCCATGCGCTACCAGCCCGCGCTTGAGTACGGTCAGCCACAGGGCAAAATCATCATAATATGTGCGCGTGATGGAAAATGGGCCTGTCTTCTTGCGATCGATGATAGCTGTGGAGGTGGCAATTGCCGTATTGCCTAGCAACTGCCGATACGTGAGGCTGATGGGAATGGTAATCGGTTCGCCACTGCTATCCCCATTCTCGGAAATACGCCGAAAACTGGTATAGGACAAGGGGGCAGCCGTGCTTTCCATGAAAGCCAGCTGACGCGTGAGCTTTTCCGGCAACCACACATCGTCGCTGTCGAGAAACGCAATGTAGCGGCCGCTGGCAGCCTTCAAGGCCGTTTCGCGCGCCACCGCTGCGCCACCGTTAGTTTCATGACGAATCAGGCGAATCCGTGCATCATCGGCAGCCATGCGCTCTATGACCGCGCAAGTATCATCTTTCGAGCAATCATCAACGATCAACATTTCCCAGTGCGGGTAAGACTGGCTTTGCGCCGAACGTATCGTCTCCTCCACAAACCTGGCCGCGTTATAAGCCGGTGTGATGATCGATACTAATTTATTACTTTCCATGCCACGAATCCCCTGTAGGTAACTTTTCACGCGCGCGGTCCAGCCAGCGCAAACCAATACGGCGGCCAATGTCGAGTTCCGGGCGTACAGGCCTTTCCTCATCGAATACAGCCAGCTGATCCCATTTCTTGTCCAGCATCTTGGCAACCACCTCCATTTCGCTACGGTCGTCGGCGGCAATTTCCGGATCATCGGCGTCGAGCATCCCGGAACACAGGGCGCGCACGATCCTGCCGGCGTCGGCGCCCGAAAAATAACGGAAGCGTGATGGCGTCAGCGCTTCGACATAATCCGTGAACTGAGCAAAGCGGCGCGCCATCGTATAGCCGTAGCGCAGAGTGCGGCGAACCACATCGAGTGGTATATGCTGTTCCAATGCCTGCAGCTTGTACAATTCGCTACGCTTGTCCAGATGCAGGGCGATACCCGCTTCCTGATACGTGGAATGGCCCAGGCAGATAATCTTCTTGCCACAGGCACCAGCCTCAAACGCAGCGCTGCTGCCATTGACCAGCAAAATGTCACATTGCTGGATCAAGTCAAAAGTGCTGGCTGTTTCACGCGCGCCGATGCAGCGTATGCCTTGTCCTTTTGCCCAGTCAGCGTAATAGCGTTCGGAACTGGCGCCGTCGGCGATGCCAATCTTTTCACTCCAATTGGGATGGCAACGCAACACCACATTCGCCGCTGGAATCCCCAGCGATGCCAGCACCATTTCGAAGCCTTCCACATAGCTATCCCAACCACTTTCCTGTTCAGGATGCCCCTGGAACTCATTACGGCTACTTGGCAGTATCAACACTTTGGGACCGGCAACGACATCGGTCGGCCAATCAGCCTGAGTGGCATTCAGGTTGTAAGCACGCCACTCCTTCAGATTCGTACGCACAAAGCGCGAGGCGATTAACTGGGCAGCCACCCCAGCCTGGCGCGCGGTCAGCGGCACATCGCGATACTGGATATTCAGACGGTCAACGTCTTTCAAGGACAGACAATTAGCTTGTGGGATGAATTGCAATCCATCACTAAACCACGACCGTTCCATTGTCAGGTAAGGAATGGCCAGCTGTTCGCAAGCATAAGTAATGGCGCGTGTGCCATCCATCCTGCCATTGAAACAAATCACACCTTCCAGTTGATTGGTTTTGATCCATTCAGCGGCATTGCCAAACATCGTTTCAACAGGCTTGTAGAATGTTTCTCTTAACGCCAGATAGTCCGGCAAATGCGTATCGGCTTCAGTTTCGGTACGCAGCAAGGTACATGCGCTCGATGAAGCCAATAAATTACGCTCGTCTTCGGACAAATCCACGCGATGTTTGGCACGTACCGAGATGATTTGCGAAACCGGGAACGAACGGATACCGCCCGCCATGCAAGTCGGGCACTCCGCCAGCTTGGACGTTCCCTTCAGAGCCCGACCATAGCAATTATCAAGCGCACCGTCACACGTCAGAAAGAATACTTCGTGACCTGCCTCCTTCAGCAGTGTCGAAACATAGTACAAATGTTCGACATGAGGCCGAAACGAATACAGGGAAACTAAACCTAAACGCATTTTTACACCTACTTTATTTTGTAATTCTAAATTTGGAAAAAAATACGCCAAACATAATAAATTCGAACACGATAAAGGGGAAGCTCATGATATCTCCGGCAAAAAGCAATGGCGACAAGAAAAGAATCGTATAGACGGAAGATACGAAACCTATGCGGACGAACGACATTTGCTTTGCCTTGGTAAAAAAATTCGCCACACCAACTACCCCCCCCAATACCAAAGCTCCCAAAAACAATAAAATATATCCACCATCATGAAATAATGCCCCGGGCAAAGATGGAAAACGTCCAGCCAGAAACCAATCGTTGCTTTGTGGCCCGATCAGGCCTAATTTTGCGAAAATGTCACGCATATGATTGAATAGAATAAAAGAATCACTCGCATAATCAGTCTGATGCTGCAGATATTCGGCAAATATGAAAGCGCTATGACATAAATAAGTAACAGTCAACATGCCAAATGCGACCAGAGAACCGAAAGTGGGAAATTCTCTCTCCAGAAGCGCCGGCCAGGCTGAAGTCTTCAATCTCATATACTCCTGCATCGCCTGCAGATATTCGGCCCCAGAAACACCATCATGAGTAGCACTGGCACGTGCCATAAATACATAGAAAATATATATAATGGCGACTCCAGCCAATATTATCAATCCTATTTTTGTTTTTTTTGAAAAGGTAAACGCCTGCCCACCGCGCTCAAGTCGGATAACATAAAACGCAATTGCAAAACATAGCGTCAACAAAATAATCGATCTGCCACCTATTAAAATCGAGTTCAACATTAAAAAGAAGAACAATCCGAGTAGGGCAGAGCCTACCTTTACCGGACGCAGGAACTTCGGATTCAGTATGAGAGGGATCAGCGTCAGGATAAAACAGGTTGAGAATGCATATCCAATCATGCTATACGGCGATGACACACCTTCGCGCCCCTCACCCAATTCACGCCACTCTTCCCGAGCACGCGCCAGCGAGCCACCATAATCAATATGCTGCACTTGGATTTTATCGAACATCAAGGCCAGCAAACCGACCAATGCCAATAACAAAGTCAAGCGAATCAACTTATCTGAAACACCTTGAACCTGCTCTAGATAATATCCACTATCCACGCGCAGTTTTCTTTCAAGAAAATAATTTGTTAATACCGCGACCAACGACGTCAGCACTACAAATCCGGCATCCAAAAATACTACTTGGCCCATTTCCGACGTCCTTGAATGTGCTGGTGCGAGCGATACCATCACAAAATATAATATCCAGATCCCCACAAATACACGCAAGCTATAGCTCATAAATCCTGCTTCAATAAAATATCAATTCGACAGTTCGCAAGACAATAATGTCAAGCCATTGCTCAGGGCTAAGCCGGAAAGAACAAACTCATACAGGGCTGCACCGGCGTAGCTCCGCCCTGTCGCCTGTGTAATGGGGAAAGACAGTAAATTGTCACCATCGACCAGCGGTTGCTCATGTTCGCCCAGACGTAACCACCCGCTAGCAGCAGCCTGTACTTTCATGGTAAGGCAGGCTGCAACTTCCGGCGATAGCGCAATTGTGCTACGTTCGCCCATGCGCGCGACCAACATAGGCGCCTGCAACTGGCAATCGAACCCCTCATATAAATAGGGGATTGCGTCACGCTGTGTCGCATCTAAGCTGACCGGTGGTAGCCACTTCAGGCGCTTGCCTATCGGCTTGGCCGGCACACCGGCAACGATACTGTATGGCGCCACAGACTTGCTCACTACCGAACCGGCGCCCACCACGCAGCCGCGCCCTATCGTCACGCCGGGTAGAATTGTCGTATTGACACCAAGCCAGCAGTCTTCGCCAACCGCCACCGGAAGGTCATAATCGCCAGCGGGCCTGGCGCCAGGAGGCGCAGCGACACCATTGAGAAAAAACTGGTCCTGCGATTGAATCGGCAAGCCTGGCCAGCGATCAAAAATATGCGTGCCCGAAGAAATGAAGATATTCGGCGCCAGTATGCAGTTCGCACCGATCCTGACATTGCCGTTCAAGGTTACCCCTTTTTGCAGCGTGGTTCTGTTGCCGATTGACAGCACGCCATTGCTGCGTATTTCAATATCGCGATAAAACCAGCAATGCGAGCCGATCACGACTTGAGACATAGAGCCTATTTCCAACACAGTAGCAGCGCCAATTTTTGTAGAACGACCAATCTGCAGACGCGCGGCATTACCTTCAATAAGGACAGAGGGATGCAGTCGGACACGCTGACACGCCCAAAAAAAACAGCTCCACCAACGCCAAAATGGTGAGAGCTCAAAAATTCTTTTTAATTTTTTCACGAACCAACCTTATATCCTGCAAAAAATGCAACAATAGCATTCACAATATAATTTCCCACAGCCAAAAATAATGCCAACAGAGTAAAATTATACGGATCGTTCATCCAATCAGCACTCTGCAAACCATAACGGCAATACAGGAACGCCATCAAAATCAAAAAAGATTGCGTTATCAACAAACTAATATGCCGATGCACGATAATCAAGTAACTTGACCAAAAATCCGACACCCTGAAGGCTGCTGCCAGCAGTAAAGGCAGGAACAAAGGCAATGCATCGGTATATTGCCTAAACCATTTCGGAATAACCCACGCTATCAGGTAGTTCGCAAAAAATGCTGCCGCAAATGAAAACAACAGCAAGCCAATTGAAACCATGGCTGTGACACGCAATGCTTTTCTATCCGACCCAGCAACCCGCCGCTGCGCGATAAGTGGAAACAAGCCTGCGTTCAACAAGCCCTGTATCGACATGGCGGCCACCAAGGGTATCCACGAAAATGAATACAAGCCGAATTGTTTGGCACTCAGCGCATCGGCGGCAATCCACCGATCAGCACTGCTGCTCAGGAAAGCCAATGTCGTTCCCAGCAACAATATTCCCGCGACAGACCATTCTTTTCGCGTAAAGCCCTTCTTACACAAACGTAGGAAAACACTCCATGAAAAATGCGCGGAGAACAATAACTTCTGCATAATTCCGCCCGCCAGGATTACGGTCACCAGTAACTCGGCCAGCAAAATCCCGATACCCCCGCCACCCAGTAATCCCACAACGCTAGCCAGTACCAAAGAGAAAACTGTTCTTGATAGGATATGCATGGAATACGGGATCATTTCCAACCGACTACGACTGTCCAACGCCAGCAACATGAAACTCTGCAGAGCCCAACCATGTAGGACTGCAATCAAAAAAACTAATGCACTGACCTGCAGCGGAACAAACCGTAACAGCGGCAGAAAACACAGCAACAATGCAGCCACCAAAGTAATGATGCCAGCCTTGCCCAATATCACCAGGCCAAGGCGATAACGATGATGCGCAAATACGGTCGGCAAATCGCGCTGCGCCAATATTTGGAAACCAAAGCTACCAGCCACACAGAAAAAGCCTGATATCAACAATGCTTTGGACAACAATCCAAACTCGGCGACGTCGAGTAATTTTGCATAAATACCGATACGCACCAAGCCAAGCATAGCTGCAAAACCAAGTATTGGTGTATATTTCAGATGCGCAATAGCACGCGCCGTCATTGATCTGATGCGAGCAGCTATATTCAACAATTCACATCCGCAATCTGTTTCAGCCTGTTCGACGCGACATTATCGTGCTGAACGCCATAATCGAACAAGGCAAATTGCATCTGCAGCAGCAATCGTGGCTGATGCATGGGAGTGCTACCTTTATGCATACAATACGTATCTTCGGCAAAACCTGTACCAGCCTTGCCATTAATGCTTAGGATATTCTCTTCGCCATAGAATTGTGCAATTTCCTGGTCACGCCAGCGTCGAACACGGAAGTAATCGCGAAGCCGCAAACGTGGTGGACGCGTATGGGATCCCGGTACGCACACATGCGCCCCATCATTTTCAACGTCGCTCAGATAGAAAAAGAACTTGAAGAAACTGAAATCATCCAAGTCGCTATGAAATACATGCGCGTGACGCATCCTATCCTCGGCAGAAGCATCAACAGGGAAGGTCCACCAGCAATTTGTCCCAACATGCGTAGGAATGCTCCCCAAATACTCGGTAGCAACTAACAACAGGAAAGGATCATTGCGTAACTGTTCTATCGCTGGACAATCTTTTTCAGTATTTAGGTATTGCGCCACCAACACCGGCTTGCCGAGATGCGCTTCGGCATCAAGCCGCTGCCGTGCCATAAAACCTTTTTCAGGTTCTCGATCTGCATAGCATGCGGCTTGATCGGTATATGCGCAAATTTCCGATAGCAAGGACGGTGGCAAGGCCAGGCCAAAAGCCACACCATCACGCCGCAACTCTGCGACAAAGGCGTCCGGATCACGATCGGCAAAAACACTATTGGGCAGAGCAGCACGCAACTGTTGCTTGTATTTAATACAAGCATTTTTGTGCGCAAAATGCCGTCCGGCCTTCACCGCAAGGCGTACCAGTTTGAAACGAGCAATACTGCGCATTGCAACATATCCTGGATTTTTCTTGAATGAACCAGCCAATTGCATCAATTTTGCTACCGCCATTTATGCTCCTAAAGCCATGCATCAGAAAAATTATCAAAGTCGCCAGAAAGGCTGGCAATAACGCCACCCTCTGAAATTCCAGTTTATAGACTTAATTCGTTCTTAAAATACTCGATAGTGCGCGTCAAACCATCTTCCAGGTTGACCTTCGGCTCCCAACCCAACTTCTCCTTCGCCAACGCAATGTTTGGCTGGCGCTGCTTCGGATCGTCTGATGGCAAGGGCTTGAAGACGAGCTTACTGGTCGACCCCGTAAGCTTCAGGACCATTTCTGCCAATTCCAGCATCGTGTATTCACAAGGATTGCCAATATTCACAGGACCTGTGAAGTCTTCTGGCGAATTCATCATGCGAACCATTACATTGATCAAATCATCGACATAGCAGAAGCTGCGAGTTTGCTGACCCTCACCATAGATGGTGATGTCTTCGCCGCGAATAGCCTGCACAATGAAATTGCTGACAACACGACCATCGTTCGGATGCATGCGTGGGCCATAGGTATTGAAGATACGCACTACTTTGATCAACAAAGCATGCTGACGCCAGTAATCAAAGAACAACGTTTCAGCACAGCGCTTGCCTTCGTCGTAGCAACTACGGATGCCCACTGGGTTTACCCGGCCCCAGTACTCTTCCGTTTGCGGATGGACTTCCGGGTCGCCATACACTTCTGACGTTGATGCCTGCAGGATGCGTGCTTGCAGACGCTTTGCCAGTCCCAGCATATTGATGGCGCCATGTACGCTGGTCTTCGTCGTTTGCACCGGATCGAACTGATAGTGCACGGGCGAGGCTGGGCATGCCAAATTGTAGATCTGGTCAACTTCTACATACAAAGGAAATGTGACGTCGTGGCGCATCACTTCGAAATACGGATTGCTCATCAAATGCGCGATGTTGCGCTTGCTGCCGGTAAAGAAATTATCGACACATAACACATCATTACCAGTCTTGATCAACTCCTCGCACAAGTGTGAGCCAAGGAAACCGGCACCGCCGCTTACTAGAATTTTTTTCATCGCAATATACTTTTAAAAGTTTGCCTATTCGGCTTGTTAGGCGGTCAAGTGCCTGTATCTATATGTGGCGATGCAACGGCCAGCAAGGAGAGGGCACGCCTGCGTCGCTACTATACCCGACGGCCAATAGGAAAATACTCAAAACCATGCGAAAGCACCATCGCTGGCTCATAAATATTACGCCCGTCAAAGATCACTGGTGTTTTCAACTTTTCTTTAATCACAGCAAAATCAGGGCTACGAAATTCCTTCCACTCAGTCACGATTACCAAGGCGTCGGCGTCATCGAGGGCGCCCAAATGCGATTTTGCAAAAGTGATGCCTTCTTGCCCGGCATAAATTCGCTTGGCTTCATGCAAGGACACGGGATCGTATGCGCTCACCACGGCACCGGCCGCCAGCAAATCGGCGATCAGTTCCCGGCTCGGTGCTTCACGCATGTCATCCGTGTTCGGCTTAAAGGCCAGGCCCCAGATGGCGAAATGCATGCCCTCAAGAGTAGCGCCAAAACGAGCCTTGATCTTTTTTGTCAGCATATGTTTTTGGGCATTGTTGACTGACTCCACCGCATTCAATATCTGCAAATCCTGCTGGTGCTCCTTGGCTGTGCCGATGAGGGCCTTCACATCTTTAGGGAAACAGGAACCGCCGTAGCCGCAACCTGGATACAAAAAGTGATAACCGATGCGAGGATCAGACCCCATGCCCAGGCGCACCGACTCGATATCAGCACCGAGACGCTCGGACAAATCGGCCAGCTCATTCATAAAGGAAATACGCGTGGCCAGCATCGCGTTCGCAGCATACTTGGTCAATTCGGCCGACTTCACATCCATGATGATCAGACGCTCATGATTACGCTGGAACGGCGCATACAACTCACGCATCAGATGGATAGCCTGCTCATCATCGGCGCCGACGACGATACGGTCAGGACGCATGAAATCGTCGATGGCAGCGCCTTCCTTCAAGAATTCCGGATTCGACACGACACTGTAAGCAAGATCGACAGAACGCGAAGCCAATTCTTCTGCAATAACAGCGGCAACCTTGCTGGCCGTGCCTACCGGCACAGTCGATTTGTCGACAATCACCTTGTAACTGTGCATGTGCTGACCAATGCTACGCGCAGCCGCAAGCACATACTTCAGATCGGCCGAGCCATCTTCATCTGGAGGCGTACCGACAGCGATAAATTGCAGTGCAGCATGGTCAACAGCTTTCTTGACATCGGTGGTGAACTGCAGACGCCCGGCAGCGATATTACGCTGTACCATTTCCAGCAGATGTGGTTCAAAAATAGGAATGCCGCCTTCATTCAGGATACGGATTTTCTCTATATCCAGGTCCAGACACAGCACATTGTTGCCAACCTCCGCAAAACAGGTACCGCTGACCAGGCCAACATAACCCGTGCCTATGACAGTCACATTCATAATATTACTCTTCTAAAATTCTGATACTTTATTAATAAACAATAGCAATCTCGCTTGATGCACGCCCAGTAACAGATGCAGGCGTCAGGGCTATTTGAGCAAGGGGAGTACGACGCCTAACCAATCAGGTCCCAGGTCAAAGGGGTGCCGCGCGATACATCACTGGTCACGCACTTGCCCAGAAAAACATCCATGAATTTGGTCGGCAGGCCGAGGCCAGGACGGATCGCTCGCAAATTTTCCCTGGTTAACATCTGACCGGCCTTGATATCTTGCGTAACGTACAGCGAACGACGAAATTGCAGAGACTTCTTCTCAGCCGCAGTCGGACCGTAAGCAACATGCCCCAGTGCTTGCCAGGCGCGCTCGGTTTCCACCACCAACTGCGCCATTTCAGCCGGTTCCATCGAAAATGTGCTGTCGACGCCGCCGTCGGCACGACTCAAGGTGAAGTGTTTTTCCACCACGCTGGCACCCAGCGCCACGCTAGCAACCGACACGCCTACACCCATCGTATGATCGGACAGGCCGACTTCACAGCCAAACAATTCCCGCAAGTGAGGAATCGTCAAAATATTCGTATTTGCGGCGGTGGCAGGATAAGTGCTGGTGCATTTGAGCAGGATCAAATCGCGGCAACCGGCCTCGCGCGCCGCGCGCACAGTGTCGTCGAGTTCGGCAACGGTTGCCATGCCCGTGGAAATAATCACGGGCTTGCCAGTGGCTGCCACGCGGCGTATCAACGGTAAGTCGGTGTTTTCAAACGATGCAATCTTGTAACAGTCCATGTCCAGCGTTTCCAGGAAGTCGACTGCAGTATCGTCAAACGGTGTACTGAACGGTATCATGCCAAGCTCACGCGCGCGCTTGAAGATCGGTGCGTGCCATTCCCAAGGCGTGTACGCTTCACCGTACAGCTTGTACAGCGATGTACCGGACCATAGGCTATTCGGATCACTGATGTGGAACTCCCGCTCGTCAATATCCAAGGTCATGGTATCGGGCGTATAAGTCTGTATCTTCAAACCATGGGCACCGGTTCTGGCAGCAGCCTCGACGATTTCCAGCGCGCGTTCCAACGATTGATTATGGTTACCAGACATTTCGGCGATAACGAATGGAGCATGACCTAAACCAATATTTCTATCTTTAATTTTCATAGTTATCACCGAAAACAACGGTTGAAGAGAGTATTTTTACTGGCAGCCCATTCCGTGTCGAACAAGGCAAGCGCCACGACATCCTGGAATGATTCAGATTTTTTCATATGCTGCTTGAAAAAACCTTCCTGCTGGAAGCCAAATTTTTTATGTAAATTGAGAACCAATTGATTGAAAGAAAATACCTCGCAACACAGCTTTCTGAAATTTAAAACCTCAAACGCTTGCACCAATGCAAAATATTCCATTGCCGAACCAGAACCCTTTGGAACATCTGTCTCACCGAGATAAAATGCCCAATCAGATCGACGGTCCGAAACATTAACTTTTGTAAAAGAAACAAAGCCAACTGGCCTTGCTTGATATTCAAAAACAAAATATTGATTAATCGTATCAAGCAACGCCTTTTCAAACCATTTATTGTGCTCCAGATCACCAATAATATGGTCCGTATACATATTCTTCCGGATAATATCTTTATTACGCCAATTTCGTAATAAATCACGATCCGAAGGCTTAATTTTTCTTAAACTATAATCGACAAAAGATGGCATATTTAATTAGCAAAGAGTAGTAAAGATGGTTTCTTGAATTTTTTTTGCGCCATGACCGACCAAGGAATTGCTAATTTTAGACATACTTAAAAGTATATCCTTCTTATCAATGTAGTCATTCAAGATCTCATATATTTGACGACTAGATATCTTTCCAGACTCTCCAATTATTTTCAATGCGCCGATTTTTTCCAGATCTCGAGCAGCACTTTCCTGATTCTTCGCCAGAATAATGATCAAACTCGGTAAACTAAGATAGCCGCGTTCCCATAATGTGGAACCACCTGCACCGATAGCCAGATCAGCAGCCAGCATCAATTCCGCAATATTGTCTATCTGATAGTGATATTCAAAATTTTCCGTTTCTTCACATAACGCCTGGATCAAGGAACAATGTGGATTGCTTGCACCAACGACCACGTCCACCTCAAGATCTGCACGTTTCAGCATACGCAGGGCATGAATAACACTACTTGTTTCATTGGCAGGATCTGCCCCCCCCAAAAAAACAATAATCCGCTTTACAGTCCCATCACGTAGCCTTAAGTGATTATGCATCCGGATAAACTCAGGACGCAATAAAGCATAGGCAGGACCAAGCAACTTCGTGGATGTCAAAGGGATCAAATTATCATACCGCGATTGCATGTCGTAATAATAATTTTGGTCCAGCAATATATCGCAATCATGTTGACGATCGGCAAGGTCATCGATCACCATCATTTTTCGGGAAAACTTGGCAATCTGCCGTTCCCATTCCAGTTCAAGAGCATAATGATCAACAATTATGCAATCGGATATAGGCCGTTGTAACAATACGCTGCTGACTTCGATAATTTCCTGTTGCAACGGCACACCCAGCCAATATAAATGCGCAGGATAGTCTCCCCCCGTGTCTTGTCTGACACTGGAGGATGTAAGTCGAATTACCTCATATCCCTTTAACGATAGCCAGTCAATATAATTGCCAGGAAAATCTCGGCAAATAAAAGTTACGCTAGCGCCATTGGCTCTAAGTTCATCAGCAAGTGTGGCGCACCGCATGACATGCCCACTTCCCATTTGCACCGAAGCATCTGTGCGAATGACGATAGATCTTTTCATCGCACCTTAAACAAAGGTTCAAGTGGCTTGCAACGCAACAGTCCTTCCAGCGTGTCATCTCTCACTGCATTAACGAGCATGGGAATAACCTCTTCATATGCGGAAAACAATTGATGCAGATCGCTATCGCTATGGCTATAGTTGACATTATGTGAACCAAACGTCAATATTCCGCGCGCCAGCATTTCTTGCATAAACAAGGTCTTGATGTCCCATTGCGTATACGAGCCAGCATCCTTGATCAGCACGAAACTCCAGCTCGAATGTCCGGCGACGCTCATGATATGCTCGGCCCCATTGGCAACGATGATAGCGTTGAGACGATCGATAATTTTTTGGCCTTGTTTCTTGATCGTCGCCACGACAGGTTCGCGCTGCAATTTTTCCATCGTGGCCAAAGCCGCCGCCAGCGACAGCGTTTCGCCACCGAAGGTGAACGAGAAGAAGATTTCCTCCATCAGCTTCATGACATCGGCGCGGCCAGCGATGGCAGATACCGGATAACCATTCGCCAGGCCCTTACCGAACGTCGCGAGATCGGGCGTGACGCCAAACAGCTCTTGCGCACCGCCATTGGCGTAGCGGAATCCAGTAATGGTTTCATCAAAGATGAGCAGCGCACCGTGTTTGTGGGCCAGTTCCTTGACGCCTTCAAGGAAACCTTCCACCGGTGCGTAAACATTCATCGGCTCGAGCATCACGGCCGAGATCTGCTCGGGGAAGTCGGCAAACAGCCTTTCCAGCGAAGCCAGGTCATTGTAGACAAAGGTATGCGTCAGTTCGCGCGTGGCAGCGGGGACGCCGCGGTTACGCGCGGTCGAACCGATGTACCAGTCCTGCCAACCATGGTAGCCGCACACGGCTACGTGTTCGCGATTAGTATACGCGCGTGCAAGGCGTATCGCACCGGCGGTAGCATCGGAACCATTCTTGCCAAAACGCACCATCTCGGCGCAAGGAACGATTTCGCAGATTTTTTCCGCAACCTGCATTTCAATCTGATGCGGAAGACTAAAAATTACGCCCTCCTCCATTTGCGCCTTGACCGCATTGTTTACATCCGCATCGTTATAGCCAAGGGTGATCGATGCCAAACTGCTGATGAAGTCGATGTATTCATTACCATCGACATCCCATACATGACTACCCTTGCCACGTTGAATAAAATAGGGCGAAACACCCAATGGAAATTGGGTTTTACTCTTACTGAAAGTCTGCGATCCGAGCGGGATCGTTTTAAGGGCGCGTTCCAATAACTCTTCAGAGCGTTGATAGCGTGTAGACATATTAGTTCTCTATAGTGGGGAGGGTAGTCGATATAGCATCGGCATCGAGCGATTTTTTATATCCCTCGTTACGTCTATACATAGTGTTCCAATTTACTAATTCGGGGCGCTGGTCAAGGAGGGATAGGACATCCTGCATTGAAAACCGCGTATTTTTCCGATACAGTTCATCATAAATCATGGAGACCAGTTCGAAATCCTTCTGTTCATCTACCGTCCAGCGCAAGTGCGACAAATCCGTGGCGTTACGGTACACGCCCACCTTATAGCGCTCGGCTTGCTGGTGAATAAATGGCGTGACGTGTTCGCGTTGCGACGGCAGACGCGCTTCGCGCCACGCCTCGTCCAAGCAGTAGGCACGGAAAATTTCCACATCTAGGCCATCCGGGTAAGTGGCCTCCAAGCTGTTGTTCACGTAGTCATAGCCGCCTGCCAAATAGAACGCGATGACCTCGTCGATCAGCGCCGGGTCAGTCAGCGGACAATCGGCCGTCAGACGCACTATATGCTCGGGCGCAAAGGTATGTGCGGCCTGGTAAAAACGCTCCAGCACGTCGTTCAGATCACCCCTGAAGCAAGCAATACCGTTGGCCACACACAATGCTTCAATCGGGTCGTCGGACGCTT
This sequence comes from Janthinobacterium paucivorans, assembly GCF_051380805.1. NCBI lineage: Bacteria > Pseudomonadati > Pseudomonadota > Betaproteobacteria > Burkholderiales > Oxalobacteraceae > Janthinobacterium > Janthinobacterium paucivorans. Next base: position 56,261 of record NZ_JBNYXR010000020.1, read on the forward strand.
CGCGGCTCGTTGCCACCAGCAATTGATCGATCTGGCGCACGTCGCGCAAACGTTCGATCTGACGCAGCAGCATCGGCTCGCCCAGCAAGGGCTTGAGCACCTTGCCTGGCAGCCGCGACGACGAAACACGGGCTTGCAATATTGCCAATATCATGATTTCTCCTTTGAATGCTGCCACAAGGCGGGATTAACGAACAATTCGTCGCTGAGCGCAAATGCATCATAGTCGGCGCGCGCAGTGCCTGCCACCGCGTGTCCGGCCGCCGCACATATTTCATGCAATTGCATTCCGGAATTGACGCCACATATCACGCGGTCGATTTCTTCCAGTCCAGTCACAAAGCCCAACGCGGCTTGCAGCGGTGTCAAAGCTTGCCCGGCAATAAAACGATGATAGGCAGCCAAATGCTCGCGCACACCGTCAAAATGGGCAGGCAATTCGTGGGGTGCCATCAGCAGCAAGCCTTGCAGGAAAGCGGAACGAGCATGTATTTCGACGCCGGCCTGTTTCAACTTGCGCAAATGTCCGCTATGCAGCAAGCGCTGGTCCAGCACGTTGATAGGCAGCTGAATCAGGTCGATCGGGAAGCGCGCCAGTACGGCATCAATCTGCTGCCCGGTATAGACGGACACGCCAATCTTGCTGACCAAGCCCCGCTGCTTCAACAGCGCCATGCGCGCCATCAGCACTTCTCCGCCGGGCAATAGCAAATCGTCGACGCGGTGGATCAGCAGGCCATAAACGCTGCGACGCTGCAGCTTGCGCAACGAAGCGTGCAGGCTGTCTTCCAGTTGCTGCGCCGCTAGTTCGCTCAGCGTCGAACCGGCAAACTGCGGTGTTTTGGTCACGATATCGAAAGGCGAGGCAGGCGACATCGTGCGGCCGAGCACCGCCTCGCTGTCGCCATACAGTGCCGCCGTATCGATCAATGTCAATTGCAGCTGGGCCGCAGCGGCCAGAATCGCCGCCACTTCCCCTTCGCTTACCTTGCCTGCCGTATTGGCGATGCCATAATCGAGCCCGAACTGAACTGCGCCCAAGCCGATTTTCATCTCAGCGCTTTCCGCAAGGCCTCGATAACGCGGTCTTGCTGCTCTTCCGTGAGGGTGGCATACATGGGCAGGCTGATGGCTTGCGAATAATAATGTTCCGCTTCCGGGAAATCACCAGACTTGAAGCCTTTTGCCTCATAGTAAGGCTGGATATGCACGGGAATATAGTGCAGATTGACGCCTATCGATTGCGCGCGCAGGGCGTCGAAGACGTCGCGGTGCGTCTGCGTCAAGCGCTCGGTTTGCAGGCGGATCACGTACAGGTGCAGGCCCGAATAACCGTCAGGATGCTGCCATGGCGTGATGACAGGAAAATCTGCCAGCAAGGCATCATAGCGGCGCGCCATCACATGGCGATGGGCCACGAATGCATCGAGCCGCGTCATCTGGCTCAAACCAAGCGCTGCCTGCATATCGGTCATGCGGTAGTTGTAGCCGAGCGTGACCTGCTGGTAATACCATGCACCATCAGGCGCATGTGTCATCAGCTCAGGGTCGCGCGTGATGCCATGGCTGCGTAGTTGCTGCAGGCTGGTCGCCAGCTGTGCATCTTGCGTGGTCGCCATGCCGCCTTCGGCACTGGTAATAATTTTAACAGGGTGAAAGCTGAAGACGGTAATGTCGCTGTAGCGACAATTGCCTATAGGTTCGCCACGATACTTGCCGCCGATGGCATGCGAAGCATCTTCGATAATCTTGAAGCCATATTCCTGCCCCAATGCATGGATGGCCAGCATATCGCAAGGCTGCCCCGTCAAATGCACGGGGATGACCACCTTCGGCAAACGCCCGGCCAACTTCGCCTGTGACAGCTTGCGCGCCAAGGCCTCAACGCTCAGATTGTAGGTGCGCGCATCGATATCGACAAAGTCGACATCGGCGCCACAATACAAGGCGCAATTAGCACTGGCAACAAAGGTATTTGGACTGGTCCAGACCAGATCCCCGGGGCCGACACCCAATGCCAGGCATGCGATATGCAAGGCACTCGTCGCGCTATTGACCGCTATCGCGTGGGACACACCACAATATGCAGCCAGCGCTTGCTCAAACGCCGGCACTGCCGGCCCCTGCGTCAGAAAGTCAGAGCGCAAGACATCGACGACAGCCTGAATATCGGCCTCGGAAATATCCTGTCGACCGTAAGGAATCATCGTCATATTTTACGCTGTGTGAGTAGGGTCAACGTGAGCCTGGATCAACTCGCGCAATTGTTCTTTGCTCAGGAAATCGGTATTGCTGCCGCTGTCATAACAGAAACCCGGCTGCACCAATTTGGCACCCATTTTATCGCAGTACTCTTGCGTCGAATACTTGGCGCCCATCGGCAGAATGGCGTAATACTTGCCCATATCAACCGTATTGAAACTGTCGCTGGAAGTAATCATTTCCTCATGAATTTTTTCACCTGGACGCACGCCGACAACAGGGAAACTGCATTCTGGACCGATTGCTTCAGCCACATCAGTGATGCGATAGGAAGGAATTTTCGGCACCAGCACTTCGCCGCCCCAGGCGTTCTCGAGCGACCACAGAACCATGTCCACGCCCTCTTGCAAGCTGATATTGAAGCGAGTCATGGCAGTATCAGTGATCGGCAGGACGCCCGTCGCGCGACGCTCGAGGAAGAATGGAATCACCGAACCGCGGCTGCCCATGACATTACCGTAGCGGACAACGCTGAAACGCAGATCGCGATGGCCAACGATATTATTTGCTGCAACGAAGAGCTTGTCCGAGCACAGCTTGGTAGCGCCGTAAAGATTGATCGGGGCGGCAGCCTTGTCAGTAGACAAGGCAACGACACGCTGTACCTTGGTATCGAGGCAAGCCTCGATCAGATTTTGCGCACCCAGCACATTGGTTTTGATGCATTCAAACGGGTTATATTCCGCCGCCGGCACTTGTTTCAGCGCTGCAGCATGAATCACAATATCAATACCTTCGAGCGCGCGACGCAGGCGAGCTTCGTCGCGGATATCCCCGATAAAGTAACGGATACCGGCGTACTTATCATCCGAAAACTCATGCGCCATTTCAAACTGTTTCAATTCATCGCGCGAAAATACCACGAGGCGCTTGATGGTCGGATAACGCTCCAGCACCGTTTTGACAAAGGCCTTGCCGAACGAACCCGTTCCGCCGGTAATAAGAATAGACTTATCTGATAACATTTTTTAATATAAATTGAATGAGAATAACGGATTAAACAAACGCAACATGCTCGCCGATTACCGACATCATTAGCAAATCGGCACCGCACCCACCAGAGCGACTCGATAGCACATTGCACTAACCATGAGAAGGAAAAAGTGGCGATTGCCCGAGACTCAGCCGGACATCCATTTACACTAGCTTGGACAGAGCAAAAAAAATTGACGCGCCTCAGAACAGGAACTGAAACAAGCTCAAAGTAGTCCAGAGCCTGAGCTTTACAACCAGCCACTTTGTCAACCTAACAATCTATGACACATCCCCACATCAAAGTGGGCGTGTACTCAAGGGAGATAAGAGTGTACTGGATGATGTCTACGCAAGATAACTCTAATTGCTTTTTAAAAAACACACTCCCCCATTTTAACATTATTGTCTTGCTAAAAATACAGAATTCTCGTCTAAAAAACCACATTCCGCTATGTAGTGAAGGCTAAATCAGCACGACAACAACGGCAAAAAACGCAAATTACCTGCAGAAATAGACTATCGCATGTGGAAAAATGATTTCAAATATGCAAGTAATGACGCGATGAGTGGCGATGTGCTTGGCAGCCTCGCATGGTGCTTCTGCGGTAAGACACAAGCACCGCAGCCCCTCCACCACACCCATCCCACACACCAGTGACGGCAGTCCGCGCTCACAACAAACACCAGTGCGACATTTTCAGATAATGTCTTCCAGTCGTGCATAATATATGCACCGCCGCCAATTTTCTAACCGTCTTGCATGGTTTTACACCTTGTCACAATTACGTGCGAGCATAGCCCATACCGCCCTCTATAATGCCGGATTGCATGCTCGATTCTGCGGCACATGCTTGTACTGCACCTGCGTGAGGAAAGCTAATACTTTATATCTATAAAGACCCGCTTGCTCATAAACGCGTTTAACAAATAATTCCGGTTTTTTAGCTTGCCATTTCTTCATCGACTGAATCGGCGTTTCGTTATTCAGCGCGCGCTGTGGAATGTTGTGATTGTAGATTTTCAGATAAATGCGCAGGGTTGATTCGAGCTCGTCCTTGGACGCGAAGCGCGTCTGGTTGACGACCTCGCTGATGCGGCCGTTGAAGCGTTCAACCATGCCGTTGGTCTGTGGATGACGTGGCGGGATCAGGCGATGTTCTATCACCAACTGCTGGCACAGCACGTCAAGCGCGTGCTTGCCACTAGGCATCCGATCGCCCGCTTCCGGGTCTTTTTTCTTACTGGTAAAGCGGTCGGTGAACTGGCGACCATTGTCGGTGAGCAGCTCGACGATGGTGATCGGACAGGCATTGTTGAGCTTGATCAGGAAGTCGGTGCTGCTGCTGTCGGACTGGTAACGGCGTTCGGTTTCGGCGGGCATCTGCGGCAAGTACTTGATATACATATGCAAAAAGCCGGGCTCGTAGTCCTTGAACGACTTTTTGGTGACGGGCTTGTCGGTTTCCCAGGTAGCAAGTTCAAGCAGGCTGGAGACACCATGGCGGCGCAGGCAGCGCCCCAGACCAGCGCGCAAGACTGCTGGATTGATGAACTCACGCGTGACCGCCAGCAGGTCGTCGGTGGGCAGCATCAAGGTTTTGCGCAGTTCGATCACGACCAGTTCCTGCTCTGGCGTGAGCGTCGTTTTCAGCGTCTTTGGACAATGCGGACCATCGTCCGGACTGTCGCGATCCTGCCATTTGCGAATCGTTTGCCGCGTACCGCTGTAGAGTCGCGCCAGTTCGGCTTGTGGCAACGTCGATTTCTTGATTTCCTCGCGGATCAGGTGGGTCGGTCGCGCTTGGCTGTGGAGAGCTTGGACCATCAGGCTACCAGTAAAAGATCAGATTGGAACATTGTACGCAAAACTTGACTGGCCTTAAAGAGTAGCCAACTACGCACCTGATTATGTCCATACCTCAGACGGCCGCAGAATCTTTTTCTTCGGACACGGCCTTGTTTGCGTGGCAGCAACTGCGAGCCTTGATACCAGCGCAGCCAAGTTGTCCCGCCGGTTGAACCGATACTGAACTTCAGCAAGATAGCGATAAGAATACTTGGCAAAGCCGAAGGCCTGGTGCGGGCCGGACAACGTAATCTTGAGGTTGCCGAATCAGTTTGTGTTTGAGCAGCCATGCCGCCTTCCACGACACTCCCAGCTGGCGCATCATCGCCAGCGCGGCAATATTGGTCTTGGACTGCGTCATCAGGTCAATCGCAAGATACCATGTCGTCAGCGGCAGGCGCCCATGGTCCATGATCGTGCCAGCACGCAGACTGCTCTGGTAGCGGCACGCTTTGCATCGCCAGTATCGATTGCATTTGCGCTGAAACTCGTAAGCGTAGGCGTGTTGGCAACGCGGGCATTTGAATCCACTTGGCCACCTGGCCTTTTCCAGCGCCTTTTCACATTGCTCGTCGGTGCCGTAGTCCCTCATGAACTGCCCAAGAGACAAGCCTTTCTGAAACTGAACTGGATTAATCGCCATGATTTCTCCCGAATAATTAACCGCCCTAGGTGTTTAGACTAACAACTTGGCATCGAGTTCGGAATCATTAACATAATCAGGACTACGCATGGGTACATGATCCCACGAATCTAAACACCTATTCAAGCACGGGTCAGAAACAAAAAAAGCGCCGGCAACGATCCCCCAGCGGTTTCGCTATTCATACTTCACACCAACCTAGATTTGCTATTTAAGCAACCCACCCAGCAAGGCCGCCACCTTCTGCTTCGGCTTGGCCGCGACCGGCGCCGTGCTGGCGGCAGCCGGGGCTGCCGCCTTGGCTGGCTCATACGGCTTCAGGAACCAGGGATCGGCCTTTTCGCGGCGTGCGCCGGGACCAAAGGCAGGGCGCGCACTACGCTCGACCGAGCGGCTGTCGCGGCTGTCACCAGCCGGGCGGCTCTCGGGCGCGCGCACGGGACGCGCTTCGCCACCTTCGCTGCGACGCGGCGGACGGCGTTCACTGTCGCTGCTGCGGGCGGGAGCGGGATTGAAGCCCGTCAATTCACCGCGCTTGATGCTTTGCTTGATGAGTTTTTCGATATCGGCCAGCAAGCGCTCGTCTTTATCCGAATAAATCGAAATGGCGTCGCCCGAAGCGCCGGCGCGGCCCGTGCGGCCGATGCGGTGCACATAGTCTTCGGCGTTGTAGGGCAAGTCGAAGTTGATGACGCACGGCAAGTCGGAAATATCGAGGCCACGCGCGGCCACGTCGGTGGCGACCAGCACGTCGATTTCGCCCTTCTTGAACGCTTCCAGCGCCGCCATGCGTTCCTGCTGGCTCTTGTCGCCATGAATCGCCGTGGCGCTCATGCCTTCCTGTTCCAGCACGCGGGCCAGGCGCGAGGCGCCGATCTTGGTGTTCGAGAATACGATGACCTGCTTCAGGTCGCGCTGGCGCAGCAGATGGGCAACCAGGGCATGCTTCTGGTCTTCGCTCACCTTGTAGACCACTTGCGTGACCTTGTCGGCCGTCTGGTTGCTGCGCGCCACTTCGATCGTCAGCGGATCGTTGAGGAAAGTTGCCGCCAGCTTCTTGATTTCTGGCGAGAACGTCGCCGAGAACATCAGGTTCTGGCGCTGTTTCGGCAGCAAGTTGATGATGCGCTGCAAGTCCGGCAAGAAACCCATGTCGAGCATGCGGTCCGCTTCATCCATGACCAGCATCTGCACCTGGCTCAGGCTAATGTTTTTTTGTTCGATATGATCGAGCAAGCGGCCCGGCGTGGCGATGACGATTTCCACGCCCCCGCGCAGGAGGACGGTTTGCGGTTTCATGTCCATGCCGCCGAAAACGACCGTCGAACGCAACGGCGTGTGCTTGGCGTAGGCCTTGACGTTTTCAGCCACCTGCACCGCCAGCTCTCGGGTCGGCGTGAGGATCAGCGCGCGCACCGGATGACGGGCCGGCGACATGCTGCTGCTGGCATGCGCCATCAGCAACTGGATGATCGGCAAGGAAAAGCCGGCTGTCTTGCCGGTGCCCGTTTGCGCGGCACCCATCACATCGCGGCCTTGCAGCACCACGGGAATCGCCTGTTCCTGGATCGGTGTCGGGTGGGTGTAGCCTTGATCGGTCAGTGCGCGCTGGATTTCAGGCGCGAGGCCAAAGTCAGCAAAAGTCAGGCCAGGGGCAACGGGTGCGGCAGGTGCGGGTGCGGGTGCAGCGGTAACGGGCGCAGCTTCAGGGGCAATCGCCGGACTGGGCGTAGGAGTCGATTCGGTTTCAGACATAAATTTTCTGGTGTGCCTCCGCACTGCGGAAGCCATGCTTTCTCAATAAACAACATTTCGGGGCACAGGCAGCTCCGTCTTGCAAGCCATGGATCATCGTTCTTGCGGCACCTCCGTGCTCCGGGACATGCTGTAGGGCGTATGCGGGAGCGTCGAAGAGATGTGCTGCGATGGCGGCGGAGATCGCGCCGGCGGAACATCGCGCGCAGAAGATACAATATCAGTGCTGTAAACGATACCCTAATTCACCGCAACTGTACACGGAAACCGTGATTTTCGAGCAAAAAGCGTTCCAGCGATGGCAAGCCCGAATACCATCGATACCAGCGCCCATGCCAACGCCGATTGAGGGCACGGCAGCAGCGCCAGCAACGGCATCCAGAAACCGCGCAAAAGCGCTTAATTTAGCTTAATTGAGCGACATTAGAAGCTTTCCCACTCATCTACTGGCGCCGTACCACGCGCTGTACCGGACAATTGACGCGTTGCCGCTGCCGGCGCCTTGACGCGCGCGCGCGGCACGCTCATGGCAGCATTGGCACCGTCGAGCTTGAAAATGCTCACCACGGCACTCAGGCTGGCCGCCTGCTCCTGCATGGCTTCGGCCGCCGCGGCCGCCTCTTCCACCAAGGCCGCATTTTGCTGCGTCACTTGATCCATTTGAGCGATGGCCTGGTTGACCTGCTCGATCCCGACGCTCTGCTCGCTGCTGGCAGCCGTGATCTCGCTCATGATGTCCGTCACCCGGGTAATGCTGGCAACGATGTCATCCATCGAGCGGCCCGCCTGGTCCACCAGTTTTGAGCCCGCCTCGACTTTCTCGACGGAATCACCGATCAAGACCTTGATATCCTTGGCCGCCGCTGCCGAGCGTTGCGCCAGGTTGCGCACTTCCGTGGCCACGACAGCAAAGCCGCGTCCATCCTCGCCGGCACGCGCAGCTTCGACGGCGGCATTCAGGGCCAGGATATTGGTCTGGAAAGCAATACCGTCGATGACAGCGATGATATCGACGATCTTGCGCGACGACGCATTGATCGACGCCATCGTGCCGACCACTTCGCTGACGACCTTGCCACCCTCAATGGCGATGCTCGACGAGCTCAGCGCCATGGTGTTAGCCTGGCGCGCATTGTCCGCATTCTGCTTCACGGTCGAAGTCAGCTCTTCCATCGATGAGGCCGTTTCTTCCAGGGAACTGGCCTGCTGCTCCGTGCGCGACGACAAATCCTGGTTGCCAGCGGCAATCTGGCTCGACGCCGTGGCGATGTTATCAGTGCCGCTACGCACCTGGCCTACCAGGTTCTGCAGGCTGGCATTCATGTCTTTCAGGGCTTGCATCAATTGCCCCGTTTCATCTTTCGATTGCACAACAATATGCGCCGTCAAGTCGCCGGCCGCCACCTGGCGCGCCACGCCGACAGCCGCAATCAGCGGACGCGCCACGCTGCGCGCGACCCACAGCGCCAGCAATATGCCGATGACGACGGCGCCGACCAGCAAGCCGATCAGGCTGGCGCGCGAGGCCGCATACGTGGCATCGGCACTGGCACTCGAGCGCGCGCCGCCGTCCGTATTGATGGACACCATTTTATCGAGGACCAGCATCATCTCTGTCATGACCTTGGCCGACGTCCCTACAGCCAGCGCGCGCGCGTCTTCCTTTTTCATCTCGCGCGACAGGCTCAACATGCTTGCGTGCAAGCGCATGAATTCATCGTTGAGCGCCAGGAAGCGATCAAAGATTTCTTGCTCGCCCGGTTCCGAAATCAGGCGTCGATAGTTGTCACCATCGGCTTTCAACTTGGCCTGCGTTTGCGTCATGCGCGCTTCATTCAATGCCATGTCGGCATCCTGCGCGGCCAGCATATGCGCCAGTTCCCAACGGCGAAAATCGCTGACATCGCTGCGCATGGACATGGCTGCCAGCACGCTGGGCATCCAGTTGGCGGATAGATCCGTCGACGCGGTATTGATGCGTGCCATGGAAAAGATCGCCGACACGCCCAAAGCCGCCGTCAACAACAGCACGGCACCAAACGACAAAATCAGCTTGGTGGCGATTTTCAAATCAAAAAACCATTTCATGTGTTGCTTTCTTCATTAGGCGGACATACGGGACAAGACAGGCGCACACAGCGGCACAGGCTCGGGGCGGGCAGTGAGGCGACCATGGCAAGCGTCGCAGGAGGAAGCGGAAGTGGGTAAGACTGAAGAGTAGGCGCCGTATCTCCTATCGAAACGCGCGTCAAATTTCTTCGTGCCAACATTTTATCACCGTCGTCGTAGCACGCAGCGTGGTTTGCCTGCTGCCTGCGGCCTAAATTCGTGCCTGGCGCGCTGCACATCACACTTTTCGCAGCCACCGTTGTTTCCAATCGCAGAAAAATGAAAAGCCGTGCGTAGGAGTCGGATGACACGAGGCAATGTTCCTAGCCTACATAAGCACGTCGGCTCATCTGATGCCCATCCACGTCCCCGGGTCCTATAGTGAATAGCAGATTGAGCACAACGCTAGCAAGCCAGAAAAGCAGCGCCATCCAACAAGATCATAAGATGAGGCCCTACCATGTACAAAGCTTATAGCAACCTGACACCAGCAACAAATAGCCACGCCGCCGCCCAGCACAACTGGCTCGCCGCGCGGGCAACGCCGATGATCAGCATCACGGGCGCGCAACAGAACGAATTACTGCGCGCCCTGTCGCGCGCCGACTTGGAACGCCTGTTTTGCCAGTTGGAACTGGTCGCCTTACCTGCCGGCAAGCATTTATTCGATTGCGGCGGCAAGATTGAATACACGTATTTCCCTACCAATGCCATCGTTTCCCTGTTGTATGTCATGGAAGACGGCGCCACCACCGAAATCGCCGTCATCGGCCGCGAAGGCGTCGCTGGCGTGGTGCTGTACGAGGCCGAGCGCGCCACCTGCAGCGCCATCGTGCAAACCGCTGGCTACGGCTATCGCCTGAAAACCACGTTCCTGCGCGAAGTGTTCAATGAAGGCGGCGCGCTGGCGCAATTGCTGATGCGCTACACCAGCGCCATGTTTGCGCAAATGGCACAGAACGTGGTGGGCGGGCGTCATTGCAGCATCGAACAGAAACTGTGCCGCTGGCTGCTGGACCGCCTTGACCGTTCCCTGTCAAACGAGCTGAAGGTCACGCAAGACACCATGGCCAATATGCTGGGCGTGCGCCGCGAAAGCGTTACCGTCACGGCGCGCAAGCTGCAGGACGAGGGCTTGATCCAGTACCGCCGCGGCACGGTCGAGGTACTTGACCGAGAAGGCCTGGAAACGGCCGCCGGCAATTGCTACAAGGCCGCCCGTGCCGGTTTCGAGCAGTTCCGCAACGGCATCAGCGCACCGAACTAAGCAGCACGAAGTACACAACTGCAGGGCGTTGCGACAGGAAAGCAACACCTTGCAACGCCAGTCTTGCCTTGCACCATTTCAGCCTCTATGATCCCCATAGAAATTACAGCATGGAAATACTGACTTTCATCGGCTTATTTACTACGTGGCTTGACTAACAACTGGAGAGCGTCAGCATGAAACAGCCCCCTATGATTGTCGCCTTGCTGGCTGGCATATTCTGTGCAAGCCAAGCCCAGGCGGAAGTAGGCATCACGGCCGACCTGGGTACGACTGGCGTCGGCGCGCACCTGAGCGTACCACTGCAATCGAATCTGAATGCCCGTTTTGGCGTTGGCTTCCTGAACTACTCCTACAACTCCAGCACCGACGATGTCGACTACCAGCTGAAACTCAAGCTGCGAACCTTCGATGCCCTGCTCGACTACTTCCCCATGGACGGCGCCTTCCGCGTGAGCGCAGGCGTGGTGTATAACGGCAATAAAATCGATGCCAAGGGTAAACCGAACAAGACTGGCAGCTACACACTGAACGGCAACACCTACACGGCGGCCAGTGCGGGCCAGCTGGACGGCACCATCGATTTTCGTAAAGTCGCGCCCTACATTGGCATCGGCTGGGGCAATGCTGTGAAAGAGGCTGGCTGGGGTATTTCCAGCGACATCGGTGTCCTGTTCCAGGGCGCGCCCAAGACGGCGCTGAGCAACAGCGGCTGCGACCCGTTGGTGTGCGCTGCGTTGAAAACAGACGTGGCTGCTGAAAACGGCAAACTGGCCGACAAGGTCAAGGATTTCAAGGCCTACCCAGTACTGCGCATCAGCCTCAGCTATCGCTACTAAGCGGGTTCTTCGGCCTGGCATATCGGCCGCCAGGCGCGCGCTCAAGGCACGCTGCGGCGTGCTTTTTCTATATTCCGTATTCTGGAAAGCGCTGCAGGCCGGGCAGCGTCAAACGCGTGGTACTTGGGCACAAAGGCGCGCCTGGAATACGCGCAACAGCGGCAAATGGTCGATACACCGGCCGTACCCGGCCAACTGGCAAGTAGCCGGTACAATGTTGCCATCCCCCCTGGCGCGACGCACATCGCAAGGCGCAGGCACGATGAAAGAATGAATGGAAGACATCAATTGCGAAGGCTTGCCGCATATCCGCGTATTGGCAGGAGAGAACACAAACGGCCCCGTGTATGAATCCCTGCCGGCACGCCAGATTGACGAACACGTCTACGAACTACTGGCCTCGCCCGGCCTGACCCTGAACCTGGCGCGCGGCGACATCGTCAGCATCGCCGACCCGCTCGCCCCCGCCGAAGTACTGAAGCGCGGTGGCAACTTCTGCATCCAGATCTACGCCGACGACGTGCCGCAAGAAGCAGTGGAGCAACTCGAACGCGAGGTGCAAAGCCAGCTGGGCGGCACCATGGATGGCCAATACAACGGCAATCTCACCTTCAGCGTGCCCGGACACCACGGCATCTACAACGTCAACGGCCCCTTCGACGCCTTCCGCACGGCGACGGGCGTGGAATGGTACTTCTCCAATATCTACGCCAACCTCGATGACGACGATGATGAAACCTTGCTCCACTGGTGGGTAGATAGGTAAGCATGCTCGTGCACCAGGCAGGACCATGGCACAAGGCTGTGCTCCTACCAGCCCCGCTCAGACTGCAGCGGCTGGCCAGCGTCGTCGCCCAAGCATCCTACGATTGGCATATCTCAAGGTAGCGGCCGAGTACCTTTTCCATGCCCAGTTCCAGGCATTCAACCGCCAGCGCGTGGCCGATCGACACTTCCAGGATGCCGGGTATGTCGAGGAAACGCGCCAGGTTGTGCAAATCGAGGTCGTGCCCGGCATTCACGCCCAGGCCCAGCGCCTGTGCCCGCCGCGCCGCCTGCAAATACGTGTCAAATACGGCATCGGCCTGCGCGCTGCCGTAACTGTCGGCAAACCGCTCCGTGTACAGTTCCACGCGCGCCGCCCCCACCTCGCGCGCCCACTCCAGTGCAGAGTAGCCGGCATCGACAAACAGGCTGACGCGGATGCCCAGGTCGTTCAATTGCGCAATGGCGGGACGCAACAGCGCCGCATGCTGTTCAATATCCCAGCCGTGGTCGGACGTCAGCTGGCCCGGCATGTCGGGCACCAGCGTGCATTGCGCCGGACGCGCGCTTTTCACCACATCCAAAAACTGCGCCGTCGGATAGCCCTCCACATTCAGCTCGCGTCCCCGCTGCGCGCACAGGCGCTGCAACGGGGCAACATCGTCGTAGCGCGCATGGCGCTGATCAGGGCGTGGGTGCAGCGTGATGCCGGCGGCGCCCAGGTCGAGAAAGCGCTCGGAAAACGCGAGCAAGTCGGGAAAATTGCGGCCGCGCGAATTACGCAGCAGGGCGATTTTATTAACGTTAACGGAGAGCTGGGTCATGGGCAGGTATTGAGTGAAAGTGACGAGTCTGACAGCGATTGTAGCGGATCGCGCGCGCAGGCGATGGCCAACCGAACGCGTCGCTACGTGCTACGATGCAAGACAAATTTCCACGAATTCAACACATACCATGACCTACCAGCTATTCCTGCTTGACCTGGACGATACCCTGCTCGATTTCAAGGCTTCCGAAAAACGCTCGTTCCTGCACACCATGCACGAACTGGGGCTGCGCGACGACATCGAGGCCCTGTTCGCGCAATACCAGACGATCAACGTCGACCTGTGGAAACGCTTCGAAACGGGCGACGTGAGCAAGGACTTCCTGAAAGTGGAGCGCTTCCGCAAAACGTTTGCACTGAGCGGCATAGACCTCGCTCCAGAACTGGCCAGCCGTCTGTATCTGGAATCGCTGCCGGACACGGTCGTACTGATCGATGGCGCCAAGCAAGTGTGCGAAACGCTGTCGCGTATCGGCGAAGTGGGCATCGTCACCAATGGCGTCGAATCCATCCAAAACCGCCGCATCGCCGCCTCCGGCCTGAGCGACTTCATCTCCTTCGTCGCCACCTCCGAAGCATGCGGCCACGCCAAGCCGGACGTGCGCTTCTTCGAGTATGCGACCAAGATGGCGCGCACCTTCAGCAAGGAAACATCGATCATCATCGGCGACCGGCTGGACGCCGACATCCTCGGTGCCAACCGCTATGGCATCGACAGTTGCTGGTTTAATCCGGATGGCCTGGCCAATACCTCAGCCGCCTTGCCCACCTATGAAGTGGCCAGCCTGCATGACATCGTGCCAGCGCTGGACGCGATGCAAATCGAGCGCAAACAAGCTTGATGTTGCACCAGCGCAGCACCTGACATACGCTGGCAGCGGCACGCAGCACATCAATCGCGCGTCAGCACTTCCAACAATGCAATCTCGAAGATCAAGTTGGAATGTGGCGCTATCAAGCCCACCTGGCGCTCACCATACGCCAGCGCCGCCGGCACCCACAGCTTGCGCGTGCCACCGACCTGCATGCCCTGCAAACCCACAATCCAGCCCTGGATGACCTTGTTATTGCTCAGCACACAGCGAAAAGGCTCACCCCGCTTATGCGACGAGTCAAACTCCGTGCCGTCTTCCAGCCAGCCCCGGTAATGGGCCGTGATCAGGGCACCACGCGCCGCCGCCTTGCCATCGCCCAGCACGATATCGTCAATCTTCACTTCAGCCGTCATCTCGTTTCATCTTTCATCAATCAGCAAGCCGCGATTGTACGGCAGCATGAAAAAAGCCCCGGCAGTCACCCGCCGGGGCTTGATCTATTGCTGCGAAATTCTGGTGGGCCTCCCGTGAGTCGAACACGGCACCAACGGATTATGAGTCCGCCATATCCCCCCGTCCGAAACCAGCATTTCACCGCTAAAAAATACCTAACTCATTGATTTTTAAGAACTATAACTTTCCGTTATTTGCCATTGTTTGCCGTTGATTTCCACTGAACTGTAGCCTAAATTGTAGCCTAAAATTCCTGTAATTCTTAAACCATAGTACTAATAGCATCAATTTAACAAATGCAAAAAAACGATATACTTTCGTAAATTCGATGCCTTGACGTATAAGTCAGGTTATGTTTTTCGAATCCACTATTAACACATAGCCAAAGCCTTTCCGCAAAATGAAAGTCATAGGATTGACATCACAAGAATCCACTTTATATCAATGAGCTGGTTTTTTAATAAAACACTAGAAGTGAAAATCTAATTTGCTAACTTAAAGCAAATTTCACCACTTCCTTTTGAAGAAATGTGTCCCCGATAACTAGATTTCTCTACTTCCATATCTATCAATCTCATCAAATCTTTTTTCCAATGCCCCGAATTAACAGAGTGTGATTTGTAAAGGTGCCAAGTATGTCGACTTAACTGAGAACGTATATTATTTTCCCAATCAGATTCTTTTGGGCAAGATATCAATATTTCCTCGAAGCACAAAAGCATACTAGATACAAACCATTTATATTTTCTATATCTATCAGAAAATTTAGTAATTTCTATTTGATCGCCATGCGCAAATTCAGGATTTTCCATTGCCAAAGTCAAATATTGCTGATAAAGAGCATAGGCTGTGCTCCTGCGCTGAGCCTTGGCACTTGCGATTATTTGCCAAACCGCGACCGCCCCGGCCAATATGGCAATCACAGGTACAGCAATCGTGGCTATAAAAGCCCAATTCTCCAAAACGCTCTTCTGGCAATTTCCTATTATTTCATTCAATTTTCACCTCTTATGTTGATTAATTATTAAATCTTAATGCATTAAATAAAAAATTCTTAGCCTGCTGGTTTTGTTTTTACAGATTTATAAAATTTATGGTTTCGTCTAAATGCAGACAAATCAAGATCAGCGATGTGTATAGATATTTGGTCAACTCCGTGGGCATGAGCTACCAGCCGATCATAACGTTCCTTATATGGAGCCTGAATTGTTGAACCGCCATACTCCCCTTTATTCACTACAACAACATGCTGATACATATGATAATTTAATGCAGCAGCCATAGTGTCGAATGTATTAACATCTCGATTATGAGCACAAACAACAAAAAGATCAGACTTATTCTTTAAATCCACTGCAAGCTTTAAGTCAGTGGCGTCATAACAAATAGCACCACTCATTGTTATTGGTCCTTCCTCACCCCCAACAATTTCAATTAAATGCTGACAAGGGCGGAATCCTGCAATGCCAAGTATTTGTTCCTCCTTAGTCATATTGAATTTCCCTTGATCTCTAATTATCCATTGCCGCCCTGAAGGACGATAATCTGGAATAAACCATCTTGCAGCATTTACCAATTTATCGTTGTGACTGTTGAAAATAAGTCCAGCAAAAACGATAGACTTAGTTTTATCTGCTAATCGCTTTATCAAATCTTGGTCATCCGGGTGAATCGAAACCTCAGGAAATACAATTAAGTCAGCGCCAGATGAGGCAATATCATTGTCAGCTTCAAGTTTTGTACTCAATGTTTTATATGTCAATTGACATATTCTAGCCAAATGAGATCTGTTTTCAGCTCTTGCCCTAGGCAAACTTAAGGTTGGATCGCTTATTGAGAATTTTTCGTCCCTAGGCAATAATTGTTGAACAACAACGATCCTGAATGACTGTCTCTTAGATATCGAACTACGATCTACAGAAGTGATGAGTGCAGGTAAGCGGGAAGTTGAGCAATACAACTTATCAAGCAGTGCCAGTCTTTCACGAAGTTTATTTTTTAAACTACTGATTCCCTCTATTTCAGATATATCTTCATTTTGAAGGAATGTAGATTCAAATCCAGGCCATTGTAGACATTTCATCAGTAACTCAGAAAACCATCCAGACACAGTGGCATAGTTTCCAACTAATACTTCAGATGAATGCATCATTCCCATTCGTCGTTTATACCACCCCGTTTTCAGTCCCTTATATCCGACAATTGATTTTCCTTTCCATATATTTCCGGTAAAATCACTTCCCCCTACCGCTGCAGCACGGAGAATTGATCCAACCCAATAAATCATCAAGTGTTCTTGATTTTCTTGGTTAATCCACGGCGGTGCCTGAAAACGCGGATCAAATATAGAAGGCTTTGATATGATTTGACATTCAATGCTATCTATTTCTGGCACCCATAGCTCATTCCATGTAAGTTGCTGACCAACTTGAGTTACGGAGATATCACGAGGAGATAAGAAAATTCCGTTCCATTCTTTTTCAACAAGATTTATTAATCCTAGGGCAAGTTTTATAAGCGATGACTCATGTTGAAAACCATTTTTATCCGAAGCAATAATTTTTGAAAGCTTCTGCCGTCTAGATTTTAAATCGCTTGATAAAACAGGAGAAGCCCAATCCAATCGTCTAATCAAATAGGTATCGCCGCTTTTCGTTAGACGGCTCCAAATATTAAACCAAAAATCACCACCTCTTTTTGCCACACTTTCAAGTGCTTCATATTTCTTATCAGCGTCTAAATTATTAATATTTTGCAATAAAAGCATTGCAAATGTATCAGAGCGCCCAGTAATTTGAGCGGCAACTTCAAATAGAGCAAGTCTTGTGGATTTAAACGGCGGCGGCGAACCTGCCAAAATCGCATGAAGACTACTCTGAATCGAATTTTCAGAATTTTTAAGGAGAATTGGTTTTTTCTGCGTTGCCAATAGCAGTAAAGCTTGCCTTAATAAAAATTGCGGAACATTTTCAGAAACAACAATGCGTTGAGCGTACATTGAAACTAAATCAAGTAAATCTTCGGGAGCCGAAGACTTGGGGCAATCAGTTTTTTGAAAATAACCATTAAAATCAACACAACATCTAAATAAATCGGCTAATAAATAATCCATCATTGCAGCAGTTAAAATATCAGAATTTTCTGCAATGCTTGTTCTTATGTAGATCGCTTCAATTACATCCTCAACCAGAGATGGAGACGGGAATATTTCTATAGCCTTTCTCAGAACTAGTCCCAACGATGGATCCTGCATCCATGCTTTTACTAGCTTCTTTGACAATAGTTCACTTTCATTATCTGAAATGCTTTCTTTTTGCGAGTCTTGATCATCAAAAAAATTTAATTTCCGCTTGTTTTGAATAACAGCTTCTAGTTGTCCAGTCCCGTTTGATCATAAACGCGCTTGACGAATAGTTCCGGCTTCTTTTGCTGCCATTCTTTGAGCGCCTGGATGGGTGTTTTGGCACCGATGGCCCGTTGTGGAATG
>NZ_JBNYXR010000021.1:0-63149 GCF_051380805.1 Janthinobacterium paucivorans
GGATACAGCATCCAGTTACCCGGTCTTGATATGCCTACCAAGATTTTGACAGCGGTCGATACCGTTCGCAATATCACGAACGGCATGAAGGGAATAATACAAGGTCGGATTAGCGCGGCCGTTAGGCCACGCGTAATCCGACAACATTGTTGGCGCGTTCTTCAAAAGCCCTGCACGGCGATGCCGTGACAGGGCTTTTTTGCGCCGCTACGCTGCCGCACCGGGCCAGTGCTTGTGCAGCTCGGGGTCGGTGCGCAGTTCCCACAGGGCCAGCACGACGACGGCAATGCCGACGAGCAACTCGTTCCACAGGACGACGCGCTGTTCGGCCAGCCGCAAGATCCACGGCGATGTGGCGACCCAGACGCCCACCAGCAGGTTGACGACGACGGCCCAGAAATACGTCTTGTACAGGTCGAAGGCGGCCAGCACGGCGATCACCAGGCCCGAAACCAAGGCATTGAGCATCTGCGGCGAGCCTTCGGGATAGGAAAAAGCCCAGGGCGAGACGAGCAGCCACAGGCCCAGCAACAGGATCAATTGATCTTGCCAGCGTTTCAGTTTGAAATTGCTTGCCATATTACCTCCCTTGGTTGATCCTGAGCAGTCAGGAAACGGGCCGGAGCGGGCATGCAGCATGCCGACCGGCATACTGCGTTAGTGCGCTGCGGCGCGCGATAAGTTCCGCGCGCCTTGTACATATCATGACAGATTCGGTGCCAGCCAGCGTTCCACGTCCTCTATCTTGGCACCGCGGCGCTTGGCCATGTCTTCTACCTGGTCCATGCCGATCTTGCCGACCACGAAGTATTTCGACTCCGGGTGGGCGAAATAGAAGCCGGAGACGGCCGCGCCCGGGAACATGGCATATGATTCTGTCAACATCATGCCGATTTCCTCTGCCTGCATGACGTCGAACATCTGTTTCTTGACGGTATGCTCGGGGCAGGCGGGGTAGCCGGGCGCGGGGCGGATGCCGACATAGTGTTCGCCGATCATGTCGTCGTTGCTCAGCTGCTCGTCTGGCACATAGCCCCATAAATCCTTGCGCACGCGCTCATGCAGGTACTCGGCAAACGCTTCGGCCAGGCGGTCTGCCAGAGACTTGAGCATGATGGACGAGTAATCGTCATGCGCATCCTCGAAGCGTTTCTCGTATTTCTCGATGCCCAGCCCGGACGTGACGGCAAACATGCCGAGGTAATCCTTCACGCCCGAGGCCTTCGGCGCGATGAAGTCGGCCAGGCACTGGTTCGGGCGCTGCACGCCATCGACCACGGGTTTGACGCCCTGCTGGCGCATGCCGTAATACGTAAACGCCACGGTACTGCGCGTATCGTCGGTATATATCTCGATGTCGTCGTCATTGACGCTGTTCGCTGGCAGCAAGGACACCACGCCATTGGCCGTCAGCCAGCGCCCATCGATGAGTTTTTTCAGCAAGGCCTGGCCTTCTGCGTACACCTTGGTGGCCGCGTCACCGACTACTTCATCGGTCAAGATGGCCGGGAAGGGGCCGGCCAGGTCCCAGGTCTGGAAGAACGGACCCCAGTCGATATAGTTGACCAGGGCGGCCAGGTCGACATTTTTAAAGACGCGGCGGCCGATGAACTTCGGTTTCACCGGCGTGCACGGGCCGTCGAAGGGCACGAGCATCTTGTTGGCACGCGCCTGCGCCAAAGGCAGGGTGGGCAGCGCCTTCTTGTTGGCGTGCTGCTCGCGGATGCGCGCGTAATCGAGTTCGATGTCTTGCACGTATTTGTCGCGCTGTTCCGGCGTCAGCAGGGATTGCGCCACCGAAACGGAACGCGAAGCGTCCGGTACGTAAATCACGGGGCCATCGTAATTGTGCGCAATTTTCACCGCCGTGTGGGCGCGGCTGGTGGTGGCACCGCCGATCAAGAGGGGAATCTTGAGCATGCGGAAATGATCGTCGCGCTGCATTTCCTTGGCGACATACGCCATTTCTTCCAGTGACGGCGTGATCAAGCCCGACAGTCCGATGATATCGGCGTTTTCCACTTTGGCACGCGCCAGGATTTCCGAGCACGGCACCATCACGCCCATGTTCACCACTTCGAAGTTGTTGCACTGAAGAACGACGGTGACGATATTCTTGCCGATGTCATGCACGTCGCCTTTGACGGTCGCCATGATGATCTTGCCCTTGGGCTTGGCGACGATGCCCGTGCGCTTTTCTTCCAGCAGTTTTTCTTCCTCGATGTACGGAATCAGATGGGCCACCGCTTGCTTCATGACGCGCGCCGATTTCACCACTTGCGGCAGGAACATTTTTCCCTGGCCAAACAGGTCGCCAACCACATCCATGCCCGCCATCAAGGGGCCCTCGATCACGTGGATCGGGCGTCCGCCATTGTGTAGCAGTTCCAGGCGTGCTTCTTCCGTATCTTCGACGATGAATTGCGTGATGCCGTGCACCAGCGCGTGCGACAGGCGCGCCTGCACCGTGCCTTCGCGCCAGGCCAGGGTTTGTGCCTCGGCCTTGCCGCCCGCCTTCAGTGTGCCGGCAAACTCGATCATGCGTTCGGTCGAGTCTTCGCGCCGGTTCAGCACCACGTCTTCCACGCGCTCGCGCAATTCCGGGTCCAGGTTGTCGTACACGCCCACCATGCCGGCGTTGACGATACCCATCGTCATGCCGGCCTTGATGGCGTGGTACAGGAAGACGGTATGGATGGCTTCGCGGGCTGGATCATTGCCGCGGAAACTGAACGACACGTTCGACACGCCGCCCGAAATTTTCGCGTGCGGCAAGTTTTCCTTGATCCAGCGGGTGGCGTTGATGAAGTCGACGGCGTAATTGTTGTGCTCTTCGATGCCGGTGGCGACGGCAAAAATATTCGGATCAAAAATGATGTCTTCCGGTGGGAAGTCGAGCGCATCGATCAATAAGTGATAGGCGCGCGCGCAAATTTCAATCTTGCGCTCGAAGGTGTCGGCTTGCCCCTTTTCATCGAAGGCCATGACGATCACGGCGGCGCCGTAGCGGCGGCACAGTTTCGCCTGGCGCAGGAATTCTTCCTCGCCTTCCTTCATCGAGATGGAATTGACGATGGCCTTGCCCTGCACGCATTTCAAGCCAGCTTCGATGACCGACCATTTCGACGAGTCGACCATGATAGGTACGCGCGAAATATCGGGTTCCGAGGCGATCAGGTTCAAAAAGCGCGTCATGGCCGCCAGCGAGTCGAGCATCGCCTCGTCCATGTTGATATCGATCACTTGCGCGCCATTTTCCACTTGCTGACGCGCCACGGACAAGGCTTCGTCGTATTGCTCGTTGAGAATCATGCGCGCGAAGGCCTTTGAGCCCGTGACGTTGGTGCGCTCGCCCACATTGACGAACAGTGATTCCTCGTTGACGACGAACGGTTCCAGACCGGCCAGGCGCAAGTCGTGCGATGGCGCCGGCACGCTGCGCGGTGTGTTTTTCGACAGCAACTCGCCGATGGCAGCGATGTGTTCAGGCGTGGTGCCGCAGCAGCCGCCGGCCATGTTCAAGAAGCCCGCATCGGCGAATTCGCGCAGCAGGGCGGACGTGTCGGCTGGCAACTCGTCGAAACCCGTGTCGCTCATGGGATTGGGCAAGCCCGCGTTCGGGTAGATACACACGAAGGTGTCGGCGATCTTGGCCAGCTCTTGCGCGTACGGACGCATCAGGGCGGCGCCCAGCGCGCAGTTCAGGCCGATGGTCAGCGGTTTCGCGTGACGCACGGAATTCCAGAAGGCCGGCACGGTCTGGCCTGACAGGATGCGCCCCGAGGCGTCCGTGACGGTGCCCGAAATCATCAGCGGCAGGCGTGCGACGGTTGGATTTTGCTCGTAGAACAGGTCGATGGCGAACAGCGCCGCCTTGCAGTTCAAGGTATCGAAAACGGTTTCCACCAGCAGCACGTCGGCGCCGCCTTCCACCAGGCCCTGCGTCTGCTGCAGGTAGGCCGCCACCAGTTGGTCGAAAGTGACGTTGCGCGCGGCAGGGTCGTTCACGTCGGGCGAGATCGATGCCGTCTTCGGCGTGGGCCCCAAGGCGCCGGCAACGAAGCGCGGTTTGTCGGGGGTGGAATATTTATCGCAGGCGGCGCGTGCCAGCTTGGCTGCCTGAACGTTCATTTCATAGGCCAGGTGGGCCATGTGGTAATCGTCTTGCGCGATCGTCGTGGCGCCGAAAGTATTCGTTTCGATCAGGTCGGCGCCGGCGGCCAAATAGCGCTCGTGGATTTCCTGGATGATGTGCGGCTGCGTCAGGGTCAGCAGCTCATTGTTGCCCTTGACGAACAGTTCACGCGCACCACTGTCGGCTGGCGCGGCGAAATCGATGAAGCGGCCAGCGGGGCCGCCACGGTATGCTTGTTCGTCGAGCTTGTATTGCTGGATGATCGTGCCCATGGCGCCGTCGAGAATCATGATCCGTCGCGCAAGAATGGCGCGCAAGGTGGCTTCGGTCGGGGACATGGCGGGGATCACGGTATCGTTCATTTCATGCTTTCAATAGGCAAACGGGCGGTGGCGCGGCGACAAGACAGTGACGAGGCGGTTGCGGGTCAGCCTGATCGGCTGACGCAGATTGCCTGCCGGGTAGGGCGGGCAGGAGGTGGCAATCGCCGGATCTCACCGGGTCTAAAATTATACGGCATCAGGCTGCTTTAGTTTTCAGCAAAAGCGCTCGCAGCTCAGTTCGCCGTGGTTCGCGCAACACAACGGCGCCATGGCCAGTGCCGTGGCGGCAAGCGGGCGTCCCCGCTGACAATGACATGCCTGAAAATCCAGGCAAAAACCTTAATTTTTCCACCAGGGTTATCAGGAAAATATCTTGTCCGGGCGGTGCAGAAATGCTTCCATTGCGCGTGCCGTCTCTGCCTATTTTTAATGAATTGAATGGCAATCGCGATAAAGGAAAATAAGTTTCAATGAATCTAATACAGAGTGAATGAAATGATTCTCTGAATGTAATTTGCCAAGCAGATTTTTAGTTATTATCGAAACCGATTAAATTAAAAGTATCAATAGTTGCCTTATGGAATCGAATTGGCTGATAATAGTCATTCCTGGAAATTAAATTCTCACTAAAAATCACCAATATGTTACATTTTACTTTTGCGATTCCCTGTATTGCGCAGCATCAATATGGATCCCAGCCATGAAAAACCATTTTCTTATTGCATTGTTTCTCATGCTGGGCCTGTCCGCTTGCGGCGGAGGCGGGGGTGGAGGCGATAGCGTGGTGTCGACCACCGCCGGTAATCCGGTGGTGATTCCTGCCGTGACGGCCGTCTCGGCGACGAATGTTGCCGTTGGTGGCAGCCTGGTGGTGACGGGCACGAATCTGAGCCGTGTGACGGCCTTCCAGGTGGGCGGCGTGACGCTTGTCATCGGCGCCGCCAGCGACAGCAGCGTGACCTTGGCCATGCCGGGCCTGCCCGTCACGGGCGCCTTGAGCCTGGTCAGCGCCAGCGGCACGGCGGCCACCAGCTATAACGTCAATGTGTACCTGCCATTAAGCGTGGGCAGTGTCGCGCCATTGGCAGGCGAAGTCGGTTCCAGCGTGACGATCACGGGTACCGGCATGGGAGCCGTGACGGATGTGAAGTTTGGCACTGGTGCGTCGGTGAAGCCGCAAAGCCAGACCGCCAGCAGCATGACCGTGCTGGTGCCTGCGGGCGCGGCAACGGGAACGCTGACGGTGAGCGGTCCGTACAATAATGTCATCAGCAGCGACAGCTACACGGTCTTGCCGAGCGTGGCAGTGACGTCGATCAGCACGTTCGTCAACGGCGCCACCTTGTCGGTGACTGTGCAGGGCAGCAACCTCGACCAGGTTAGCAGCGCTTCCGTCGGCAGTACGCCCGCGACCATCGTCAGCGCCAGTGCCAGCCTATTGGTGTTGTCCGCACCAGCTTCAGCAACGGGTAACGTGATGCTGTCTGCCACTTCGCGCATAGCCGTGAATGCGGGCACGGTGTCGGCCTTCACCCTGAGCAGCATTGATTTCGCGCAGGTACTGAACCTGAACGCCAGTAATGGAGCCTTGCGCCTGACGCGCGGTAAATCGGCCGCCGTGCGCGTGTCCGTGCTCGGCACCCAGGCGGGCCGCAGCAGCCCGGCCGTGACCCTGAACGCCACGGCTGCCGATGGCAGCAACCTCGGCAGCATCAACATGAGTGGCCCGTCGGTGTTGCCGACGACGAAAAGCGATTACAGTTTCAACGGCAATTTCAGTGCCGTTTTGCCGGCAGGCTGGATCTTCCCCGGCGTGCGCGTGCGCGTGACTGCCGTGGGCAATGATGGCACGCAGGTCAGTCAGGAAGCGGCGCCGACCGTGTCCAGCGCGGCGCGCATCCGCCTGGTACTCGTGCCCTTGAGCACCGATGATGGCTTGGCACAACTGCCTGACGCCGAGGTGATTCGTACTGCACTGACTCGTGTCTATCCGTATGCAGCAGAAAATATCAGCATTACTACGCTTGCCCCACTGAGCATACCGGGTAGCAGCACGGCCGACAGTTGGTGGAACACGACGCTGGAAACCCTGAACAATAAGCGTGCTCAGGAAGATAGTGGCGCCTACTATTATGGTTTTTTGCCGAAAATGTCGTCCACCCGCGTCGCCGGCCTGGCCTACATCAACAAGCGCACCGGCAGCAGCGGCGATTTCACGGCGGCTATCGGCCTGGACGCCAGGTTCAACAACAATGCCGCTGTCGATCCCTTCGCCAATAGCTGGCCTCAATGGCTGACCACGCTGGTGCATGAGCTGGGCCACAATCACTCGCTGGAACACGTTGCCTGCGGCAGTCCTGCGAATGCGGATATCTTCTACCCGTATACCAATGGCGAGCTGGGACCGCAACCGCTGTACAACAGCGACTATGCGGGCAGCATTGGCCAGCTGAGCAAGGCAGTCTATGGCAGCACGGCGATGAAGGACGTAATGAGTTATTGCAGCGGTGCCTGGTTCTCGGACTATAGCTATGCGCGGATACAGCAATTCCTGGAAAAGCGCAGCACGCTGATGACAGGCAGCAATGTACTTGCCGCCAGCATGTCCGAGCCCGAGCATGGCTATCTGACCATTTCCGGTCGCATCACTTCCGCCGGCGTGGGGCTGCGTCCTGCCGTTGCCTCCTCGGCGCGCATCGGTAGCGCTGCCAGCGGCAGTGGCCATGCATATACCTTGCGGGTGTTGACAGCGTCAGGGCAGACGATTGATTTGCCTTTCGATGGCGTGTCCGTGGCCGACCATGGCGGCACTGCCATGCGCCATTTCCGCGTCAGCTTCGCCAATCCGGGAGACATCAGTGACGTGGAAGTGCTGGAAAATGGCAAGGCTTTGGCCAAGCTGGAGCGTCCCGCGCGCCGCAGCAAGGCCGCCGCCAACGAGGCGACGTTTGAGGCGACCCAAAGCGGCGGCAAGCTGGCGCTGGCCTGGAATGCCGACTTGGAGCCATACGCAGCCGTGCTGCACGTAGGTGTCGATGGCCGCAAGACTTTGGTCGCCAGTGAGTTGACGGGCGGCAAAGCCAGTGTTGACGTGAGCGCCTTGCCGGCCGGTGGACGTTACGAGGTCAGCCTGTCGTCGTCCGTGGGCGGACGTTTGATGCAGGTGCAGCGCCGCTAGGCAAGGGCGCTGAATGCAAAAAGGGCTTGCCGCGGCAAGCCCTTTTTTTATTTCATTTTTTATAGGCGCAGGCATTGGTGCACATACTGCACAGATCCTGTGCCTGGCGCAGGCTGCCACTTTCCATCGCGCCTGCCTAGAATGGGTCTTCATCAACTTGCGGAGCTTCCCATGCCCATCCTGAACCTGCTTTTATCCAGCGCGCCTGATGCGCGCCAGTCCGCGGCCATCGCCGCGACCCTGAGCGCCTTGACGGCGCAGTTGCTGCACAAGGCACCCGAATTGACGTCGGTGGCAATCAGCCATGCCGATGCGGCGCACTGGTTTGTCGGCGGGCCGTCGCTGCAGGCGCAGGGCAAGACGAGTTTTTTCCTCGATATCCTGATCAGCGATGAAACCAATACGGCAGCGGAAAAGGCCGCGTATATCGCCGCCGTGTTCGCGGCCATGCAGGAGTGTCTGGGCGAATTGCATGACGTCAGCTATATCCACGTGCATGACGCGCGTCAGGCGGCCTGGGGTTATGCCGGCTTGACGCAGCAGTTTCGCGCCATGCGCAAGGCGCTGCTGCAGCCTTGATCAATCCCAGTAGCGATCCTGATAGTGCTGCACGGCAAAATCGACGAAGGCCCTGACCTTGGGCGACAACTGACGGCTGTGCGGGTACAGTGCGTACAGGGTTCGTGGACGCAAGGTGTAGCCGGGCAATACCTCCAGCAGCTTGCCGCTGCGCAGCGCATCGCGCACGATGAAGGCGGCTGCGCCGGCGATACCCATGCCGCCCACGGCGGCCTCGCGCAGGGCGATGCTGGTATTGGCTTGCAGGCTGCCGCGTACGGCAACCTTGTGCACGCTGCCGCCGGCGTCGGTGAACAGCCATTCTGCCGGCTTGTCGCCGGCTGTGTACATCAAGCAATTGTGCTGCGCCAGGTCTTGCGGCGTGGCCGGATGGCCATGGCGGGCCAGGTAGGCGGGCGAGGCAACTGCCAGCGTGCGGCTGCTGGTCAGCTGGCGCGCTACCAGAGTGGAATCGGGCAAGCCGCGCGCCAGGCGCAGCGCCACATCGAAGCCATCGTCGAGCAGGTCGACGATGCGGTCATTACAGACGAGGTCGATCTGTATGTGTGGGTATTGCCGGGTGAAGGCAGGCAGCCAGGCGGCCAGTTCCAGCGTGCCGAAGGCCGTCGGTGCATTGATGCGCAGGCAGCCGGACGGCTGCGCCTGGTGCATGGCGACGGCGCGGTCGGCCGCATCGAGCGCGTCCAGGATGTCGCGGCTGGCCAGATAGTATTCCCGGCCGGCGGCCGTCAGGGCGAAGCGGCGTGTCGTGCGATTGAGTAACTGGGCACCCAACTGGCTTTCCAGCTGGCGGATCTGGCGAGACACAATGGAATGCGAGATGCCCAGCGCGGCGCCGGCAGCCGTGAAACTGCCCAGTTCCACGACGCGGCGCAAGGCGCGCAGGGTAGTCAGCTGGTCCATGCAGTGCCGGCCGCCGGGCTAGTTGGGGGCTGAATTAAACGAAACGTTTGCCTTCGAGCGGGAAGCCCTTGATGAATTCGGCTGCCGGCAGGCGCTTGCCGCCCGGTTTTTGCAGTTCCGTCAGGCGCAGTGAGCCATTGCCGCAGGCCACGACGATGCCGTGCTGGGCGTCGGCCGCGAGTACCTGGCCTGGCGCTTCCTTGCTGTCCGCTTCGAGCACGTCGGCGGCCCAGATCTTGATGGTCACGCCATCGACCTGGCCGCAGGCGCCGGGGAAGGGGTTGAAGGCGCGAATTTTCAGGCCCAGTTCCAGCGCCGGCTGGCTGAAGTCGAGCGCGGCCTCGTCCTTGGCGATTTTTGCGGCGTAGGTCACGCCCGCTTCCGGCTGAGGTACGGCTTCCAACGGCTGCTGCTGCATCTTGCGCAGTGTCTCGACGATCATCTTGCCGCCCAGCATGGCCAACTTGTCGTGCAGGCTGGCGGTCGAATCGCCCGCTTCGATGGGCATGCGCCCGATGGCCAGCATGGGGCCCGTATCGAGGCCTTCTTCCATCTGCATGATGGTCACGCCTGTTTCATCGTCGCCGGTCTCGATGGCGCGGTGGATAGGCGCAGCACCGCGCCAGCGTGGCAGCAATGAAGCGTGAATATTGATGCAGGGTTTGATGTCGAGCGTGCTGCGCGGCAAGATCAAGCCGTAGGCCGCCACGACCATCACATCGTAGTCAAGCGACAGCAGGCGCGCGTGGGCCGCTGTTGCCTCGGCGGCGCGCTGCGGGTCCTTGCTGTCCATACGCAGCGACAACGGTTGCAGCACTTCGATGCCATGCTGCTGCGCGTATTGCTTGACGGCCGAGGCATGCAATTGCATGCCGCGTCCTGCAGGGCGGTCGGGCTGGGTCAGCACCAGCGGGATATCGAATCCCGCTTCGTGCAAGTCTTTCAGTGCCGTGGCGGCGAATTCAGGCGTGCCTGCGAAGATCACTTTCATATGCATCCTTGACGTGAGGTGCGCAGGCCAGTGCCGGAGGCGCCAGGCTGGCGTGGTATAACGACTACTGTTGCTGCTTAGTCTATCAGCAGTGCCGCAAAAGCGGCGGACAATGTGTTTTCAGAAACGGCGATTTTGTGCGCGCAGGCTCGCTTCGCGTTCGAGACCACGGAGTTCCTTGACCATCTTGGTCTTGATGCGGTTGCGCTTGAGCGGCGACAGGTATTCGACGAATACCTTGCCCAGCATATGATCCATCTCATGCTGGATGCAGACGGCCAGCAAGCCGTCGGCTTCTTGCTCGAACTGCTTGCCGTGGCGGTCCAGCGCGCGCACCTTGATGCGGGCCGGGCGCTCGACGCCATCGTAGACGCCAGGCACGGACAGACAGCCTTCGTCGTAGATCTGCTTTTCTTCGCTGGCCCAGGTGATTTCCGGGTTGATCAGTACTTGCAGCTGGTTTTTCTCTTCGGTGATGTCGATCACCATCATCTGGATATGCTCATCCACTTGCGACGCGGCCAGGCCGACGCCGGGGGCTTCGTACATGGTTTCTGCCATGTCGTCGATCAAGGTTTGCAGGCGCTCGTCAAATTCGGTGACAGGCTTGGCGATCGTGTGCAGGCGAGGATCGGGGTAACGCAGGATATTTAATATGGACATACGGATTCGACTGGTTAAGGTGGGCGCCGGTGCGCCAGATTATTCATGCCAGGGCCATGCGGACGATGGCAAGGCTATTTGTTTTGAGTACGCTACGGTAAGGCGCGTGTGGCGCAACGGCGCGGCAGATGCGTTTGCCAGTGCGCTATTCGTTTGCTGCAAAGAGAAATTTTATCACAGACGCCCATGACGCTGTGCATGAAGGGCCGTTTTGCCGCGCCATGGCACGCATCCTTGCGCGTGTCGGTATCGCGCGTGCGCCACGGCGCTAGCATGGGATGCTATAGCACACAGTGAGGTTGTCATGCATGCAATGTCAACGACGGCAGACACGGCCACGGAATTGGCCGGCTGGCTGCGCCTGCAGCATCTGCCCGGCGTGGGGCCGGTGGCGGCGCGCGCCTTGCTAGCCCGCTTCGGCTTGCCGCCGCAGATCTTTGCCGCCCCGTTCGATGCCTTGCGCGAGGTGGTGCCAGCCAGCGTGGCGCGTGCCATCGTGCAGCCGCCCAAACCGGTGGCCAACAGCCAGTTGGCGCTCACCTTGCAGTGGCTGCAGCAACCCGGCAATGCCGTGCTGACCCTGGCCGATGCCGCGTATCCGCCCCTGCTGCTGGAAATCGCCGATCCGCCGCCACTATTATATGTACGCGGGCGGGTGGAACTGCTGTCGCGTCCCAGCGTGGCCATCATCGGCAGTCGCAATGCCAGCGCGCAAGGCATGCAGAATGCGGCCGCCTTTGCCCACGCCCTCAGCGCGGCAGGCTTGAGCATCATTTCCGGGCTGGCGCTGGGCATCGATACGCATGCGCACGAGGGCGGCTTGCGTGGCGTGGGCGCTACCGTGGCCGTGATCGGTACGGGCGCCGATTTGGTGTATCCGCGCCGCAACTTTGATCTGGCGCAAAGAATTGCCGAGCAGGGCTGCATCGTCAGCGAATATGCGTTGGGCTTGCCGGCCATGCCCGCTAATTTTCCGCGCCGAAACCGCTTGATCAGCGGCCTGGCGCGCGGCGTGCTGGTGATCGAGGCGGCCGCACACTCGGGTTCACTGATCACGGCGCGCCTGGCCGGCGAGCAGGGGCGCGATGTGTTTGCCTTGCCCGGCTCCATTCATGCCACCCTGGCCAAGGGTTGCCATGCGCTCATCAAGCAGGGCGCCAAGCTGGTCGAGTCGACCGATGACGTGTTGCAAGAGTTGCGCTGGCTGGGCTGCGTTCCCGGCGTCCCTAGCGTGCGGCCAGCGGTGCAAGAAGAGACGCCGCTACTGGCCGCACTGGGCCATGATCCCCTCGATGCCGATACCCTGGCCGCGCGCAGCGGCCTGGCCATGGGCGCGCTGATGGGTGAATTGCTGGCGCTGGAGCTGGCAGGCTTGCTTGAACGCCTGCCGGGAGGCCTGT
The DNA here is from genome assembly GCF_051380805.1 of Janthinobacterium paucivorans. Taxonomy (NCBI): domain Bacteria; kingdom Pseudomonadati; phylum Pseudomonadota; class Betaproteobacteria; order Burkholderiales; family Oxalobacteraceae; genus Janthinobacterium; species Janthinobacterium paucivorans. Next base: position 12,173 of record NZ_JBNYXR010000021.1, read on the forward strand.
TTCAACGCTGTAAATGACAACTTGTCACTGGTGTGGCGGGCTTGCCGCGCGGCGGCGCTTTGTCGGCGCACACCCTTGTGCCGATGCGAACTTAGCTGATAAAGTAGCGTCATGTTCGATATCCTGGTGTACCTCTACGAGACTTACTATCGCCCCGACGCCTGCCCCGAGCCGGCTGTCCTGGCGCGCAAGCTGTCGGCCGTCGGTTTCGACGACGTGGAGATTTCCGAAGCGCTCGTCTGGCTGACGGACTTGAACGCCATGGCCGGCGTCGAGCAAACCCTCACTGCCAGCTGCACCGGCACGCGCTTCTACGTGCAGCAGGAAAGCGAGGTGTTGGGCACGGCCGCCATCGGCTTCATCCAGTTCCTGGAAAGCGCCAAGGTGCTTTCGCCGCTGCAGCGTGAAATCGTCATCGAGCGCGCGCTCGCGCTTGACGAGGCTCCCGTTTCGCTGGGCAAGCTGAAAGTCATCGTGCTGATGCTGCTGTGGAGCCAGGGCAAGGAACCGGATGCCCTGATGTTCGATGACTTGTTCGTCGACGACGAAGACCTGCCTCCCCGCCTGCTACACTAATAGAAACGTCCATCGCAGCGTGGCGCTTCCTTGCCCTGAATCTTGTGTGCTGAACCTGGCTATGCTGCCTGCGCTGTCTTGCGCACAATTGCCAGACTGACCTTGACCCTGACGCCGCTGCAGCGCCACCCCTTGACGATGTGCGGCAGCAGCGGGCACGCTAAGCGATGGTGTTTGCGTCTGTGCATTCCTGCTTGCAGATAACTTGCCGAATTCTTCAATAGGCGCTTATCATTGGTCGCTTGACAAGACTACAAGTCACCAGGCCTTGCGCAGACAAAAGCGTCGGCGCCTGGCAATGCACTGTATGATGCGCATGCTGAAACTATCCTAGAGCATTTTTCGAGACTAAAAAATATGACAAAAACCCTCATCATCGCCGAGAAGCCTTCTGTCGCGAACGATATCGCGAAGACGCTTGGCGGCTTCACCAAGCACGATGAGTACTTTGAATCGGATGAATACGTCCTGTCGTCGGCGGTCGGCCACTTGCTGGAGATCGCCGTACCGGAAGAATTCGACGTGAAGCGCGGCAAATGGAGTTTCGCGCACCTGCCGATGATTCCACCGTATTTCGCGCTGAACCCGATCGCCAAGACGGAAGCGCGCCTCAAAGTATTAAACAAGCTGATTAAACGCAAAGATGTTACCACCCTCATCAACGCATGCGATGCGGGGCGCGAAGGCGAGCTGATTTTCCGCCTGATCGCGCAAAATGCCAAGGCCAAGCAACCGGTCAAGCGCCTGTGGCTGCAGTCGATGACGCCGGGCGCCATCCGCGACGGTTTTTCGCACCTGCGCAGCGATGAAGAAATGCTGCCGCTGGCAGACGCGGCGCGCTGCCGCTCGGAAGCCGATTGGTTGATCGGTATCAATGGCACGCGTGCCATGACCGCGTTCAATTCGAAAGAAGGCGGTTTTTATCTGACCACAGTGGGGCGCGTGCAGACGCCGACGCTCTCTATCGTGGTCGAACGCGAAGACAAAATTAAAAAATTCGTGCCGCGCGACTTCTGGGAAGTGCGCGCCGAATTCGTCTGTGCGGCCGGCATCTATGAAGGCCGCTGGCTCGACACGAAGTTCAAGAAGGACGAGAACGACCCTGAGAAGCGCGCCGAGCGCCTGTGGAGCAAGACGGCTGCCGATTCGATCGCCACCGCTTGCCGCGGTCGCCAAGGCAACGTCACGGAAGAGTCGAAGCCGACCACTTCGATGGCGCCGGGCCTGTTCGACCTGACCAGTTTGCAGCGCGAAGCGAACTCGCGTTTCGGCTTTTCAGCCAAGAACACCCTGGGCCTGGCCCAGGCATTGTATGAAAAGCACAAGGTATTGACGTATCCGCGTACCGATTCGCGCCACTTGCCGGAAGACTACATGCCGACCGTGCTGCAGGCGCTGGAAACGGTCAAGGACAATAGCAACTACCATCAGTTCGCCAAGCAGATCATCGACAAGGGCTGGGTCAAACCGAACAAGCGCATCTTCGACAATACCAAGATTTCGGATCACTTCGCGATCATCCCGACGACGATCGCGCCGAAAAATCTGTCCGAGCCGGAACAGAAGCTGTATGACCTGGTCACGCGCCGCTTCATGGCGGTGTTTTTCCCGCCTGCGGAATTCCAGGTCACCACGCGCTACACGGAAGTGTCCGGTCATCAGTTCAAGACTGAAGGCAAGGTCATGACCAATCCGGGCTGGCTGGCTATCTACGGCAAGGAAGCGTCGACCGATGCTGACAAGGAAAGCAATGGCAATGGCAACCTGGTGCCGGTGGCCAAGGGCGAGACAGTGCAGACGGAAAGCGTCAGCGCCAACGGCCTGGTAACCAAACCGCCAGCGCGCTACACTGAGGCGACCTTGCTGTCGGCCATGGAGGGCGCAGGCAAGCTGATCGACGACGACGAGCTGCGCGATGCGATGGCCGGCAAGGGGCTCGGCACGCCAGCGACGCGCGCCGCCACCATCGAGGGCTTGTTGACGGAACGCTATCTGATCCGCGAAGGCCGCGAACTGATTCCAACGGCCAAGGCTTCGCAGCTGATGACCTTGCTCAAAGGCTTGGGCGTCAATGAATTGACGGCGCCGGAGCTGACGGGCGAGTGGGAATACAAGCTGTCGCAGATGGAAAAAGGCAAGATTTCGCGTGAAGAATTCATGCGTGAAATCGCACAGATGACGCAAATCATCGTCAAGCGTGCCAAGGAATACGATAACGACACCATCCCGGGCGACTATGCCACTTTGGTAACGCCATGCCCGAATTGCAGTGGCCTGGTGAAGGAGAACTACCGTCGTTTCGCCTGCACCAAGTGCGAATTCTCGATGAGCAAGACGCCCGGTTCGCGCCAGTTCGAAATCGCCGAAGTGGAGCAATTGCTGAAGGACCGTACCATCGGCCCGCTGCAAGGCTTCCGCTCGAAGATGGGCCGTCCGTTCGCCGCCATCCTGCGTATCGTGCGCGATGAAGAGATCAAGAATAGCAAGCTGGAATTCGATTTCGGCCAGAATGACGAAGGCGAAGATGGCGAAGGCGTCGATTTCACGGGCCAGACGCCTGTGGGACCTTGCCCCAAGTGCAACGCTGGTGTGTACGAGATGGGCCTGGCCTATGTGTGCGAACACAGCGTCGCCAAACCGAAGACTTGCGATTTCCGCAGCGGCCGCATCATTTTGCAGCAGGAAATTTTGCCTGAACAAATGATGAAACTGCTCAACGATGGCAAGACAGACTTGTTGCCGGGCTTTGTTTCGCAGCGTACCCGTCGCCCGTTCAAGGCCTTCCTCGTGCGCGGCAAGGATGGCAAGGTGAGCTTCGAGTTTGAAGAGCGCAAGGCCAAGCCGGGCGCCAAGCCGGCAGCCAAGAGCAAGGCGGCAGCGACCGAGGCGGAAGGCGAAGCAGGCGCAGTGCCAGCGAAGAAAACGGCCGTCAAGAAAGCGGCAGCCGTGAAGAAGGCACCGGCGAAGAAGGCAACGGCAGTGAAAAAGCCGGCCGCCAAGAAGGCGCCGGCGAAGAAAGCGGCAGCGGCGCAGTAAGGCGCCGCCAGCGAGCAAAAAGCCAGGGTTTCCCTGGCTTTTTTTACGTCCTGAAGCTGTGCCTCAAGACGCAGTGTGGCAGTCTGGCACTGTGGCCGGTGTCAGCAGTCGTATTTCCTTGAGCACTTCAGGCGCGGCGTGGCGTCTTGTGCTTAGTCGAGGTAGTCCGAGTATTCGCGCTGCGCGTAGTTTTGCAAATTGGCCCACGGCTGGGCCTTGCTGACGCTCGGCTGCAGCTTGACGTCGACCCGGCGATAGAAGGTATTGGCGCGGTCGCCGCTTTCGATGAGCAGGGGAATCTGCTTTTGCTCATCCCACAGGATACGCTGGAACACGCCATTTTTTTCCACTTCGCGCCAGCGTGCGCCCGGCACGTTCGATGTCTGTTTCGACAGCGGCATGGCGTTCACCAGTTTCGGGTCCAGCAGATAAAAACTGTTTTCCCAGGAACCGTCAAAATTGACGTTTTCGTACTCGGCCTTGGGGACGGAGACGACGATCTTGTCGTGCGCATCGATGTATTCCACGCGTACGGTATTCTTTTCCAGCATCACATGGCGCGGTATCAGCACGGGATTGAAATGCTTGTGTTCATGCTGCGTGGCCGTGGCCGTGACCGAGGTTTTCAAGGCGACTTTCTTGTTCTCGCCGTGGCTGTGGCCTGCATGCGCGTCGGTCGACGGCGCCAGTACGCGCTCAACCCAGACATGGCCGGGGCGGCGCAGCATTTTTTCTTCGTAGCGGCTTTCGCGTGTCACGCCTTCCGGCGTCAGCACGCGGCTGTAATAGGTGATGGCCAGGTCCAGGTCGGCGGGAGCGGCAGGGGCGGCCGCCTGCGCGCCAGCAGCGAAGCCGGCGGCGAGGAGGACGGCGATCAGGGTCGATTTCATGGTGTTGCCTTTATCGTGCAAACGGGGCGGAGGGCATATGCCATCCGCCCCTGTGGGGTTACCGTATTGAGGCAGATCAGAGGCCGAATGCCGCCTTCAGCAAGTCAAATACCTTGGTGTTGTCCAGCGTGCCCTTGAAGGCCTTGGCACCGGCGCCCGTGGCCAGCAGCTTGACGTCGCCGCCGCCGTGGGTTTCGCTGGCCAGACGCACACCTGTTTCTTGCAGGTAGTTGTCGGACAGGGCCGTGGCGCTGTCGATGTTGGTGCGCAGGTCAGGGCGGTTCGGGCCGTTGCCAAACACCAGCGTGGTGTAGGTATTGCCGTCTTCATCCTTGCTAGGCTGGTTATCCTTGTAGCCACGGTTGATGTCGAGGATAGGATTGCCGCGCTTGCCATAGCCGTTGAACGCCAGCGTGTGGTCGTGGTCAGCCGTGACGACGATCAGGGTATTTTCCAGCTTCGGATCAGTTTCCTTGACCTTGTCGATGGCCGCCTTGATGGCGTCGTCGAAGGCGATGGTGTCCGTCAGCGCGCGCTTGGCATTGATGCCGTGCAAGGCGTGGTCGATGCGGCCACCTTCGACCATCAGGAAGTAGCCAGTGCTGTTTTTCGACAGCAGGTCGATGGCTTTCAGCGTCATTTCCGACAGGCTAGGCTGGTTGGCACCGTCGGCCGATGGCTTGGTCGTGCGGTCCAGTTCATAGTCGAGGTGGCTCTTTGCGCTGTACAGGCCGATGAACTTCTTGCCGCTTGGCGCCGCTAGCATTTCCGCTTTCGTCGCGGCCACGGTGTAGCCCTTGGCCGCGAATTCCGTCAACAGGTTGCGGCCGTCGACGCGGCCGCCCTTGTTGCTGGCCGACCAAGGCGTGAAGTGATTGCGTCCGCCACCCATCAGCACGTCGACGCCGTCACCGAGGGCCGCGTTGTAGCCGGCGCCGCCCGGCGCCGTTTGCGCGGCGATGGCGTATTGCGCATTGCGGTTGCAGATGTGCGAGAAGGTCGCAGCCGGCGTGGCGTGCGTCAATTCCGTGGTGGTGATGGCACCCACAGCCTTGCCCTTGGCTTTCGCCAGTTCCAGGATGGTCGGCACGCTCTTGCCGCTTGTCGGGCAGTTGTCCACGCCCAGGTTGCCGTTAGTGTCGCGGCCCGGATCAACGGCGATGGTTTCCTTCGCCATCGAGATGACTTCATTGTTCATCTTGACGCCGGTCATGTAGGCGGCCATCGATGGGGCGCTGTCCGTCGTTTGCGCATCGTTCGAGAACGTCTTGATGCGCGCCGTGCGTTCCAGCTTGTCCATGTTCAGGCTGCCCTCTTCCTTGTACTTGAAGATGCGCGCCGCCGTCACGACGGAAGGGCCCATGCCGTCGCCGAGGAAGAAGATGACGTTCTTGGCGTCGGCGGCGTAGGCGCTGGCGACGCTGGCGGCCACGAGCGTAGTGAGCAAGGAGAGTTTCAGGGCCGATTTCAGTGCGGCGGGTTTCGATGCAAGTTTCATGTGCTTGTCCAATTCTTGTGTCTTGGGGATTACAGACCGCCGGCGGTCTTGACCAGGCCGAATACGGTGGTGTTGTCGATGGTGCCCAGGAAGGTTTCCGAACCTTTGCCGATGGCGCCCAGGAAGACGTCGGTACCGCCGTGGGTTTCATTGCCGACCGCAGTGCGTATCGCCGCTTCCTGATGGTAGGTGTTGGCGCTGGTGACGCTATCGTCCAGGCTGGCCATGGCGGCGCGGCTCGATTGCGTGCGTTTTTCGCCATTGCCGAAGCCGATGATCGAGTACGGTGCGCCGTCCAGGTCTTTCTCGACCGCGCCGGTGACGTAGTTCTTCACCACGCCCAGCACGCCCGCGTTGCCGGCAGCGGTCTTGCCCGTGCGCTTGGCGTAGCCGTTCAGCACCAGGGTGTGGTCATGGTCGGCCGTGACGACGATCAGGGTATTGGCCAGGGTCGGATCGGTGAGCTTGGCTTTTTCGATGGCGGCCTTGATGGCGTTATCGAACGCGACGGTGTCTTGCAGGGCCTTCTTGGCCGTCGTTTCGTGCAGCGCATGGTCGATGCGACCACCTTCGACCATCAGGAAATAACCCTTCTTGTTCTTGGCCAATACATCCATGGCCTTGGTGGTCATTTCTGCCAGGCTAGGTTCTTTGGTCGCATCGCGGTCCAGGTCGTAGCTCATGTGGCTGGAAGTGAATACGCCGAACAGGCGGTCCGTCTTGGCAGCATCGACGGCCTTGAAGTCGGTGGCGTTGTTGGCGATGGTGTAGCTCTTCGCTTTCAGTTCGGCCACCAAGTCGCGATCGTCGGAACGCTTGCCGCCGTTCTTGAATGGCGTAAAGAATTGCGCGCCGCCGCCGAGCACCACTTCCAGGCCCGTGCTGCCCAGGGCGTTGTTATAGCCCGCGCCGCCTGGCACGAGGGCCGCAGCGATATCGTTTTCCAGGTCGCGGTGGCAGATGTGCGCGTAGGTGGTTGCCGGTGTGGCGTGCGTCACGCGCGCCGTACTGACGACGCCGGCCGCGTAGCCTTTGGCCTTGGCCAGTTCGATCAAGGTAGTCGCTGGCGTGCCGTTGTTGGTGCCGCAGTTGTTGACCAGCTTGTTGCCGTTGGCATCCTTGCCCGGATCGATGGCGAGCGTGTTGGCCGACATGGAAATGACTTCATTGTTCATCTTCACGCCCGTCATGTAGGCGGCCATCGAGGGCGCGCTGTCGGTGACTTGTGCATCGTTCGAGAACGTCTTGACGAAGGCCGTTTCTGGCAGCGTGTCCATGGTCAGGTCACCGTCTTCGCCCACCGAGTAGATGCGCGCTGCCGTCATGGTGGTCAGGCCCATGCCATCGCCGAGGAAGAAGATGACGTTTTTCGGTGGGACTTCGGGTGCCACGTCTTCTTTTTTGGCATCGCTGCCACAGGCGGCCAGCATCAGGGTAATGGCGACGCTGCAGCCAGCGACGGAAATTTTTCTGCGTGTCATGTGGTTCATCCGGCTTGGTTTGAAAGAGCTAGCAAGATAGCAAGCTAATGTGACATCCTCATGACGTTGTGACACCTTCTGTAACGCTGCGACGCCGACGTCGTTGGTGTCGTTTTTGCGCACACCATGACTGTAAAAAAACAGCGTATCGCACTGGCGCTGCTGCCCGCCCGTGCTGGCCATGGGCTGATTGCAGCGATGATTGCGCCGAAATGCGCAACAAACAATTGCTATTTACTCGGTTTTTCTACCGGATTAAGCAACGTAATATGCAGGCATCCCAATCATTTCCTGAAGGTACATCATGTTCTCCAAATCCATCAGCAGCGTTCTTGTCGCCACCGTGTTTGCCGCTGGCGCCGCCTCGGCAGCCAGCAGCGCTCCCTTGACCTTGGACGTGTTCAATCCGGGCGAAGCGGCCATTTTCCCCGTCGCTTCCGTGCTGGTCGCGGGCCAGCATGATGCAGTGCTGATCGATGCGCAGTTTTCGCGCGCCGAAGCGCAAAAGCTGGTGCAAAAGATACACGCCAGCGGCAAGAAGCTGACGGCCGTGTACATCAGCCACAGCGATCCCGATTTTTACTTTGGCCTCGATGTGATCAAGGCAGCGTTCCCGCAAGCAAAAATCCTCGCCACGCCGGAAACCGTGGCCGAAATCCGTCGCAAGGCCGATGCCAAGGTCGCCTACTGGGGCCCTATCCTGAAAGACAATGCGCCGCACAGCATCGTCATTCCCGACGCCTTGCAAGGCCAGAGCATTACGCTCGAAGGCCAGTCGCTGAGCATCTCGGGCCCGACCCCATCGCGCACCTATGTGTGGATTCCATCGATCAAGGCCGTCGTTGGCGGCGTGGCGCTGTTTGGCAATTTGCACGTGTGGACGGCCGATACGCAAAGTCTGGCATCGCGCCAGGACTGGCTCAAGACGCTCGATGGCATCGCCGCACTGAAACCTGTTACCGTCGTGCCCGGCCACTTCCAGGTCGGTGCCAGCCTGACGCCCGACAGTATCGGCTTTACGCGCGACTATCTGGTGACGTTCGAAGCGGAAACGGCCAAGGCCGCCAATTCGGCGGCCCTGATCAAGGCCATGAAACAGCACTACCCGAGCCTGGGCCTCGATGGTGCCCTGGAGACCAGTGCGAAAGTGGCCAAAGGCGAAATGAAATGGTAAAAACCTATTGCGCGACGCGATTTCCGGCCTGCGATGCTCACTGCCTCGGCGGCCCCGTGCCTGACACGGTTGCGCTTCTTGGCCAGAACTAGCGTCGTTCGCGACGGTTTTTCACGTCTTTTATAAAGGATAGGGTCATGCCCACACTGCATTATATTTTCGATCCCTTGTGCGGCTGGTGCTACGGCGCCGCGCCGCTGGTCGAGGCGGCGCGCGCCGTGCCAGGGCTGGCGCTGGCGTTCCATGGCGGCGGCATGATGACGGGCAGCAATCGCCGTCAGATCACTCCCGCCTGGCGCGGTTACGTCTTGCCGCATGACCGGCGCATCGAGCAGCTATCCGGCCAGCCATTTGGCGACGCCTATGTCAACGGCTTGCTCAACGACACCACGGTCATGCTCGATTCCGAACCGCCGATCACGGCCATCCTGGCTGCGGAAATGCTGGCCGGCAAGGGCCTGGACATGCTGCAGTGTGTGCAGCGCGCCCATTACCTGGACGGCTTGCGCATCGCCGACTTGCCTGTGCTGGTGGCGCTGGCGCAAGAACTGGGCCTCGATGGCACTGCCTTCGAGCGCGCATATGTGCAGCAGGCGGGCGCTGCCACGCAGCAGCACATCGATGCCAGCCGCACGTTGCTGGCGCAGGTGGGCGGGCAGGGCTTTCCCACGTTTGTGCTCGACGATGGCAGCGGCAAGCTGTCCGTGATCGATATCGGGGACTTTCTGGGACAGCCGGCGAAGTTGCAGGCGCAATTGGGCGGCGTGTGCGACGCCCACGGTTGTTCATTGTAAATACATAGAGAAGCAATCAAATCAATTGTCTTCTTTTGTTGTTGACTTCGCTACTCTGCCACCAATAGGCAAGCACGGATGCCTTGCCGGCGTAACAACACTGGGGCGCCTGCTGTTGACGCAGCACAAAGTAGTGGCTGCAATTAAATATTGCCACGTGGACATATCCGTCTTCCATGCGTAGACTTGTCGTTCTGATGATTGCGCCATCTTCCTGGCGCAATCCTGACTAGAAAGTCGTACGATATGAATATGGTGAAGCTGTCGGTGCATGGGGACGACCCCACGCTCAAATCGATTCTTGAAGTCTTGCCCAGTGATCCTGAACGGCAATGGCGCAAGGGTGAGGAGAAAGGCGCGGGTCGAATGCATCTCGATTCCGGCTTCGAAGTGATCATCGCGCAGGCGTCCAAATCCCAAGTGCTGCCCTCGCGCATACGCAGCTACCTGGCCGAATGCCGCTCGCGCGGCGTCACGTTCAGCATGTCATGCATCGTCGCCGAGCTGCAATTGGAGTTGAATGGCGACGATACGCTCGATGCCTCGCTGGAGCTGACCCTGTCCGACATGCAGCAACTGACGGAGATGGGCATTAGCCTGAGCCTGGTGACGCGTGGCGCCGCCGCCTGATACCCGCGCAACACTGAACAAGCAGCCGTCCAAAAAGACGGCCACTGTTCGTCACGTTTCTTCCAGCTCGACAGTGAGCATATTGTCATCGGGCTTGCGGTCGATCAACTTGTTGTCGGGATCGATGCCTGCCTTGCCTGGCCGGCTATTGACGATGACGGTATAGCGCGCTTCACGCGCCGTCATGCGCAGGCGCTCGCGCAACAGCGGATGGCCATACGCATCGTCGACGCCAATCTCGATCCAGTCATGCAGGGGCGCGTCGTGTTCCTCGCCCTGTTCGCCAGCCGTCAATTTGCTCGCCTGCACCTTGAGGGTGACAGCGTACTTGCCGTCGCTGCGCTTGGTAGCCGTGGCCGACAGGGCACGGTTGTCGAACAACACGATTTTCTCGAACAGATCATCGATCAGGTAAGCATGCTCGGGCGGCGTCACCTGGCGCAAGCCCTGGACCAGGGCCGTCACGCTGGCGTACGGCGGACCTTTTTGGCCATGCGTCTTGAGCAGCGCGCGTAGTACGCCATTGACTTTGTCTGCGCCGATCATGTCTTGTAGCAAGTACATGGCCAGGCTGCCCTTGTGGTAATGGATGTAAGCCTGGTTTTCAGTCTCGGCCAACGGCAGTTCTTTTTTGCGCTCGGTACTGCGTCCTATCAGGTATTGATTCAAGTCATAGCGCAGGAAACGGCGCATCTTCGCCGGCCCCACGGTTTTCTGCATCACCATCAGGGCCGAATATTCGGCCAGTGTTTCACTGAGGACGGTGGCGCCGCGCGTGTTACCGCCCACCAATTGATGCGCCCACCACTGGTGCGCCACTTCATGCGCCGTGACGTAGAACGGATAGTCGATATCTTTCGGGTTCTTGTCATCGACCTTGGCGATAAAGCCCAGGCCTTCCGAATATGCAATGGTATTCGGGAACGACTGTGCAAAGGTGGCGTAGCGGGGGAATTCGACGATACGCAAGACCTTGTGCTGGTAAGGGCCGAAGTTTTTCGTGTAGTAATCGAGCGCTTCCTTGCTGCCGCGCACGAAACGTTCGAGGTTGTACTCATGGCCAGGATGGTAATACACGTCGATGCCCACATCCTGCCAGCGCTCGTGCCTGACGGCGTAGCGGGCCGACTGGAAGGCGTAGAAATTGACGATAGGCTGGTCCATGGTGTAATGGAAGTAATGGCGGCCCTTGGCGATCCAGTCCTTGTTCAGCGTGCCCGGTGCGATGGCTGTCTGGCCATCGACGGTGCTGACGGTGGCGTCAAAGTTGATGCGGTCAGCGTCGTTGCTGACGTAATTGTCGGCCAGCCCGCGTGCATCGTCACGTGGCAAGACCTGTTCGCGCGCGGGCAAGCCATGTTTCTTGCGGTCGCGCGGATCTGTCAATTCCTGCTGCGGCTGGTAGCCGATGCGCGGCAGCACGGCATTCGTGAAGAAGGTACCGTTAGCCACTACGGGCGTGTCCTGGCCCAGGCCGAAGAGGCCGCGCGGCGCATAGGAAATGTCGAAATCGAGGCCCAGGCTGGCGCCCGGCGCCAGCGGGGCGGACAGACGGTAGCTGTAAAAGCCCAGCTTGGCGTCATCGAGACCGGGATGCACGCGCGCATCGAAACGCAGGCGCATGGTAGACGTGGGATCTTGTTGCACAAAAATGTGGCGGATCGGCAGGCTGGTCTTGTTTTGCAGCATATAGCGGCCCGTGACGGCCAGGGTGCGCTGCGCCGGGTAGATTGCCACGTCGAGTTTCACGTCGGTGATTTTCGGCTGCGCCGTGGCGGCAAACTTGCGGTACTGGCGCTCGATACTGGCGCGGTCCGCATCGCGGCCAAATTCGGACTTGTCATCGTTGGCCACGTGGAAGACGTAGAACAGCACGCTGCCGGTCCCGAGAAATAGCAGGGCGCCGCCGGCAAAGCTGGCCAGCACACCGTGCGTCAGGCCGTGGCGCGCCAGGCGCAATCGGATGCGCCAGCTGTCTTGCGCGCCGCGCGGCCAGAACAGCAGCGACAGCAGCGTCAGCATGATGGCCGCGCCGCTCCAGTACAGCAAGTACCAGCGTTCACGCAAGACATAGTGGCCGGCCCCGTTCATGGCCGAATACACGAAGTCCGGCGTGCTGCCGTATAGCAGCAGCGGGTCGCCCAGGCCCAGCGAGGCAAAGCTGATGCTGGCGATGTGGTACACAATCATGGCGAAATATGCCAGATACTTGTGATTGATCAGTACCTGCAAAAAGATGGCCAGCACGGCGATCAGCGCATAAGACGGCAGGTGCGACAGGAACAGCGATTCCAGGTACAGGCCGGGGTCGAGGCGGTAATACCCCTTGAAGATCTGGATCGACATGCCGCACAACATGATGACCAGGCTGAGTAGTGCTTGCAGGCCGATCAGCGCAAACAGCTTTGACAGCAGCGGCAGCCAGTTTGGCACGGGCAGGGCGTCGAGCATCAAGTGCGTGCCCGTCTCGCGTTCGCGCCACACCAGTTCGCCCGCATAGAAGGTGGTAATGATCAACATGAACAGGGCGAACGAGGCGCTGACCATTTGTAGCACCTTTTCCGTTGTCGGATAGGTATTCGTGCCGTAGAGCGAGCCCATGTCGAGCGCGCCGCCATACATGGTCAGGACGCCTGCCAGCACGATGACGACAAAATAGATGTTCTTGATGGTTTCGCGCAGGTTCAGCCAGCTCATCTTGAGCAGCAGGGACGCCAGCTTGCGCTGCGCAAAATCAGGCGCTTGCTGCGTCGACAGTGACGCTTTCGACAGGCGCAGCGGGACGTCGCCGTCGCTGCGGCGCTTGCTGGCACCGGCGTCCGTCGTGGCGTGTAGCTGGAAGCGCCAGTAACCGAGCAGCAAGGTCACCAGGGCGAAGCCGGACCAGATGGCGCGGTTCAGCAGGTATACGCCTTCCAGGGTCACCAGGCGCGTGTTGCGCTGCGCATTCGGCCAGTATTCCGTCAGGCGTATCAGCGCCGTGGTGCCGAAGGGGTCGATCAGGGCGGCCAGGGTCTTGTAGTCGAGGTCGCGCGCCAGCGAGGGCGCCACCAGGTAGCCGATCAGCATGACTACCGAGCTGATGTAGACGGGCAGCATGCGCCGCGTCAGGGCGGCGATGACGAAGAAGATGGCGCCGAAGATGAACAGGTTCGGCAGCAGCGTAAATACGTACGGCATCAGGTAGGCCAGCGCGCGTTGCGGCCCCAGCCGTTCCGGGTCGATGCCGGGCAGCCAGGTGCCCAGCCACGCACCGATCACGATGCTGGAAAACACTGCAGCCAGCACCAGGTAGGCACCGAGGAAGCGGCCAAAGACATACCGGTATTTTTTGATCGGCGCGCTGAAGAAGAAATGCTGCATGCCGTATTCGAAATCCTGCTGTACCGAGCGGCCCATCATGGCGGCCACCACCACGGCGCCGAAACAGCCCAGCACGCTGCAGGTGAATGCCAGCGAGCGCGGCGCATTGATCAGGAACTTGCCGCCAAAACTGATGCTCGCTTCCTTGAAGACGCCGCCGGCGGCGGCCATCCACAGCATGGACAAGGCCAGGAACATGGCGAAATACACCCAGGTGGACAGCAGCTTGAGCCGCTGTCGCGCTTCAAAGCGAGCGATGGCAAACATGGCCGTCCCCTCAGTCGCACTGCGGGGCGACGCGGTGGCGCCCGGCAATGGTGGCGAAATACAGGTCTTCCAGGTCGCCGATGGCTTCTTCGAAGCCGTCGCCCGGATCGTCGTCGCTGTAGACGTGGATCAGGGTGCGGCCCGACAGCAAGCGCGTGGAAATGACGGCGTGGCGCTGCTGGAAGCTGGCCAGTTCTTTCTTGTCGACAAAGCGTGCCCAGATCTTGCAGCTGACTTCATCGATGAGTTCCTGGGTCTTGCCGCACAGCAGCAAATGTCCCTTGTTGATGATGGCCATGTTGGCGCACAGGTCGGCCACGTCGGACACGATGTGGGTCGACAGTATCACCGTCTTGTCTTCGCCGATGTCGGACAGCAAATTATGGAAGCGCACGCGTTCCTGCGGGTCGAGGCCAGCCGTCGGTTCGTCGACGATGATCAGTTTCGGATCGCCCAGCAAGGCCTGGGCGATGCCGAAGCGCTGGCGCATGCCGCCGGAAAAGCTGCCCAGGCGCTGGTGGCGCACGTCGAACAGATTGGTTTGTTGTAACAGGCCATCGACGACTTCGCGCCGGCGCGCCCGCTGCGACAGTCCTTTCAGCATGGCGAAGTGGTCGAGCAGCTCGTACGCCGTCACTTTCGGGTATAGGCCGAAGTCTTGTGGCAGGTAGCCCAGCATGCGGCGGATCTCGTCCTTATCGTCGAGCACGTCGTACTCGCCGAAGAAAATGGCGCCGGAGTCGCATTCCTGCAGAGTGGCCAGGGTGCGCATCAGGGTCGACTTGCCGGCGCCGTTCGGGCCCAGCAAGCCAAACATGCCGGGCGGTATCGTCAGCGATACCTGATCGAGCGCCACCACGCCATTCGCGTAGGTCTTCGACAATTTCCTGATCTGCAATTCCATACAACTCCTAACTCATGCGTTACAGCCCGATGCTGCAGGGCTTCTGTATGCAGGCATTGTATTGAATTTAAGACGTACTGGGCAGTTGCATGCGATGCACGGTCTTTTCGCGTGCCCAGAGTGCAGATGCGCGGAGTGGATGGCCCCTGCGCATCAGCCTTTTGACTGCGTCTAATTGCGAAAGAGCACCGATTCGCGGTTAAACCACCAGCGGCACAGCATCAGCAGCGCACCCGCGATCAGCGTGGTCGAGGCCAGGATCACGCCGAACATGCGGTAATCCATGGTGCCTTTTACCAGCTCCTTCATGGCCAGCGAGACATTCGTCAGCGGCACCATGGCCCACATCCAGTTCAGTTCGACGCCGGGTAGCATGGCCGCCACGGTGGGCAGGATGACAAACATCATCAAGGGTGTGATCATGCCGGTCGCTTCCTTGTAGCTTTTTGCATAGATCGAGATCGACAGCAGCAGCGAGGCGAAAATGGCCGCCGTCGGCACCAGCATCAGCGTCACCATGGCCAGATCGAGCCAGCCGATGCTGCGCACCAGGACAGCCATGTGGCCTTCGAGCGAGCTGCCGAAGATGGCCAGCAGGGCGCCCATGCTGCCGACCATCAGCACCGCCGACGTCATGCCGACGGTAAACAGCACGAGAAACTTGGCCAGCACGATGGCGCTGCGCGGCACGGGCGCCAGCAGCAGGGTTTCCAGGGTGCCGCGCTCCTTTTCCCCGGCGCCCAGGTCGATGGCGGGATACATGGCCGCCGTCAGGCACACCATCAGCAGTAGATAGGGCAGCAGACCGCCGATGATGGCGCCCATCTGCTCGCGCTCGTTGGCCGTCGATTGCTTGTCGAGCACGATGGGGTGCAGGGCAAAAGCGAGCTGGGCCGGACTCAGGTTCAGGGCCGACAGCGCCCCTTCGCGCAGGCTGGCGTTATATGCCTCGATGATTTCGCGCACCCGCTGCTGGGTCACGTCGACCGTGCTGGCGCTGTTGTAATGCAGGGTCACCTTGGCTTGCCGTTGTTGCGCCAGCGTTTCTTCAAAGTGGGGCGCAATGACGACGGCAAACTTGATGCTGTCGTCGCCGATGGCGCGGCCGATGTCGGCCTCGCTGGCCAGCGCTACTTCGCGCAAGTTGTACTGTTGCGCAAAACGCGCGCTCAGGCCCGGTGAATGTTCTTTGCCGAACAGGGTGTAGCGCATTTCCGCCGTCTTGGCATTCTTGAACATATTGTTCGAGACGTAGGCGAAGCCGCCAAAAATCAGCGGCATGGCAAAGATGGGGATGAGGATGGTGAAGATCAGCGTCTTGCGGTCGCGCGTGAGTTCCAGCAACTCTTTCAGATAAATGGTCCACATGGCTCAGCTTCCCTGCTTGATGACGCTGACGAAAGCGTCGTATAGATCGGCACTGCCGCCCAGGTGGCGCAGTTCATTGACCGTGCCATTGAAGGCGGTAGTGCCGCGGTTGATGATGCAAACGCGGTCGCACAGCTTTTCCACTTCGTGCAAATGGTGCGTGGAAAAGATCAGCGGCACGCGCAGCGCCTTGTAGCTGGCGATGAAGTCGAGCAGGATCTTGGCCGACATCACATCGAGGCCCGTGGTCGGCTCGTCGAGGATCACCACTTGCGGCTCATGCACGACGGTGCGGGCGATCGCGCACTTCTGTTGCATGCCGGTTGACAACTGATCGGCCCGCTTGCCGCCGTAGTCCTCCATCTGCAGCAGCGCAAACAGCTCGTCGCAGCGGCGCTTGAGTTTATCGGCCGGCATGCCATGCAGACGGCCAAAGTACTCGACGTTCTCGCGCGCCGTCAGGCGGCCATATAGCCCTGTCGAACCGGACAGAAAGCCGATGCTCTGGCGCGCTACCAGCGGTTGCTGCAGCACATCGACGCCATTGACGAGGGCGCTACCCGCGTCCGCTTGCAAGGCCGTCGACAGCAGGCGCAACGTGGTGGTCTTGCCGGCCCCATTCGGCCCCAGCAGGCCCAGCACTTCGCCCGCGGCGCAGCTGAAACTGACGTCGCGCACGGCGTGAAACCAGCCCGCATGTTCGCGCGGATCGCTGACGTGTGCGCCCTTGCCTTTGTGGGGGGGCATGCGAAAACGTTTTGCCAGGTGTTTGACCTCAATCATGTATGCCATCCATTCAACGGTGAAGAGCGAGAGTAGCATGCAAAAAATGTAACTTGCAAGGTGGAAATATCGTATGGTCTATTGAAAAAAACAGCATCTTCATGCAAGCTGGCCCGGTGGGCGCCGGCGGACGGCGCGGGAGAGCGCAATGCAAACGATCGATCAGGCAATGCAGGACAAGGTACTCGCTGTGGCGCGCGCCGGCATGACGAGCGCCGAAGCCATTGGTTTCTTCCGCGTCAGCCTGGGTTTGTACTATCTGGCCAGCTTGATGACGCAAGAAACCCTCGACTTCAAGCAGATCGACGCGCAGTACAACCGTTTTATTTATCACTCGATTGGTGGCGGGCACAGCATCGCCAGCGTGTTGCAATTCATGAGCGGTGAGAAAGTCTTGCGCGTGCTGCAGTCAGAGCGGTTTCTTGCCGCGTTTGCCGAGCATTGCCCGGACATCCCCGTCGACAGCATTTCTTTCCTGGTTTCACTCAACCTGGGCGTGGCGAAAAGCCTGTCCGGCCTGGACGCCGTTGGCCCCGTGGTCGATTGGATCGAGCAGGAAAAAGCGCGCACAAGTCAATAAAGCCCTTTTCACCCTGCGCGCGGCGTGGATACGTCTGTCCCTGATCGGCCTATAATCATGTTTTCTCCTACATGAATAGCCATGATGACCGCGAACCGATATCTTGACCCCCTGGATCGTTTGATTGTTGGCGCCGACAAGGCCCTGCGCGTCATCGCTGGCGTAGCTTCGGCCTCGCGCCCCTCGCCGGCTGCGCACGCGCCCGATGCGCAGCTGAGTGCGCCCGAGCAGCGCCACAGCGCCGGCTTGATGCGCGTTAACCACGTGGGCGAAGTGTGCGCCCAAGCCTTGTACAACTCGCAGGCGCGCTATGCGCGCAGCCCGGCCATCCGCGCCCAGTTTGATGAAGCGGGGCGCGAAGAGGAAGATCACCTGGCCTGGACGGCGCAGCGCCTGACAGAGCTCGGTTCGCGTTTGAGCCTGCTCAATCCTCTGTGGTATGCGGGTTCCTTTGCGTTGGGCACCATCGCCGCGCGCATGGGCGACGGCCGCAGCCTGGGTTTTGTGGTGGAAACAGAGCGCCAGGTGGAGGCGCACCTGGCCAGCCACTTGCAAGAATTGCCGCCGCAGGACGCCAAGTCGCGCGCCATCGTCAAGCAGATGGCCATCGACGAGATCGAACACGGCGCCGCCGCCCAGCGATTAGGCGCCATCGAGACGCCGGCGCCCGTCAAGGCATTGATGGGCATCATGGGCAAGGTCATGACCAAGACGGCGTATTACTTATAAACGTTACTTTTACCCCAGACGCAAAAACTGGGGTCGGACCCTCGGGTCCGACCCCGGCATTTCGCTGTTGGGGTCAAGAATTATTCTTCAATAATCTCGAAGGAATGCGTGATCTCGGCCGTTTTGGCGAGCATGATAGACGCCGAGCAATATTTGTCGTGCGACAACGAAACGGCCCGTTCCACGGCCGCCGGTTTCAGGGCCTTGCCTCGCACGGTGAAGTGGAAGTGGATCTTGGTAAACACCTTCGGATCGGTGTCGGCGCGCTCGGCCTTCAGGCTCACTTCGCAGCCACTGACGGCTTCGCGCCCGCGTTTCAGGATCAGCACCACGTCATAGGCGGTGCAGCCGCCCGTGCCCAGCAAGACCATTTCCATGGGGCGTGGCGCCAAGTTGTGGCCGCCGCCATCGGGCGCGCCATCCATGCTCACCAGGTGGCCGGAACCGGTTTCTGCCCGAAAACTCATGCCCGAAGGGCCATTCCAACTGACTTTGCATTCCATCGTACTCTCCGAAAATTGTAAGCGTTGGGTATTGTAATAGAGGAAGGCCGGTCCATGTGCAGCTCGCCAGGGCGCAGCGGGTCTGCATCGTCGCTTGACGCGGCAAGGCAAAGCCGCTTATACTTGTCGGCTTTCCGTTCGCTCAGGAAAAGTAAATAAGGCAGAGTCCGCACGGCAGCTTCGGCGGAACCACCATTTGAGCGTGTAATCTATTAGGAAGTCAACATGAAAACATTTTCCGCTAAAGGACATGAAGTCCAGCGCGATTGGTTCGTGGTTGACGCGACGGACAAAGTCCTCGGACGTGTTGCCAGCGAAGTGGCACTCCGACTGCGCGGCAAACACAAACCAGAATTTACTCCTCACGTCGATACCGGCGACTTTATCGTCGTCATCAACGCAGGCAAACTGCGTGTGACCGGTACCAAAGCTACTGAGAAAATTTACTACCGTCACTCTGGCTATCCAGGCGGCATCTACGAAACCAACTTCCAGAAAATGCAACAGCGTTTTCCAGGTCGCGCGCTTGAGAAAGCGGTCAAAGGCATGTTGCCTAAAGGCCCACTCGGCTACGCAATGATCAAGAAGCTGAAAGTGTACGCGGAAGGTTCCCATCCGCACGCTGCTCAGCAACCTAAAGCACTTGTTCTCTAAGGAACTGACATGATCGGTAATTACAATTATGGAACCGGCCGTCGCAAAAGTGCAGTGGCTCGGGTTTTTATCAAAGTTGGCACAGGCTTGATCGTTGTTAACGGCAAACCAGCAAACGAATACTTTTCGCGCGAAACGGGTCTGATGGTCATCCGTCAACCACTGGAACTGACCGGCAATGTCGAGCGTTTCGACATCAAAGTCAACGTCCATGGCGGCGGTGAGTCGGGCCAGGCTGGTGCAGTTCGTCACGGCATCACCCGCGCTCTGATCGACTACGATGCAGCGTTGAAACCGGAACTGGCAAAAGCTGGCTTCGTTACCCGCGATGCACGTGAAGTCGAGCGTAAAAAAGTTGGTCTGCGCAAAGCACGTCGCGCAAAGCAATTCTCGAAGCGTTAATTTTTACGCTACAGCATCTTTATGGTGCTGGTCGAAAAGCCGCTGGACTTCGGTCCTGCGGCTTTTTTGCATTTCAGCGCAATGCGTCGTTGCGCTGTAAAATACGCGCAAAACGCGCATGGGCGGCGTTTCTGCTCATCTTTATGCAATCTTATGCACTCTAAACACAAGGAAAGAACATGATTAAAGTTGGCATCGTCGGCGGCACTGGATACACGGGCGTGGAATTGCTGCGCTTGCTGGCAACTCATCCTGATGTCGAGTTGACGGCGATTACCTCGCGCAAGGAAGATGGCTTGCCCGTTGCTGACATGTATCCTTCCCTGCGTGGTCATGTGAAACTGGCGTTTTCCGCGCCGGACAAAGCCAATCTGGAGCAGTGTGACGTGGTCTTCTTTGCCACGCCACATGGTGTTGCCATGGCGCAAGCACCAGCGCTGCTGGCTGCCGGCGTGAAAGTCATCGACCTGGCCGCCGACTTCCGCCTGAAAGACCAGGCCAAGTTCGAGCAGTGGTACAAGATCGCCCACACGGCGCCCGAGTTGATCGAACAGGCCGTGTACGGCTTGCCGGAACTGAACCGCGAAGATATCAAGCAAGCCAAGCTGATCGCCAACCCCGGTTGTTATCCGACCACCATGCAGTTGGGCTTTTACCCGCTGCTCAAGGCTGGCTTGGTGCATGCGGGCGGCTTGATCGCCGACTGCAAGTCGGGCGTGTCCGGCGCTGGCCGCAAGGCGGAAATCGGCATCCTGTTCTCGGAAAGCAGTGACAGCTTTAAAGCTTACGGCGTGGCCGGTCACCGTCACTTGCCGGAAACGACGGCGCAATTGCAGCGTTTCACGGATGAGAAAGTGGCGCTGACCTTTACGCCGCACCTGGTGCCGATGATACGCGGCATGCATTCGACCCTGTACGCGCAGCTGAACAAGGACGTCAGCAATGAAGCATTGCAAGCCTTGTTCGAGGAGCAATACAAGGATGAGCCTTTCGTCGACGTGATGCCATTCGGCTCGCATCCGGAAACGCGTTCCACGCGCGGCTCGAACATGCTGCGCCTGGCCTTGCACCGTCCCGAGGGCGGCAACACCGTCATCGTGCTGGTGGTGCAGGATAATCTGGTCAAGGGCGCATCGGGTCAGGCCGTACAGTGCATGAACTTGATGTTCGGCTTGCAAGAAACGGCCGGTTTGCAACACATTGCCCTGATGCCATAAAAATCGGCAGTCGTGCTTGCGCAGGTCCGGCGTCATTTTGCCGGACCTGTGATAAATTGAGTTGCTATCGACCCCGACAGGATGACGTTCATGTTCGAGCGCAATGCGAAAACCCCCATCGATACCCTGATCGGCGCTACCACGCGGATCGAGGGTGACGTCCTGTTTTGCGGCGGCCTGCGCATCGATGGCCAGGTGCGCGGCAATGTCAGGGGCGAGCCGGGTGCGCCCACCTATGTCGTGCTGGGCGAGGCGGGGCGCATCGATGGCGAAGTGCGCTGCTCCAGCCTGGTCGTCAGCGGCGAGATCAATGGCCCCGTGTATGTGTCTGAAATGCTTGAAATCCAGCCCAAAGCCCGCATTCTCGGCGAGGTCTACTACAAGGTGCTGGAAATGCACAGTGGCGCATTGGTGCAGGGCAAGCTGAGTCGCCACGACAGCGCCGACCCGGTGCTGCACCTGGCCGTGTCGGAAGTGTGAGCAGGAACAACACTGTTTTGCAGGCTACCAGGCAAAGCGCGACGCGCAGCAGGTTTTAAAGGTGGTGCGCAGCGCGAGTTGCGCCAACAGTCTATAATGAGTTAACGTTTTCTAGTAGGAGTGTCCGTTATGAATGCCGTCGCTGAAATGCAAGATGTGATCCCTTCACCTATTATCTTTACCGATAGCGCCGCCGAAAAAGTCGCGCAGCTGATCGAAGAAGAAGGTAATCCCGACCTGAAATTGCGCGTTTTCGTGCAGGGTGGCGGCTGTTCCGGCTTCCAGTACGGTTTTACCTTCGACGAAATCGTCAATGAAGATGACACCACCATGGTCAAGAACGGCGTCCAGCTGTTGATCGATTCCATGAGCTACCAGTATCTGGTCGGCGCGGAAATCGATTACAAGGATGACCTGGAAGGCGCGCAGTTCGTGATCAAGAATCCGACCGCCACCTCCACCTGCGGTTGCGGTTCTTCGTTCTCGGTATAAGCACACCTGAGAAAACGTCCATGGCGGCGTTGCATTGCCTCGCCGTACTATTTGTACTGTCTTTGGCAATGCGCCTTGCCCTGAACGCTTTTCAGGCACACCGGTTTGCATACGCAGCATGAAAATAGCGGATCATTGATCCGCTATTCGTGTTTGTGCGTCTGCTCAACGCGGATATAGCGCGCCGAGCACCCGCACACCCATCGCGCCGGTCACGGCAGGCAAGTTGCCGGGCTGACGCTGTGTAAAACGCCATGCCAGCCAGGCAAATGCCAGCGCCTCGACCTGGCTCGGCGCCACGCCCAGCGCTTGCGTCGATGCCACCGCCATGCCCGGCAATTGAGCGGCCAGCGCTGCCATCAGGCTGGCGTTCTGCGCGCCGCCGCCACACACATACACGTTTTCCGCCTGCGCGCCGTCGCGCGCGATGGCCTGCGCCAGGCTGACGGCTGTCAGCTGTGTCAGGGTCGCTTGTACGTCGGCCGGCAGGGCAGAGGGATACCCGGCCAGCTTGGATTGCAGCCAGTCGGCATGGAACAGATCGCGGCCCGTGCTTTTCGGCGCCGGCAAATCAAAATACGCTTCATTGAGCAAGTCTGTCAACAGGGCAGGGATGACCTGCCCCGTGGCGGCCCAGGCGCCGTTGGCGTCATACGGCTGGCCCTGGTGCTGCAAGACCCAGCCATCCATCAACGCATTGCCCGGACCCGTGTCGTAGCCGCTCACCTTGCCATCCGCATGCAGCACGCTGATGTTGCTGATGCCGCCGATATTGGCCAGCACGCGTGTGTGGCCGGGCTGATTGAAAATGGCTTGATGGAAGGCCGGCACCAGTGGCGCGCCCTGACCGCCGGCCGCCACGTCGCGGCTGCGCAAGTCGGCGACGACGTCGATGCCCGTCAGTTCGGCCAGCAGGGCTGGATTATTCAACTGGCGCGTAAAGCCCAGTTCGGGGCGGTGGCGTATAGTCTGGCCGTGTGCGCCGATGGCGGTGATGGCATCGGCGCCTATGCCCGCCTTGCTCAAGAGCATGGCGACGCAGTCGGCGTAATGGCGCACGAGTTGATTGGCCGCCAGCGCTTCGCGTTCGATTTCATTCTGGCCCGCACTTTGCAATGCCATCAGGTCGGCGCGCAGGCTGGCGGGAAAGGCAATATAGGCGTCGCCCAGGCTGCGCGTGCCCTGGTCGGAAAAGTCGACCAGCGCGCCGTCGACGCCGTCCAGGCTGGTGCCCGACATCAAACCGATATACAGCATGGGTGTTTCCTTGAGTGCGTCAGTCATGGCTGCATTGTGCCGCATTTTCCTGCGCGCATAAAACAAAGACACCGGCCATTTGCATGGGCGGTGCCTTTGTCTGATGCCCGAAGGCAGCATCGCAATGTTGCAGTGTCGTTTAGCGCGACGCCAGTGCCCTGTCGTTCGGACGCAGCAGGGTGAAGCGGTGCATCATGTCAGCCGATACCGTGCGGAAGCGGCTCAGCTCGGCAGCCGTCAGCGGCGCCTGGGCTTGTACGTTCAGCTTGCTTGGATCTTGTGCCACGCCGCCGACGCGAAATTCATAGTGCAAATGCGCGCCTGTCGACCAGCCGGTGCTGCCAACATAACCGATCACGTCGCCCTGGCTCACTTTTTGACCTTTTTTCAAGCCTGAAGCGAAGCGGCTCATGTGGGCATAGGCGGTGCTGTAGTTGGCCCAATGCTTCAGAACAACCACATTGCCATAGCCGTTTTGAGTGCCAACGGACTCGACCACGGCGTCGCCCGAGGCGCGGATAGGCGTGCCCGTTGCTGCAGCAAAATCGATACCCTTGTGCGCTTTCCAGTTACCCGAAATCGGGTGCACGCGCATGGAGAAACCGGACGAGATGCGCGAGAATTCGAGGGGAGATTTCAGGAAGGCTTTTTTGAGGGACTTGCCGTCGAAACTGTAGTAACCGCCGCCTTGCTTGCTGGCTGGGTCTTCGAACCAAACGGACTGGTAAGTCGTGCCGCGGTTGGTGAATTCACCGGCCAGGATGCGGCCCGCTCGGACGAATTCGCCATCTTGCCAGAAAGTTTCGTAGACGACATTAAACGAGTCGCCGCGTTTCAGGTCGGAGCGGAAGTCGATATTGGTGGAGAACATTTCCACGATTTGTGCGGAAATCGAGTCTGGCAGGCGCGTACCGTCCAGGCTGGAGTCGGTGGCGGCGAACAGGGTGGAGGTAATCTTGCGCGCATGCATTTCAACGCGGCGTTCCAGTTGGGCTGCCACTTCCGTGGCCACGAATTTGTCGCCCTTGCGGGTGATCATGATGTTCTTGACCGATTTGTCGCTGCCATCGACGAGGGTGGCGCGCATCCAGTTGAGTTCGCCGTTTTCGGACGTTTGCGCTTGCACGCGCTTGCCTGATTTCAGCAACATCACGCCGCGCGCGATCTTGTCGGTTTTGATGAAATTGGCAGCGGCCGCATCATCCACGCCGAGACGGGTCAGCAGGGTGGCGAGGGTATCGCCAGCGCGGACTTTTTCTTCGTGGGTGAAATTCTGGTCTACCTGTTCCATCGCGGAAATTTGCGAAGCCAGATCCGGCATTTCCAGATTTTGCGCGATCGAGGTCACTGGCAAGTCGGATGCGTCGGGCGCCATGGGAGAAACAGCGACCGCGCCGAAGGCGGCCACGGCGAGCAGCACTGCCGACACGCTGATAATGCGTGCCTTGCGTGTCGCCGCCAGCTGTGTGTACAAGCGTGAGCCTGTGATTTTATGTATAGGGTTCATGCAATCAGTTAAAATTTGCCCTTGAACGTGACCTGAACTAATGCTCTTTGTTATTGTTATTTTGGTTCGTTTTCATACGGCAAGATTGATGGGATCGAGCATTATAGCAAACTCCGAAAACCTACTACCATTTTGAGATCTACAGTCAAATTTTATGGAAATCAACACCACTGCATCGCCTGCCAAGGCTAACGCCGCTCAGGCCGCACTTCCGCTGTCGGACAGAGTACAAGAAGCCCTCGCCATTACCAAGCGTGGCGTCGATGAACTCTTGATCGAAAGCGAATTTGCGCAAAAATTAGCGCGCTCCGAGAAAAGCGGTGTTCCACTGCGCATCAAGCTGGGCCTGGATCCGACTGCACCTGACTTGCACCTGGGCCATACTGTCGTACTGAACAAAATGCGCCAGCTGCAAAACCTCGGCCATCAAGTCATTTTCCTCATTGGCGACTTCACTTCGATGATCGGCGACCCTTCGGGACGCAACATCACGCGCCCGCCTTTGACCAAGGAACAGATCGAGATTAACGCGATGACGTATTTCGCGCAAGCATCTTTAGTGTTGGACGCCAGCAAGACCGAAATCCGCTATAACTCCGAGTGGTGCGATCCGCTGGGCGCGCGCGGCATTATCAAGCTCGCTTCCCACTACACGGTGGCGCGCATGATCGAGCGCGACGACTTCACCAAGCGCTTCCAGGGCGGCATTCCTATTTCCGTGCATGAATTCCTGTACCCGCTGATGCAAGGTTACGACTCGGTGGCCCTGAAATCGGACCTGGAACTGGGCGGCACGGACCAGAAGTTCAACCTGCTGGTGGGCCGCGAACTGCAAAAGCAGTATGGCCAGGAGCAGCAGTGTATCTTGACCATGCCGCTGCTGGAGGGCCTCGACGGCGTGGAAAAAATGTCCAAGTCGAAGAATAACTACATCGGCATCACCGAACCGGGCAATACCATGTTCGCCAAGCTGATGAGCATTTCCGACGTCATGATGTGGCGTTACTACGAGTTGCTGTCGTGGCGTTCCATCGACGAACTGGGACAGCTGAAGCGCGAAGTCGAGGGTGGACGCAACCCGCGCGATGCCAAGGTTGCGCTGGCGCAAGAAATCGTTGCCCGTTTCCACTCGCAGCAGGCAGCGCAAGATGCGCTGACCGATTTCGTCAACCGCTCCAAGGGCGGCATTCCCGACGATATCGCGGCGGTGACGCTGGCTGGCGCGCCGCTGGGCATTCCGCAATTGCTCAAGCAGGCGGGCCTGTGCCCATCGACCTCGGAAGCCATGCGCAAGATCGACCAGGGCGGCGTGCGCATCGACGGCACCGTCATCAGCGACAAGGCGCTGCAAGTGGCGGCCGGTGAGTTCGTCTTGCAAGTTGGCAAGCGCAGTTTCGCGCGCGTCACCTTGACGCCATGATTGCGCTGCTGCAAAGAGTGACGCAGGCAAAGGTCGACGTTGCCGGCGCCACCATCGGCGCCATTGACGCCGGCCTGATGGTGCTGGTGTGTGCGGAGCGCGGCGATACGGAAAAGGAAGCGGACGCCTTGCTGGCCAAATTGCTCGGCTATCGCGTGTTTGCTGACGCGGCGGGCAAGATGAACCGCAGCGTGACCGATGTGGCAGGCGGCTTGCTGCTGGTGCCCCAGTTCACCCTGGCCGCCGATACCAAGTCCGGCACGCGCCCGTCATTTACGCCGGCGGCCGCACCGCACGATGGCTTGCGCCTGTTCACGCATTTCGTGGAACAGGCGCGCAGCCGCCATGCGGGCGTGCAAACGGGGCAGTTCGGTGCCGACATGCAAGTGTCGCTGACGAATGACGGGCCCGTCACCTTCTGGCTGCAAGTCAATGCAAAGCAATAAATGAAGTGATAAAGGGGAGCAGGCGATGAAATTGTGGAGCGAGACGTTTCGTGATGGCGGGCTGATGCCGGCCGAGTATGCTTTTGCCGAGATCGATCCAGCCAGCCGCGTGCGCCTCGCCGGCAACCGCAATCCCCATCTGGCCTGGGACGAGGTGCCTAACGGTACCGAGTCGCTGGCCCTGTTCTGCATCGACCCCGATGCGCCGCAAGACGCCAGCCTGGCCAACCGCAACGACCAATCGCTGCCGCTGACGGCGCCGCGCAGCAACTTTTATCACTGGAGCTTGCTCGATTTGCCGCCCGCCATGCGCGCGATTGCCGCCGGTGAATTTTCCAGCAGCATGACGCCGCGCGGCAAGGCTGCCGCTACTGGCACTGGTGCTGGGCTGCCATTGCGCCAGGGCCTGAATGACTATACGGGCTGGTTTGCCGGTGATGCCGCCATGGCCGGCGATTATTACGGCTATGATGGACCGTGTCCGCCATGGAATGACGAGCGCATCCACCATTACCTTTTCCGTCTGTATGCGCTCGACGTGCCGCAACTGGCCTTGCCCCAGCGTTTTACCGGGCAGCAAGCGCACGCCGCTCTGTACGGCCACATCCTCGACGAAGCCCAGCTCGTCGTTGCCTACTCGCTCAACCCCGAGCTGGCACTTACCCTGAAGAAATAAAGCATGAGCACCACGATTTTACTCATACGCCATGGCGAAACGGCCTGGAATGCGGGCCGCCGCCTGCAGGGCCATATCGATATCGCCTTGAACGCGGCGGGCCTGGCGCAAGCGGGGGCGCTGGGGCAGGCGCTGGCGGACGCACCGCTGGCCGCCATCATTGCCAGCGATTTGCAACGCGCGCAGCAGACGGCGCAAGCCGTGGCCGATGTGCAAGACTTGCCCGTGCAAATAGATCCTTTGCTGCGCGAGCGCTGCTATGGCGCCTTCGAAGGCTTGCTGTATGCCGACATTGCGGCGCGCTATGCACATGAGTATGCGCAATGGCAATCGCGGCAGATCGATGCCGTGATGCCGTCCGGCGAGCGCGAGGCGGAGAGTTTCCGCCAGTTTTATGCGCGCGCCAATGGCGCCATCGCCCGCTGGGCCCAGCAGTATGAGGGCCAGACGATTGCCATCGTGGCGCACGGCGGCGTGCTTGAGTGTGCCTACCGCGAAGCGCTCGGCATGGCGCTCGACAGCCCGCGTGACTTCCAGGTGAAAAATGCCAGCGTCAACCGTTTTTTGTATGCCGACGGCAAGCTGCATTTAGTGCACTGGGGAAATATCGAACATCTGAGCGCGCCCGCGATGGACGAGCTGGGCTAACAGCCCTCTACGCGGCCCCATAGTCACTCTGACGCACTGATCGAAAAAATAGTGCTTATTATTTAGGCAGGGAATCGGTTAAAATAGCAGGCTCCCCCGTCCATTCCAGGTTCTTCAGTGCAAATCGGCCCTCACATTCTGCGCAACAACGTTTTCGTCGCTCCCATGGCGGGCGTGACGGACCGGCCTTTCCGTCAGTTGTGCAAGCAACTGGGTGCCGGCTATGCCGTGTCGGAGATGGCGGCGTCGAATCCGCGCCTGTGGGCGACGGAAAAAAGCACGCGTCGCACGGATCACGAAGGCGAAATGGAGCCGAAAGCCGTGCAAATCGCCGGCGCCGATCCACAAGACCTGGCCGATTGCGCCAAGTTCAACGTCGACCGCGGTGCGCAGATCATCGACATCAACATGGGTTGCCCCGTGAAGAAGGTATGCAACAGCTGGTGCGGTTCGGCCTTGCTGCAAAACGAAAGCCTGGTCGAACGGATTTTGCACGCCGTCGTCAACGCCGTTGATGTGCCCGTTACCTTGAAGTTTCGCACGGGCTGGAACCGCGAAAACAAAAATGCCTTGCGCATCGCCCGCATCGCCGAGCAGGCCGGCATCCAGATGCTGACCTTGCACGGCCGCACGCGCGCCGATGGCTACAAAGGTGATGCCGAATATGAAACTATTGCCGCAGTGAAAGCATCGGTGGGCATTCCAGTGGTCGCCAATGGCGACATCACCAGCCCGCAGAAGGCCCGCTTCGTGCTCGATCAAACGGGTGCCGATGCCGTCATGATCGGCCGCGCGGCGCAGGGGCGGCCGTGGATTTGTCGCGAAATCGACCATTTCTTGCGTACCGGCACCTTGCTGCCGGCGCCCTACGTGGACGAAGTACGCACCTTGATGGATGAGCATTTGCGCGCCCATTACGCGTTTTACGGCGAATTCCTCGGTGTGCGCACAGCACGCAAGCACATCGGTTGGTATGTGCAGGACCTGGAAGGCGGCGAAGCGTTCCGCCAGCAAATGAACTTGCTGGAGTCGACGGACGCGCAATTGCTGGCCGTCGATCAATTTTTTGAGTCGCAATGGAAATTTGGCGAGCGGTTACAATACCGCCTCTCCGAATCGAGTGAAAGTGGCCTGATCGATGTGATCAAACCTACGGCCACGGCAGCATGAGCAGATAACACAAGCAGGAAAATAAGTTAGCAGTAGATAAGTTAGCAGTAATACAAGGGCGAGCGCCTATACAGAGCGTCATGCAATATTAATTACAACACCGGGGCAAGATGGCAGCACGCGGACCGCATGAGCGGCGCGGCACCCGATTGCCTGGTGTTCAGCCGGTTGAAGCATACAAATGAGTAAAGAAAGCATTCAGGAAGTCGTACAGAAAAGTCTAGAAGATTACTTCAATGACCTGGGCGAACAACAAGCATCGAATATCTATGACATGGTCGTGCTGACCGTGGAAAAGCCCATCCTGGAGGTCGTGATGACACGCGCCGATGGCAACCAGTCGCACGCCGCGCAGATGCTGGGCATCAACCGCAACACCTTGCGCAAGAAATTGCAGGAGCACGGTTTGCTGTAATGCCGGCATGCAAGTGACGCCAAGATTTGAATCCGCCGCCGCCGCAGCCAGACGACTGAGCGGCGCCATTCGCCAAGAACACTTAACCACCTAGCCACAGCCATGATCAAACAAGCTCTCCTTTCCGTTTCCGACAAGACCGGCGTTCTCGAATTCGCGCGTGCCCTGTCTGCCCTCGGCGTCAACCTCCTGTCCACCGGCGGTACCGCCAAATTACTGGCAGACAACGGTGTTCCCGTCACGGAAGTTGCCGATTACACGGGTTTCCCGGAGATGCTCGATGGCCGTGTGAAGACCTTGCACCCGAAAGTGCACGGCGGTATCCTGGCGCGCCGCGATTTCCCCGAGCATATGTCGAAACTGGTCGAGCACGACATGCCGACCATCGACATGGTGGTGGTCAACCTGTATCCATTCCAGGGCACGGTCGCCAAGGCCGATTGCACGCTGGAAGACGCGATCGAAAACATCGATATCGGCGGCCCGACCATGTTGCGTTCGGCAGCCAAAAACCACAAGGACGTCGTCGTCATCTGCGATCCGACCGACTACGACGCTGTGCTGGCGGAATTGCGCTCGGCCGACGGCACGGCCGGCACGGTCAGCTACGATACCAAGTTCATGCTGGCGAAAAAAGTCTTTGCGCATACGGCGCAATACGATGGCGCCATCACCAACTACCTGACCAGCCTGGGGCCGACGAAAGTGCACGCCGAGCGCGGCGCCTACCCGCAAGTGTTGAACGTTGCATTTGAGAAAGTGCAAGACATGCGTTACGGTGAAAATCCGCATCAGAGCGCCGCTTTTTACCGCGATCTGATCACGATCGATGGCGCGCTGGCCAACTACCGCCAGTTGCAAGGCAAGGAATTGTCGTACAACAACATCGCCGATGCCGATGCAGCCTGGGAGTGCGTGAAGAGTCTGGGCGGCTTTGAGCAAAGCGCTGCCTGCGTTATCGTCAAGCACGCCAACCCGTGCGGCGTCGCGCTGGGCAAGAATGCGGCTCAAGCCTATGCGCGCGCCCTGCAGACCGACCCGACTTCCGCGTTTGGCGGCATCATCGCCTTCAACACGGAACTCGACGGCGCCACCGCCGCCGAAATCGCCAAGCTGTTCGTCGAAGTGCTGATCGCGCCATCGTTCTCGGCCGAAGCGAAACAGATTCTGTCGAGCAAGCAAAACGTGCGCATGCTGGAAATCGCGCTGGGCAGCGGCGTCAACGCCATGGACTTCAAGCGCGTCGGTGGCGGCTTGCTGGTGCAATCGCCGGATGCGAAAAACGTCGGCGTCGGCGACTTGCGCGTGGTCAGCAAGCTGCAGCCAACGCCGCAGCAATTGTCCGACCTGATGTTCGCCTGGAAAGTAGCGAAATTCGTCAAGTCGAACGCCATCGTCTTCTGTGGCAATAACATGACCCTGGGCGTGGGCGCTGGCCAGATGAGCCGTATCGACTCGGCCCGCATCGCATCGATCAAGGCGCAAAACGCTGGCCTGTCGCTGACCGGCTCGGTGGTGGCGTCGGACGCCTTCTTCCCGTTCCGCGACGGCCTCGACGTCGTCGTCGACGCGGGCGCGACCTGCGTGATCCACCCGGGCGGCTCCATGCGCGACCAGGAAGTGATCGATGCGGCGGACGAACGTGGCGTGGTCATGCTCTACACGGGCACGCGTCATTTCCGTCATTAATTAAACCCAACGGCAAATGCTGGGGTCAGACCCGCCGGGTCTGACCCCGGATGTTGCTTGTGGGGTGACGATGTATAGAACGGCAGGCACCGGTTATTCACCGGTGTCTGCCGTATTCATTATAGAATCTGGCGATGATTATTCTTGGCATCGATCCTGGGCTGCGCACGACCGGCTTTGGGGTCATTGAAAAACACGGCAACAAGCTGCGCTATATCGCTTCGGGGACCGTCAAGACCGGTTCCGAAGAGCAATTGCCGCCGCGCCTGAAGATCATCTTGCACGGCGTGAGCGAAATCGTCAGCACTTACCGGCCCGACTGCGCGGCCATCGAAAAAGTGTTTGTCAACGTCAATCCCCAATCGACTCTGCTGCTGGGCCAGGCGCGCGGCGCGGCCATTTGCGCGCTCGTGCATGCCGACCTGTCGGTGGCCGAATACACGGCGCTGCAAGTGAAACAAGCCGTCACGGGCCACGGCAAGGCGGCCAAGGAGCAGGTGCAGGAGATGGTGGCGCGACTGCTGTCCTTGCCCGGCTTGCCTGGTACGGATGCGGCCGATGCGCTGGGCGTGGCCATTTGCCATGCCAACAGTATCGATGCGCTGGCCATGCTCGGCGCGGTGGCGCCCCAACTGCAAGGCTTGCGCATGAAGCGCGGCCGTTTAGTGGGATAGGCGCATGGCCCTCATATATATACACAACATTAGGAACACGCGATGATAGGTCGTCTCTCCGGTATTTTGCTTGAAAAGAATCCGCCACAATTGCTGGTCGATTGCCAGGGCGTCGGCTATGAAGTCGATGTGCCGATGAGCACGTTCTACAACTTGCCCCAAGTGGGCGAAAAAGTCGTGCTGTTCACGCACCAAGCCATCCGTGAAGATGCGCACCTGCTGTTTGGCTTCGGCAATGCGGCCGAGCGGGCCGTGTTTCGCCAGTTGATCAAGATCACGGGCGTGGGCGCGCGCATGGCCTTGTCCATCCTGTCGGGCATGACGATTGCCGACCTGGCGCAAGCGATCACCTTGCAAGATTCCGGCCGCCTGGTCAGAGTGCCTGGCATCGGCAAGAAGACGGCCGAACGCCTGTTGTTGGAATTGAAGGGCAAGATCGGTGCGGATCTCGGCCCGCTAGGCGCACACGCTGCGCCCGATGCGCAGTCCGATATCCTCAATGCCCTGCTGGCGCTGGGCTATTCGGACAAGGAAGCAATGGCAGCCGTGAAAAACGTGCCGGCCAGCAGTGGCGTGTCGGACGGCATCAAACTGGCGCTGAAAGCGCTGTCGAAAGGCTAACGGGAACACTGCATGAGCATCCAGACCGATATCTTCACGGAGCAGCGCATCATCGACGCGGCGCCCATCTCGCATAACGAAGAGGCCATCGAACGGGCCTTGCGCCCCAAGCAGCTCGACGAGTACGTGGGGCAGGAAAAGATCCGTGGCCAGCTGGAAATTTTCATCACGGCCGCGCGCCAGCGCAAGG
Organism: Janthinobacterium paucivorans; assembly: GCF_051380805.1. Taxonomy (NCBI): domain Bacteria; kingdom Pseudomonadati; phylum Pseudomonadota; class Betaproteobacteria; order Burkholderiales; family Oxalobacteraceae; genus Janthinobacterium; species Janthinobacterium paucivorans. Next base: position 44,707 of record NZ_JBNYXR010000021.1, read on the forward strand.
AAGCGCTCGACCATACCTTGCTGTTCGGGCCACCTGGCCTGGGCAAGACGACCCTGGCGCACATCATTGCGCGCGAAATGGGCGTCAATCTGCGCCAGACCTCGGGCCCCGTGCTGGAACGCCCGGGCGACCTGGCGGCGATTTTGACGAACCTGGAAGCGAACGACGTCCTGTTCATCGATGAAATCCACCGGCTGTCACCGGTTGTGGAAGAGATCCTGTATCCGGCGCTCGAAGATTATCAAATCGATATCATGATTGGCGAAGGCCCGGCTGCGCGTTCCGTGAAGCTCGATTTGCAGCCGTTTACCCTGGTCGGCGCCACCACGCGCGCCGGCATGCTGACCAATCCACTGCGCGACCGTTTTGGCATCGTCGCGCGCCTGGAGTTCTATAACACGGGCGAATTAACGAAGATCGTCACGCGCAGCGCCGCCTTGCTGAAAGCGCCCATCGACCCGGAAGGTGCGCATGAGATCGCCCAGCGCGCGCGTGGCACGCCGCGCATCGCCAACCGCTTGCTGCGCCGCGTGCGCGATTTCGCGGAAGTCAAAAGCAATGGCGACATTACCAAGGTGGTGGCCGACCGCGCGCTGGCCATGCTCGACGTCGATTCCGTGGGCTTTGACGTGATGGACCGCAAGCTGCTCGAAGCGGTGCTGTTCAAGTTCGGCGGCGGCCCCGTCGGCATCGGCAACCTGGCAGCCGCCATCGGCGAAGCGGCCGATACCATCGAAGACGTACTGGAACCGTATTTGATTCAGCAAGGCTTTTTGCAGCGCACGCCGCGTGGCAGGGTCGCTACGCCAGCGGCCTATCTGCACTTCGGCGTCAGCGCGCCGCGCACCGGCCCCGGTGGTGAAGCGTGGGAACTGTGATGGCGCACGAGCGTCAACCGCGTATGCCGAGCCTGCCGGGCATGCAAATCTGGATCGACGCCGATGCCTGCCCCGTGGTCATCAAGGAAATCCTGTACCGCGTGGCCGAGCGCCTGGAGTTGCCGCTCATCCTGGTAGCCAACCAGGGCTTGCGCGTGCCGCCGTCGCGTTTTATTCGCACCGTGCAAGTGCCGTCCGGTGCCGATGTGGCGGACCAGGAAATCGTGCGGCTGTTGAATCCGGGCGACCTCGTCATCACGGGCGATATTCCGCTGGCGGCCGACGTGCTGACCAAGGGCGGTTTTGCGCTCAATCCGCGTGGCGATTTTTACACGAAGGACAATATCGCCCAGCAATTGACGATGCGCGCCTTCATGGAAGAATTGCGCAGTGGCGGCGTGGACACCGGTGGCCCGGCCGCCTTCAGCCAGTCCGACCGGCAGCAGTTCGCCAACAGCCTGGACCGGCATCTGAGCAAGCATCACCGCAAGCCGGCGCCAGCCGTGCGCCAGACGTAAAAAAGCCGGCGCAGGGCCGGCTTCAGCGGGGCCGTGCGTGCGCTGCTTATTCTTCGCGCAACCACGTCTGCGAACGGCCAAACATCGGCACACCGACATAGCCGCGCACTTGCAGCTTGCTGCCGCCTTCCGTCAGTTCAGCCTTGCTCTTGTAGACCTTGCCGCTGGCCGGATCCGTGATTTCGCCGCCCGCCCATTCCTTGCCGTCATATTTCAGGCCGGACAAGATCACCAGGCCGATGATGGGCTGGTCCTTGTTGGCGCCCGTGCACTTGTCGCACTTGGGGTTTGGATCTTCATTCGGGCTACGGAACAGCTTGTCAATCTTGCCTTGCAAGACGCCGTTGCTTTCCGTGATGACGACCAGCGATTTCGGTTTGCCGGTGGCGTCGTCGATGGTTTTCCACGTGCCGACCGCGGTGTTGTTGCCGTCGCGCGCGGCGGCGCTGCCGGCGATAGCCAGGGCGGCCATCATGATGCTTGCTGCGACGCTTGCTTTGGATATTTTATGCATTGCTAGTCTCCTATGTTTTTTTGATCGGATCGCGAACATTCTATATACCAAGGCAAGACCAGCAGTGCTGCGCGGCGTCACGCAGGACGCCGCGCAATCTTGCCAAACTTGCCTTATGCGCTGGCTAGTTTAGCAAACTGTTCGCGCAATTTTTCAATTGTGGCCGAAAAACTGAGCAGACGCTCGTTTTCTTGCGCAACAATGGCGGCCGGGGCGCGCGCGACAAAGCTCTCATTGCCTAATTTGCCATTTACTTTGGCAATTTCCGCTTCGATGCGGGCGATTTCCTTGCCCAGGCGTTCGCGTTCGGCGGCCACGTCGATTTCCACTTTCAGCATCAGCTTGGTGGTGCCGACGATGGCGACGGCGGCAGGCGAGTCTGGCAGCGCATCGACGATCTGCACTTCGGCCAGCTTGCCCAGCGACTGGATGTAGGGCGCGTACGAGGCCAGTGCTGCCTTTTCCGTCGCATTGCCCGCTTCGACGATCAGCGGCACGCGCACGGAAGGAGAAATCTGCATTTCGCCGCGCAGGTTGCGTGTCGCATCCGTCAACGCTTTCAGCTGCTGCATCCACGCTTCGGCCGCTTCATCAATCTTGTCGGTGTTGGCGATCGGGTACGGCTGCATCATGATGGAATCGCCCTCTGGCTTGAGCGTCTTGCCGGCCAAAGGCGCGACCGTCTGCCACAGCGCTTCCGTGACGAAGGGGATGATCGGATGGGCCAGGCGCAGCACCACTTCCAGCACGCGCAGCAGGGTGTGGCGGGTGGCGCGCTGCTGGCCTTCCGTACCTTGCTGCACTTGCACCTTGGCCACTTCCAGGTACCAGTCGCAATACTCGTCCCAGACGAATTTATAGATCGATGCGGCGATATTGTCGAAACGGAAGTCTTCGAAGCCCTTGGCCACGTCCAGTTCCGCTTTTTGCAGCAAGGAAATGATCCATTTGTCCGCTTGCGACAGATCGGCGTCGTTCGCAGTGCAATCCTTGCCTTCCGTATTCATCATGACGAAACGGGTGGCATTCCACATCTTGTTGCAGAAGTTGCGGTAGCCTTCGCAGCGGCCCAGGTCGAAGTTGATATTGCGGCCCAGCGATGCATAGCTGGCCATGGTGAAGCGCACGGCGTCGGTGCCGTAGGCGGAAATGCCTTCCGGAAATTCCTTGCGCGTCGCCTTGGTGATCTTTTCCGCGTCGCGCGGGTTCATCAGTCCCGTGGTGCGCTTGACGATCAAGCCTTCCAGGTCGATGCCGTCGATCAGGTCGATCGGGTCGAGCGTATTGCCCTTCGACTTGGACATTTTCTGTCCCGTCGAGTCGCGCACCAGACCGTGCACGTAGACGGTGTCAAACGGCACCTTGCCCGTGAAGTGCGCCGTCATCATGACCATGCGCGCGACCCAGAAAAAGATGATGTCGAAACCCGTCACCAGCACCGACGATGGCAGGAAAGCTTTCATGTCCGGCGTTTCTTCGGGCCAGCCCATGGTCGAGAACGGCACCAGGGCCGACGAGAACCACGTGTCGAGCACATCGTCGTCACGCTTCAATGGGCCCGTGCTACCGGCGGCCAATGCCTTGGCTTGCGCCTCGGCTTCGGTCTTGGCAACAAAGATATTGCCCTTGTCGTCGTACCAGGCCGGGATTTGATGGCCCCACCACAGCTGGCGCGAGATGCACCAATCCTGGATGTTGTTGAGCCATTGGTTGTAGGTGGTGCTCCAGTTTTCCGGCACGAACTTGATGTCGCCGTTGGCGACCTTGTCCAGCGCGGTTTCGGCGATCGATTTGCCGGGGAAGAAAGTGCCTTCCGGGGCCGGTTTGCTCATGGCGACAAACCACTGGTCCGTCAGCATCGGCTCGATGACGACGCCGGTGCGGTCGCCGCGCGGCACCATCAGCTTGTGCGGCTTGACTTGCTCGAGCAAGCCTTGCGCATCGAGGTCGGCGACGATCTGCTTGCGCGCGGCGAAGCGGTCCATGCCGCGGTAGGCTGCCGGCGCGTCGTCGGTGATCTTGGCATCGAGCGTCAGGATGACGATTTGCGCCAGTTTGTGGCGCTGGCCCACGGCGTAATCGTTCATGTCGTGCGCCGGCGTAATCTTCACGCAACCGGTGCCGAATTCCTTGTCGACGTATTCGTCGGCGATGATGGGGATTTCGCGATCGCTCAAAGGCAGTTTCAGCATCTTGCCCACCAGCGGCAAATAGCGCTCGTCCGTCGGATCGACGGCCACGGCCACGTCGCCCAGCATGGTTTCAGGACGCGTCGTGGCCACCGTCAGGAAACCGCTGCCGTCGGCCAGCGGGTACTTGATGTACCACATGGAGCCGTCTTCTTCCTCGGATACCACTTCCAGGTCGGACACCGCCGTGCCCAGTACGGGATCCCAGTTGACCAGGCGCTTGCCGCGGTAGATCAGGCCTTGCTCGAACAGGCGCACGAAGACGTCGGTGACCACTTTCGAGCGCGGTTCATCCATCGTGAAGTATTCGCGCTGCCAGTCGGCCGAGGCGCCCAGGCGGCGCATTTGCCCGGTGATGATGGAACCGGATTTTTCTTTCCATTCCCACACTTTTTCCACGAATTTCTCGCGTCCCAGGTCATGGCGCGAAATCTTTTGCGCGTCCAGCTGGCGCTGCACGACGATTTGCGTGGCGATGCCGGCGTGGTCGGTGCCGGGAATCCAGGCCGTGTTGTGACCGAGCATGCGGTGGTAGCGCGTCAGGCCATCCATGATGGTCTGGTTGAACGCATGGCCCATGTGCAGGGTGCCGGTGACGTTCGGCGGCGGCAACTGGATGCTGAAGGAAGGTTTTCCGGCATCGAGGGTGGCGGTAAAGTAACCGCGCTGCTCCCACTCGGTGCGCCAGAATTGTTCAATGTCGGCGGGCTCGAAAGACTTGGCTAATTCCATGATTTGGCGTGTGATTGGCAAAAGGAACCATTATAGATGACGCGGCATCGCCTGCAGCGTGGCAAGCGGCCTTTTCAGTGTTTTGGCGGCTTGGCGGGGCGTTTGGCCGCAACAGAACGTGGCTAAAAGTGCTGTCGATGTTATAATTTACGCCCAGGCGCCTCCTGCCCCATCTTTGCGGACAGCGCCAGCAGACGCAGTTTTATCGAACTCCCGTCCGCGTCACCAGGCCAGCGCATTAGCGATGCCAGCCACTTTCAGCACGTTCCCTGCGGGACGTGCGCCTGAGCCACGCGCACCTCCAGCGGTGCACAATTCACGGCGGAATACCGCGCGTCTTCGTCTTTATCGGCCGCGCCGCCATCGCTTAGCCAGGAAGGTTGTTATCTGGCCTGTCGTTTTTCGATACGGCACGTCCCGCAGCGCCTAGCTGCCTGTGGCCGTGCCACGGCCGCGCGCTTTCCCGGTTTTGCCTTAATAAGGAAACCAATATGAAAAAAATCTCGATTGCCCTGGCACTTGCCACCCTGGGCACCTTGCCCGCCGCCCACGCCCAGTCGTCCATCGATGCGTCTTCAGTCACCATGTATGGCTTGATGGACGCTGGCTTGGTGCAGGAAGGCGGCATCAGCAAGCTCACCAGCGGTGTCTCGGCCGGCTCGCGTCTGGGCCTGCGCGGCACGGAGTCCTTGGGCGACGGCTGGCAAGCCGTGTTTACGCTGGAAGCGGGCGTACAGCTCGATACGGGCCGTTCCGACCAGGCCGGGCAGTTGTTTGGCCGCCAGGCTTTTGTCGGCCTCAATAGCCCGCTGGGCATGCTCACTGCGGGCCGCCAGTACAACTTGCAAAGCGAGGCGCTGACCGACGTGGCTGACCCGTTCGAGGGTGGCATGGCGGGTGCCTCGACCAACCTGGCTGGCTATTCGGCCACGCGCATCGACAATACCGTGCGCTATACCTCGCCCGAGCTGCGCGGCGTCACGGCCACCGTCATGTTTGGCTTTGGCGAACATACGGGTGTTGCTGCAGATCAACGCTCGCTGGGCCTGTCCCTGGGCTATGTCAACGGTCCCTTGACCCTGCGCCTGGCGCGCCAGCGCCTGAGCGGCGAATTTGGCAAGGCCGACGCGAATAACACTATCTTGGCTGGCAACTACAACTTCGGCGTGGCCACGGCGTTTGCCGGCTATGGCCGCAACACGGGCGATGGCAGTAGCCTGTTCTTGGCGGAAAACCCCTATGGCGCGGCGCAGGCGCCGGCCCAGTCCACGGATAGCCGCGACGCCATCGTCGGCGTCTCCGTGCCGCTCGGCGCGACGACGCTGCTGGCCTCGTTCATCCATAAGGATGACCGCGATGCGGCCAACCGCGATGCGCAGCAACTGGCCATCGGCGCCACGTATGCCTTGTCCAAACGCAGCAAGGTATATCTTGCTTACGCACACATCCGCAACCGCAACGATGCCGCTTACATGGTGGGCAATGCCACCGAAGCGGGCACGGGTAACCGCGCGCTGAACCTCGGCTTGCTGCACGCGTTTTAAGCGGGCAGCGCTTTTCTCTGCAATAGCAGTTCTTCGAAGGCGGGCGCGGTCAGCGGGCGGCTGAACAGATAGCCCTGCATCTGGTCGCAGCCGTGTTGGCGCAGGAAGGCCAACTGCTGCGCCGTTTCCACGCCTTCGGCGATCACTTTCAGACGCAGGCTATGCGCCAGTGAAATGATGGCGCGCACGATGGCAGCATCGTCGCCGTGCGTGATGTCGCTGACGAAGGTCTTGTCGATTTTTAAGACGTCGATGGGAAAGTGGCGCAGGTAGGCCAAGCTGGAATAGCCGGTGCCGAAGTCATCAATGGACAACTGCACACCCAGCGCCTTGAGCTTGCGCATGATGGTCGTGGCTTGTTCCACGTCATGCATGACCATGCTTTCCGTCAATTCCAGCTCCAGATGGGCGGCATCGAGGCCTGTTTCGGCCAGTGCCTGCGCTACCGCATGCAGCAGATTCCTTTGTTTGAATTGCCGCGCCGACAGGTTGACAGCCAGGCGCAGCGGGCCATGGCCGGCCACTTGCCAGGCACGCACCTGGGCGCATGCCGTGCGCAGTACCCAGTCGCCGATAGGGATGATCAAGCCCATTTCTTCAGCCAGGCCGATGAAGTTGATAGGTGCAATGCGCCCCAGTTGCGGATGTTGCCAGCGCAGCAGTGCTTCCATGCCCACCACTTTGCCGCTGGCCAAGTCGAGCTGGGGCTGGTATTCGAGATGGAATTGTTTGCGTTCCAGGGCATGGCGCAACTCGCTCTCCAGTCCCAGCCGCGCCAGCGTGCCAGCATTCATGCTCGATGCATAGAAGCGCCAATGACCGCGCCCCAGTTCCTTGGCGCGATACATGGCGATGTCGGCATGCTTGATCAGCGTATCGGCATCCTGACCATCGTCGGGATACACGGCCACGCCCATGCAGCAGCTGAGCAAAAATTCATATTCGCCCAGTTGCAGCGGCTGCGCCACGGCATCGAGGATGCGCTGCAGGATGGCGGTGCCTGGTTCCCCCTTGCCATGCTGTGGCAGCAGCAGCACGAATTCGTCGCCGCCCAGGCGCGCCACCGTGTCGACTTCGCGCGTGGCGTCGCGCAGGCGCTCGGCCACGTTTTTCAGCACTAGGTCGCCGGCATCGTGGCCCAGGGTATCGTTGACGAACTTAAAGCGGTCGAGGTCGATGAACACCACCCACAGGGGCAGGTCGTTACGTCGCGTCATGGCCATCGCCTGTTCCATTCGCTCGCGCAGCAGCAGGCGGTTGGCCAGGCCCGTCAAAGTATCGTGTCGCGACTGTAATTTCAGCTCTTGCTCGAAGCGCATGACCGTGCTGATGTCGTATTGCGCAACGACAAAGTGGCTGACGTGGCCATTGCCATCGTCGTGCACGGGGGCGACGAACAGCTCGCTCCAGTAGCAGCTGCCATCTTTGCGGAAATGCCGCACGATAGCCTTGCCTTCGTGCTGTTCGCGCATGGCCGTCGTAATGGCATGCATGTCTTGCCGTCCTTGCGCAGGCCCCTGCAAGTGTTCCAGGCGCTGGCCGATGACTTCGCCAGCGGCATAGCCGGTGATGCGTTCGAAGGCGGGATTGACGTATTCGATCAGGTAGCCTGGTGCGTCGGCGCTGCACAGGATGACGGCATTGGCCGACACTTCGATGATGCGTTCGCGCAAACGCAGCGACTTTTCTTGCTGCACGCGCGCGGCGAGGTCTTCTGACAGGCGCACATTGGCAAACTGTAGCGCTGCCGTGCGTTCGCCCGCGATGCGGGCAATTACGGCGTTGCGCGACATCAGCTGAAACACATACGCCGTTGCCAGCAGGCTCGACAGCAGTCCGCCCAGCAGCACATACAGCGAAGCGCGATGGCTCGCTGTCAGACCCGTTCCGCCGGCGTGGTACTGCAACAGCAGCTGCATGTTTTCCGATTCGATCTGGCGCGCAGAGGCGTAGCACAGGGCCGTCAGGCACAACCCGAGCGCCACGGTGAGCAGGGCCGCAGTGGAAGCAGAAATGGAGAGGCGTTTGAAAAAAGCGTGCATGATGGCGTCCGTGAGCTGCGCCCGTGCCGATCCATGATCCGGCAACCCTGGCAGTGACTGACTGTAGGGCGCGCAGCGAATCACCGTCTGTTCGCTAGCGAACGGACAGTGATGTCAGCAAGACATATACTCGCCGCATTGTGCAAACGCTGTGTTACGCTGCTGCAAATGGCTGCCCTCGTTCGGACGTCTTTCATCTCTCCCCTAGCTGACGACTGGAAACCAGGAAACCTGCCTATGTCGAGTCCGTATGCCCAGCCGCACAACCCGAATCAAAACCATTTGCTCGCCGCCATGCTCGACGCCGATTTCGCGCGCCTGGCGCCCCATCTGGAGCAAGTGTCCATGTTGCTCGGTGACGTGATCTACGATTCTGGCGACAAGCTGCAGCATGTGTATTTCCCCACCACGGCCATCGTTTCCATTCATTACCTGCTGGAAAACGGCGGCTCGTCCGAGATCGCCGGCGTCGGTAATGAAGGCGTGGTGGGCGTGTCGTTGTTTATGGGTGGCAACTCGACACCGAGCCGCGCCGTGGTGCAGACGGGCGGTGTCGGCTATCGCCTGAAGGCGCACTTGCTGATGGAAGAATTCGATCGCGCTGGCGCCGTCATGCGCTTGCTGCTGCGCTACACCCAAGCGCTGATTACGCAAATGTCACAGACGGCCGTCTGCAACCGCCACCATACTGTAGAGCAGCAGCTATGCCGCTGGCTGCTGCTGACCATGGACCGCCTGCCGGACCGCGAGCTGACCATGACGCAGGAACTCATTGCCAATATGCTGGGCGTACGCCGCGAAGGCGTGACCGAAGCGGCCGGGCGCTTGCAGGCGCGCGGTTTCATCAGCTACCGGCGCGGCCATATTTCGGTGCTGGACCGCGCTGGCCTGGAAGGCCATGTGTGCGAATGCTATGGCGTGGTGAAGAAGGAGTTCGCGCGCCTGCTGTCGGACGTGCGCCAGCGCCAGGCACCCTGAACACAGCATTCAATACCGCATGCCCGTTTCTTATCGTTGTCATTGCCCAGGCTTATCATGCAATCTGTCGAAAACACCCCCCCGCGCGCACCGTCGCGTTGGCCCATGGCGCTGGCATTTTCGTTCAGCGCCGTCGGGCTGATTGCCGTTGGCGTGCTGGCTTGGCGCGCGCCGTTCGAGACGGCGTGCGTGATTGACGCGCTGGTAGTGCTGCTGCTGATGTTGCTCGTGGCGCTGTACCGGCGTACGGTGGCGGCCGGTCTGCCACGCCAGTTGCTCAAAGCGGGTGCCTTGCAGGATGCGATTTTCAACAGCGCCAATTTCTCCTGCATCGCCACCGATGCGCAGGGGGTGATCCAGATTTTCAATGTGGGTGCCGAACGCATGCTCGGCTATGAAGCGAGCGACGTCGTCGACAAACTGACGCCGGCCAGTATTTCCGACGCGCAAGAGATCATCGTCCGCGCCGCCGCCCTCAGTGCCGAGCTCGACACCGTCATCACGCCCGGCGTGGAAGCGCTCGTGTTCAAGGCTTCGCGCGGCATCGAAGACATTTATGAACTGACTTACATTCGCAAGGATGGCAGCCGTTTCCCCGCCATGGTATCGGTGACGGCCCTGCGCGATGCACAGAGCAAGGTCATCGGTTACTTGCTGATCGGCACCGACAACACGGCGCGCAAGCAGGTCGAGGCGGAGCAGGCGCTGCTGGACCAGCGCTTGCGCGAGCAGCAGTTCTACACGCGCTCGCTGATCGAATCAAATATCGATGCCATCATGATGACGGACCCGCGCGGCATTATCAGCGACGTCAACCAGCAGATGGAAGCACTGACGGGCTGCACGCGCGATGAATTGATCGGTGCGCCATGCAAGAATTACTTTACAGAACCGCAACGCGCTGAGGAAGCCATTGTGCGCGTGTTGCGTGAGGGCAAAGTGACCAATTACGAGTTGACGGCTTTGGCGCGCGACGGCAAGCAGACGGTTGTTTCCTACAACGCCTCGACCTTCCACGACCGCAACCGCAAGCTGCAGGGCGTGTTTGCCGCCGCGCGCGACGTGACGGAACGCAAGCAGTTCGAATTGGCCTTGCAAGACACGAATATCGAAATGGAAAAAGCCCGCCAGGCGGCGGAAAAGGCGAACCTGGCGAAGTCCGAGTTTTTGTCGAGCATGAGCCATGAATTGCGCACGCCCTTGAACGCCGTGCTGGGCTTTGCCCAGTTGATGGCGTCCGAGACGCCGGCGCCGAGCTTGCCGCAGCAGCGCTCGATCGACCAAATCCTCAAGGGTGGCTGGTATCTCTTGCGTTTGATCAATGAAATCCTCGACCTGGCCATGATCGAGTCGGGCAAGGTCACCATGTCGGAAGAGGCGATGTCCTTGCTCGACGTGTTGCAAGATTGCCAGGCGATGATCGCGCCACAGGCCGAAAAACGCGGCATCAGCATGCATTTCCCCCGTTGCGGCAAGGCCTTCTATGTGCATGCCGACCGCACGCGCGTGAAACAGGTGATGATTAACCTGCTGTCGAACGCCATCAAGTACAACCAGAGCGGCGGCAGCGTGAAAGTCGAGTGCCGTCATCATGGCGAGCGCGTGCGCGCCAGCGTCACGGACAGCGGCGCTGGCCTGAACGCCGAACAAATGAGTCAGTTGTTCCAACCCTTCAATCGCCTGGGCCAGGAAAGCAGCACGGAAGAGGGCACGGGTATCGGCCTGGTCGTCACCAAGCAACTGGTCGAGCTGATGGGGGGCCAGATCGGTGTCGACAGCACGGTGGGCATGGGCACCACCTTCTGGGTGGAATTCCAGGCCTCGCGCGCGCCTGAGCTGCATCTGGAAGAGGGCGTAGCCTTGCCCGCGGTACAGGAAGATCCGGAAAGCCAGCGCACCTTGCTGTACGTGGAAGACAATCCCGCCAACCTGGCGCTGGTGGAGCAATTAATTGCCCGCCGCAGCGACTTGAAGCTGCTGACGGCCATCGATGCGCACCTGGGCATCGACCTGGCGCGCACGTATCAGCCGGACGTGATCTTGATGGATATCAACCTGCCCGGCATCAGCGGCTATGGCGCCCTGCGCATCTTGCATGACGATCCGCTGACCAGCCATATCCCCGTGATGGCCCTGTCGGCCAACGCCGTGCCGCGCGATATCGAGAAAGGCCTGGAAGCGGGCTTCTTCCGCTATTTGACCAAGCCCATCAAGGTCGTCGAATTCATGGATGCGCTCGACGTGGCCTTGCACCATGCAGCCGCACACGGCTTGGCCGACGACACGCACGCAGCACGCTAATTTTGCATTTCATTTTAGGAATACCGCCATGCTTCAAGCCACTGAGATCCTGAACGCCAGCATCCTCATCGTCGATGACCAGGAGGCCAACGTCATGCTGCTCGAGCAGGTGTTGCGCAATGCCGGCTATACGCGCATCACGTCCACCATGGACCCGCAAGCGGTGCACGCGCTGCACCAGCAGCACCGCTACGATCTGATCTTGCTCGACTTGCAGATGCCTGAAATGGATGGCTTCGAAGTCATGGATGGCTTGCGCGACATCGAGGCGGGCAGCTATCTGCCGGTGCTGGTGATTACGGCCCAGCCCGGCCATAAGCTGCGCGCGCTACAGGCCGGCGCCAAGGACTTCGTCAGCAAGCCCTTCGACCTGGTGGAGGTGAAGACGCGCATCCACAACATGCTGGAAGTGCGTTTGCTGTACCAGAAGCTGGCCGAATACAACAAGTCGCTGGAACAGTTGGTGGAAGAACGCACGGCCGAGTTGCGCGAGAGCGAAGCGCGCTTCCAGCGCTTTACGGAACTGTCTTCCGACTGGTACTGGGAACAGGATGCACAGGGTAAGCTGACGCGCTTTTCCGGTCCCGTGGCTGAAATGCTGGGCATCGGCAGCGAGGAAGAGCCGCAGCGCTGGAACGCGGCCGAGCGTGCATTGCTCGACGCCAAGATCGCCGCGCGCGAACCTTTCCTCGACTTCATCTATAGCCGCGCCAACCTGGACGGCAGCACGCAGTATCTGCAGGTCAGTGGCGAGCCGATGTTCGACAATGGCAGCCGTTTCATCGGCTATCGCGGCATCGGTCTCGATGTCACGCAGCGCCTGCGCGCTGTCTGATTGCCGACCGTTGATCTATACTTGTTGTTATTGACATCAACAAGGAAAGTATCATGGTTGACAAATCACTGCCCGAATACTGGTTTCCCGCCAAGACCTACGGCTGGGGCTGGGGTTTGCCCATCACCTGGCAGGGTTGGCTGGTGTTCCTGGCCGCGCTGGCGCTGTTCGCCTGCGGCGCCTTCCTGTTCCCGCCACAAACCATGCTGCTGGGCTACATCGTGTATGAAGTCGCCATCGTCGCCGCGCTGATCGCCGTGTGCCAGTGGAAGGGCGAACCGACCGCCTGGCGCTGGGGCAAGAAGAAATAAGCGCGCCGGTATCTGCTGCATTGCAGCAGATACCGGCACGACGACAACGCAAGAAATCATCTGGCCACGCGGCGCGAAGCGCGTATAATTGGCCCGCTGCCGCAAGGCGGCAAACGCTAGGGGTCCTGCCTTTCGCTGTGGAAACACAGTGCAAGCGCGGGTGAGAAATACCCTCCGAACCTGATCTGGATAATGCCAGCGAAGGGAAGCTTTAGGATGAACGCACCTCGCTTTTCCGCGTGCGCGCAGCCGAACCTCCTTAGCTGGCTCCAGGCTTAAAAATAGTCTAGCCAAGGAGCCAAAATGAACGCCAATCCGAAATTCCTCTCCGCCACCGCCACGGTCGACGAAGCGGCCATCGCACCGCTGCCCAATTCGCGCAAGATCTATATTGAAGGCAGCCGCCCCGATATCCGCGTGCCCATGCGCAGAATCAGCCAATCCGATACGGAAGCGTCGTTCGGCGGCGAAAAGAATCCGCCGATCTACGTGTACGACACGTCCGGCCCGTACACAGACCCGGAGGTGCAGATCGATATCCGCTCGGGCCTGGCTACGCCGCGCCTGCCGTGGATCATGGAGCGGGCCGACACGGAAGAATTGCCCGGTCCCACCTCCGACTACGGCATCGCCCGCCTGGCCGACCCGACACTGGCCGAGCTGCGTTTTAACCTGCACCGCAAGCCGCGCCGCGCCATCGCCGGCAAGAATGTGACGCAAATGCATTACGCCCGGCAAGGCATCATCACGCCGGAAATGGAATTCGTGGCCATCCGCGAAAACATGCGCCGCCACGAGTATTTGCGCGAACTGAAAGCCTCCGGTCCCATGGGCGAGCGCCTGGCCGAGCTGATGGGCCGCCAGCATCCGGGCCAGTCCTTCGGCGCCAGCATTCCTGCGCAAATCACGGCCGAATTCGTGCGCGAGGAAATCGCCCGTGGCCGCGCCATCATTCCCGCCAACATCAACCATCCGGAAGTCGAACCGATGATCATCGGCCGCAATTTCCTGGTGAAAATTAACGCCAATATCGGCAATTCGGCCGTCACTTCGTCCATCGGCGAGGAAGTGGAAAAAATGACCTGGGCCATCCGCTGGGGCGGCGATAACGTGATGGACTTGTCTACTGGCAAGCACATCCACGAAACGCGCGAATGGATCGTGCGCAACAGCCCCGTGCCCATCGGTACTGTGCCCCTCTATCAGGCGCTGGAAAAGGTCAATGGCAAGGCCGAAGACCTGACGTGGGAGATTTTTCGCGATACCTTGATCGAGCAGGCTGAGCAGGGCGTTGACTACTTCACCATCCACGCGGGCGTGCTGCTGCGCTATGTGCCGCTGACGGCCAAGCGCTTGACGGGCATCGTCTCGCGCGGCGGTTCCATCATGGCGAAATGGTGTCTGGCACACCATCAGGAATCGTTCCTGTACACGCATTTTGAAGACATTTGCGACATCATGAAGGCGTACGACGTGTCGTTCTCGCTGGGTGACGGCTTGCGCCCCGGCTCGATCTACGACGCCAACGACGAGGCGCAGTTGGGCGAACTGAAAACCCTGGGCGAGCTGACGCAAGTGGCCTGGAAGCACGATGTGCAAGTGATGATCGAAGGCCCGGGCCATGTGCCCATGCAATTGATTAAGGAAAACATGGACTTGCAGCTGGAGCAGTGCGGCGAAGCGCCGTTCTACACGCTGGGACCGCTGACGACCGATATTGCCCCCGGCTACGACCACATCACATCGGGCATAGGCGCGGCCATGATAGGCTGGTATGGCACGGCCATGCTGTGCTATGTGACGCCGAAGGAACACTTGGGCTTGCCCAACAAGGCTGATGTGAAGGATGGCATCATCACGTATAAAATTGCGGCGCATGCGGCCGACCTGGCCAAGGGCCATCCGGGCGCACAAATCCGCGACAACGCCCTGTCGAAAGCGCGCTTTGAATTTCGCTGGGATGACCAGTTCAACATCGGCCTGGACCCGGACAAGGCGCGCGAATTCCATGACGAAACTCTGCCCAAGGATTCGGCCAAGGTAGCGCATTTCTGCTCCATGTGCGGTCCGCACTTCTGCTCGATGAAGATCACGCAGGAAGTGCGCGAATATGCGGCCGGCATGGGCATCGCGGAAGACAAGGCGCTCCAGCAAGGCATGGAAATCAAGGCCATCGAATTCATCAAGAACGGCGCCGAGCTGTACCGCAAGGTATGAAGGAGAGCGTGATGCCTGCATGCATACCCATCACGCTCAACGGCGCGCCGCACCAGGTGCCGCCGGGGCACACGCTGGACCAGTTGATCGCCGCATTGTCGCTGGAAAACCAGGCGCTGGCGCTGGCCGTCAACCGCCATGTCGTGCCGCGCAAGGCGTGGCAGGGCAGGGTCCTGGAAAGCTTGGATCAGGTAGAGATCGTACGCGCCATCGGCGGTGGCTAAATTAAGGAAAAAGCAATGACAAGTAATCATAACGATGATCTGCTGAGCATCGCAGGAAAACAATACCAATCGCGCTTGCTGGTGGGCAGCGGCAAGTACAAGGATTTGTCACAGACGCGCGAAGCGACGGACGCGGCGCAAGCGCAAATCATTACGGTGGCGATCCGTCGCGTCAATATCGGGCAAGATCCGAGCGCGCCCAGCCTGCTCGATGTGCTGCCGCCGGACCAGTACACGATTTTGCCCAACACGGCTGGCTGCTACAACGCCAAGGATGCCGTCTACACCTTGCAGCTGGCGCGCGAGCTGCTGGGCGGGCGCAATCTGGTCAAGCTGGAAGTACTGGGCGATGAAAAGACCTTGTTCCCACACATGCCGGAAACCCTGATCGCGGCCGAAGCGTTGGTCAAGGATGGCTTCGACGTGATGGTCTATTGCAGTGACGACCCGATCCAGGCGAAGATTTTGGAAGATATCGGCTGCGTGGCCATCATGCCGCTGGCCTCGCTGATCGGCTCGGGCATGGGCATCTTGAATCCGTGGAATTTGTCACTGATCATAGCCCAGGCGAAAGTGCCGGTGCTGGTGGACGCGGGCGTGGGCACGGCGTCGGATGCGGCCATTGCCATGGAGCTCGGTTGTGATGGCGTGCTGATGAACACGGCCATTGCCGGCGCGCGCGATCCCGTGCGCATGGCGCATGCGATGAAGCTGGCCGTGCGCGCCGGACGTGCCGCGTTTCTGGCAGGACGCATGCCGCGTAAATTTGCCGCCTCGCCCTCGTCGCCGATGGCTGGCCGCCTGGCGTGATGGGGCGACAGCGTCTGCCGGGTCGTCCGGTTGTGCTGGTGTTTGCCGGCCTCGACCCCTCGGGCGGCGCCGGCCTGGCCGCCGATATCCTGGCCATTGCGGCGCAGGGCGTGCATGCCTTGCCCGTCATCACGGCGCTGACGGTGCAAGACAATGACCGTGTGTTTGGCGTGGAAGCGGTGGCGCCGGCAATGCTGCGCCGGCAGGCGCAGGCGCTGATCGCCAAAATCGCCATTGATGCTGTGAAAATCGGCATCCCCGGCAGCGCTGCAAATGCGGCCGTCATTGCGCAACTGATCGCGCAATTGCGGCTGGTCCGGCCCGACTTGCCCGTGGTGCTCGATCCCGTACTGGCCAGCGGCCATGGTGATCTGCTCAGCAAGGGCGATGCGGTGCTGGCGCTGGCGCCCTTGCTGCCGGTGACGACCCTGATCGTGCCGAACGGGCCGGAAGCGCTGGCCCTCGGTGGCGCAGAAA
Organism: Janthinobacterium paucivorans; assembly: GCF_051380805.1. Taxonomy (NCBI): domain Bacteria; kingdom Pseudomonadati; phylum Pseudomonadota; class Betaproteobacteria; order Burkholderiales; family Oxalobacteraceae; genus Janthinobacterium; species Janthinobacterium paucivorans. Next base: position 61,277 of record NZ_JBNYXR010000021.1, read on the forward strand.
GTCTGCGCGCGCAAGGCTGCAAGAACGTGCTGCTGACGGGCGGGCATGGTGAGGGCGAGGTGATCGTCAACCGCTGGTGCGATAGCGCAGGCGGCGAGCGCGAGTGGCGCTGGCCGCGTCTGCCCGGCGCCTTCCACGGCAGCGGCTGCACTTTGGCCTCCGCCATCGCGGCACGCCTGGCATTGGGCCATCCGCTGGCCGAAGCGCTGGCGCTGGCACAAAGCTATTGCCATGCGGCCCTGGCCGGCGCGTATGCGATAGCGCCAGGTCAAGGCATACCGCAACGTTTCATTGAATAAGGAAAACATCATGCGTGGACTGTATCTGGTCACCCCCAACTGGGATGACACCGACCGCTTGCTCGACGTGAGCGAGCAAGCCTTGCAGGAAGGCGTTGCCATGCTGCAATACCGGCACAAGAGCGCCGACGCGCAGCAGCGGCGCGAGCAGGCTGGCGCCTTGCTGACCCTGGCCCGCAAGTATGGCGTGCCCTTCATCATCAACGACTTTGTCGCACTGTGCGAAGAGCTCGACGCGGACGGCGTACACGTCGGCGGTACGGACGCTGCCGTGGCGCAGGTGCGCGCGCGCCTGGGCGCGAACAAAATCGTGGGCGCTTCCTGCTATGGCGACATGGCCTTGGCAAGGATGGCCGAGGCGGGCGGCGCCAGCTATGTGGCCTTCGGCGGCTTTTATCCTTCGCTGGTGAAAAAGTACCCGGTGACGACGCCCCCGGATATCGTGCTGCAAGCCAAACGCGAGATCAGCTTGCCGTGCGTGGTGATCGGTGGCATGACGCCGGAAAATGCGGCACCGCTGGCCGCGCGCGGCGCCGACATGGTGGCGGCCATCAGCAGCGTATTTGGCAGCGTGCATCCGGCGGTGAATGTGAATATTGCAGTGCGGCAATTCAATCAATTGTTTGCCGCGTGAGTATCGGCATGGAGGGCTGATTTGGGGGAATAATCGGCATATAATAAGAACATCTTTCATTAGCGAGGTCCCTTTACCCATGAGTCAGCCAGCCGCCGCGAAACGCCTTATCTTGATCGTTGACGATGATCAGATCCTGTTGGAATTCCTCGGCGAAGTCCTGTGCCATGCCGGCTACGAGACAGCCCTGGCCAATTCTGCCGAAGTGGCGCTGCAAATGGTCGCCCAGCGCGAGCCGGACCTGGCCTTGCTCGACATCCACATGCCGGGCATGTCCGGCCTGGAATTGGCCAAGCGCCTGCATGGCGAAACGAGCGTGCCGTTCATGTTCCTGTCTGGCAGCGGCGACAGCGAATCGGGCAAGCAGGCGGCCGCCTACGGCGCCGTTGGCTATGTCGTCAAACCCGTCGATGAAGGCCGCCTGATGCCTGCCTTCGAAGCGGGCCTGGCGCGCGCCGATGAAATCCGCCAGCTGCGCCGCACCGAGCTGAACTTGAATGCGGCGCTGGCCGCCGGCCGCGAAACCAGCCTGGCCGTGGGTTTGCTGATGGGTAAGTTCCAGACGGACCGCAATACGGCGTTCGAGGTGCTGCGCGACCACGCCCGTTCCAGCCGTCGCAAGATCAATGAAATCGCCAGCCAGTTGCTGTTGGCCGAGGAAACCTTGAACGGCTTGCATGGTTCCTTCCTTAACAGGGCAAAAACCAAGTAAGCGTTGAAGCAAGCGTCGGTTTGGCGCCCGCGTAGCACGTCGGCGCCTGTCTTGTTATGATGTGATGGTACGGCGCGCTGGCGCGCCTGGTTCAACCATAGACAGGACATACATGAAAACCAAAGCCGCGATTGCCTGGAAGGCGGGTGCCCCGCTGACGATTGAAGAAGTCGACCTGGCCGGCCCGCGCGCCGGCGAAGTGCTGGTCGAGCTGAAAGCCACGGGCAT
>NZ_JBNYXR010000022.1:0-57267 GCF_051380805.1 Janthinobacterium paucivorans
CCACTCGCCACCAGAGCAAGCTCCGTGCTGCCGTTCGACTTGCATGTGTAAGGCATGCCGCCAGCGTTCAATCTGAGCCAGGATCAAACTCTTCAGTTTAATCTCTGTTACTTTGCCTTTTTACAGGCATGGTCGAACTATTTAACTAGTTCAAACCCCTCGCATTGCGAGGTGTTTGCTCACTCAAAAAACTGACAGGCCACTACTTTCGTAGCGCCTATTTCATTATTTCTTGTGAACATTTGATATTTTAAGTTTTACAGCGATCCGAAGATCGCTGCTGCACTTACATCAAATGCCCACACTTATCGACTGTTAATTGTTAAAGAACTGTATCCGTTACTGCTTTCGCGCTATCAACAAAGCGTTGTGTTTGTCAGCTGCGAAGAAGAAAGAGTATGAAGCATTTTACTAAATCCGTCAACTCCGTTTTTCAGCGCATTGCGCTAAAAAACTTTTTACTACCCAGCCCCTGGAGGCCGTCCCTTTTGTGCCGCAAACTAGTGCGTCTCATCGGGGAGGCGAATCATATCAAAGACCGTCGAAGTTTGGCAAGCGCTTTTCAAGGAAAGCGTGCATGCCTTCTTTTTGTGCAGGCGTACCGAAGGCAGCTTGGAACAGGCGGCGCTCGTAGGCGACGCCATCGGTCAAGGTAGTTTCAAAGGCGCGGTTGACGCAATCCTTGATCATCATGGCCACCGAGGTCGGCATGGCTGCGATGGCCTTCGCTGCAGCCAGGGCTTCTTCCAGCAACTTATCTGCCGGCACCACGCGCGATACCAGGCCGATGCGTTCCGCTTCCAGCGCGTCTATGGTACGTGCCGTCAGCAGCAAGTCCATGGCCTTGGCCTTGCCGATGGCGCGCGGCAAGCGCTGCGTGCCGCCCGCACCCGGCGTGACACCCACCTTGATTTCCGGCTGGCCAAATTTGGCGCTGTCGGCGGCGATCAGAAAATCGCACATCATGGCCAGTTCGCAGCCGCCACCGAGTGCGTAACCGGCTACGGCTCCCACTACGGGTTTGCGCACGCGCAAGATGTGCTCCCAGTTGCGGCTGATGTAGCCCTGGGTAAAAGTATCGGGATAGGTGTAATCAGCCATGGCGGCGATGTCGGCGCCAGCGGCGAATGCTTTTTCGCTACCCGTGAGCACGATACAACCGATATTCTCATCCGCATCGAACTTCAGCAGGGCGTCGCCGAGCTCGTTCATCATATTGTCGTTCAGTGCGTTGAGCGCCTTGGGGCGGTTCAGGCGGATGAGCGCCACTTTGTCCTGGATGTCGATGATCAGGTCTTCGTATTGCATATAGTCTCCTCTGGATGAACACGGTAACGACGATTGTAGCGGCTAACGGGAGCAGTACGGCAGTTGCGCCGCCATTATTGTGAATCGACGCACTTTTTATCGAACAGCGTATTTTCTCTGCCTTTTACTGGCACAGCTTTTGTCGGCACCCGTCGCCATGGCGTGCGCGCCTGAAACGATGAACGGGCATACACTGCTAAAAGATTGCCTTGGCGACACTATTCATGCCCAAGCCTGTGAGTTTTGATTTACATCAAAGTTTTAATTGACGCACATACATAAGCTATCTCATATCACTCTAGGAGCACGTCATGTTTAACACCATCTTGTTTCCCACCGATGGCTCGCCGCTGTCAGACAAAGCCGCCGAGACAGCCATCGCCTTCGCGCAATTGAACAAGGCCAAGCTGGTTAGCATCAGCGTGGTGCAGCCCTTCCCGTTCTCGCCAATGGCCGATGGCGGCGTCGTGCTCGACGCCGGCTTGTACGAGCAACAAATGCAGGAAGCATCGCAACGCGCCGTCGACAAGATCGGCGAAGCAGCAAGCGCTGTCGGCGTTCCCTTCGAAGGCGCGGTCGTCGTCTCGCCCAGCCCGCACGAAGAAATCGTCAATGCGGCGCAAACCTACCATTGCGACATCATCCTCATGGCCTCGCATGGGCGCAAGGGCTTGAACAAGCTGTTCGTGGGCAGTGAAACGCAAAAAGTGCTGGCGCATACCCAGTTGCCAGTCATGGTCCTGCGCTAACCTTGCGCTAGCGCATCCCCGCCCGGCGGCGCGAGCAACTCAGCGCGCCGGCGCCTGCTTCGGCAGCAACACCCACACGGCGCCGCTCTGCTTCATGCGGCCCGCGTTTTCCGCCGCTTCCGTACCGAAACCAAAGAAGTAATCGACCCGGATGGGCCCGCGAATGGCGCCGCCCGTGTCCTGCGCCATCACCAGGCGCTGCATGGGAATCTCGCTATTGGCTTGCGTGGTAGACAGAAACACGGGCGCGCCCAGCGGCAGGAAGCGCGCATCGATGGCCACCGAACGCTGCGGCGTCAACGGCACGCCCAAGGCACCCTTAGGCCCCACTTTGGGATCGGGCAGGCGCTCTTCCTTGAAGAAGACATAGCTCGGGTTGGCGTTGAACAATTCATCCTTGCGCGTGGGATGGCCGGCAATCCACGCCTTGATGCCCTGCGCGGACGCCTGGCTCAGCGTCAACTCACCCTTGTCGACCAGGTAGCGGCCGATCGATTTATACGGATGGCCATTCTGCTCTGCGTAAGCCACGCGCACGGTTTCCTGCGTATCAGTCAGCTGCACGCGCCCGGAACCCTGCACTTGCAGGAAGAATGCTTCGACTTCATCATCCACCCACAGCAATTCCTTGCCCGTGACCGCAGTGGCGCGCTCGATCTCGGCGCGGGTCGCGTACGGGATCACCTTCTTGCCGACCAGCTTGCCACGCAAACGCATGTTTTTCAGTTCCGGATACACCGCGCCCAGGTCGACCGAGACCAGGTCATCGGGCACCTTGTACAGCGGCGTCTGGTACGGACCGCCTCGCTTGCGCGCGCCGTGCAGCAGCGGCTCATAGTAGCCGGTGACGAGGCCTGTGCTAGCGCCATCGGCGGTGATGACTTGATTGGGCACAAAGAAGGTCTCGAAGAACAGGCGGATGGCCTTGTCGCTGTTGGCATTCACCTGGCGCGCGATCGTGCATGACTCCTTCCAGTCCGGACGCTTGACCAGCACGCCGCATGAAGCCATGAAGGCTGGCCAGGCAGCGCGCATATCATCGCGGCCCCAGCCAGGCAAGGCGGAAAATTTGGCGGGCATAAACGTGGGAACCGCCGCATCTGTGCCATCCCTGGCGTCAGCCGGCTTGGCTGGCATAGGCTTGGCTGGCACGGGATTGACAACAATAGGCGCAATCGCTGGCGCCTTCTCGCCAGCAGCACCGGGCGCTAGCGGTGGCGTGGTACAGGCTGAAAGTGCAAGCGCGACGGCACCGACTGAAACGAGTAGACTACTTCGTGTAAATAGACGGCGGGTAAATACTGGGCTGCGGGAACTACGGGTAAATAAACTGCGGCTAAATAACATAGGGGTGCGTATGTGGATCTTGATGATAGAGGCGCTGGTAGCGTTCTTCTTGCTGGCATTTATAGTTTGGTGGACCATGTATGCGGGTAAAAAACCCACGCCACCCGCGCGCACGCAGCTCGGCGAAGAACAGGACAGCACCGAAAAACTGAAATAAGGGGCGCACGCCCCCGGCCTGTCGTTAATGCAGGGTACGCGGCACCGACAACACGAATTCGGGTATCGGCGCTTCGAACTGATGACCATCTTCAGCCACGCAAAAGTATTCGCCGTGCATCGAACCTTGCGGCGTACCGAGCATGGTACCGCTCGTGTATTCGAACTGCTCGCCCGGCTGCAGCAAGGGCTGATGGCCGACGGCGCCCAAGCCGCGCACCTCTTCCACCTTGTTATTCGCATCCGTGATGACCCAGTGGCGCGAAATCAGTTGCGCGCCAGCCGTGCCCGTGTTGACGACACGAATCGTATAGCCGAACACGTGCCGCCCTTGGTCCGGTGCCGATTGCTCAGGCAGATATTGCGTCTTGACCGTTACCGTAAATTCATAAGTCGCCATCATCATTCCTATTCAGACATTGCCAGTCGTATATTGTGTCACGCGTGCTGCATGGGCCGCCGCGCGCCGTGTATTGTGCGATTCACTGTGCTTCAATGAGGCATGGTAACGGCGTCAAGCGTAAAATAGCGCATCTTCGCATTTTCTACTCTAGCCCTTAGCCACCATGACAACATTCCGTATCGCTCCCAGCATTCTGTCCGCCGACTTTGCCCGCCTGGGCGAGGAAGTGCGCAACGTCGTTACCGCCGGCGCCGACATCATCCACTTCGACGTGATGGATAACCATTATGTGCCGAACCTGACCATCGGCCCGCTGGTGTGCGAAGCGATCCGCCCGCACGTGCAAGTCCCCATCGATGTGCATCTGATGGTCAAGCCTGTCGATCGCATTATCCCGGATTTCGCCAAGGCTGGCGCGAACATCATCACCTTCCACCCGGAAGCGTCGGATCACCTTGACCGCTCATTGCAACTAATCCGCGACAATGGCTGCAAATCGGGCCTAGTTTTCAATCCGGGCACGCCGCTGCACTATCTGGAACACGTGATGGACAAGATTGACATGATCCTGATCATGTCGGTCAACCCGGGCTTCGGCGGCCAGTCCTTCATTGCGCAGGCATTGAAGAAAATCGCCGAAGCGCGCCGCATGATCGACGAATCGGGACGTGACATCATGCTGGAAGTCGATGGCGGCATCAAGATCGACAACATCGCCGCTGCCGCAGCTGCCGGTGCCGACACCTTCGTCGCCGGCTCGGCCATCTTCGGCAAGCCCGATTACAAGGCCGTCATCGATGCCATGCGTGCCGAATTGGCCAAGGCAAAAGTGGCGGGCGCCTGATGCGCGCGGGCACGGTAAAAGACCAGGTACTGGCCGGCGTGCGCGCCGCCATCATCGACCTTGATGGCACGATGCTCGACACCGTGCCCGATTTTCATGTCGCCATCAATGGCATGCGCACCGAATTCGACCTCCCCTCCATCAGTGCCGAGGCCATCAAACTGATGGTGGGCAAGGGCTCGGAAAACCTGATCCGCAGCGTGCTGGCGCTCGACTTCGATGCCGTCGGCGTGGAACAGCGTTTTGACACGGCGATGGAGGCTTACCAGCGCCACTACCTGGCCATCAATGGCCAGTTCAGCACGCTCTACCCGGATGTGGAAGCAGGGCTGGCGGCAATGAAGGCGGCGGGCTTGCGCCTGGCCTGCGTCACCAACAAGCCGATTGCCTTCGCCCTGCCCCTGCTGCAACAGAAAAATCTGCGCACTTATTTCGAGATCGTCTACGGTGGCGATTCGCTGCCGCAAAAAAAACCGCACCCCATGCCGCTGCTGCAAGCGTGTGCGCACTTCGACCTCGCGCCCGCCAAAGTAGTGACCATCGGCGACTCTTCGAATGACGTGCAAGCGGCGCGGGCTGCGGCTTGCCCCGTCTTGACGGTGCCGTATGGTTACAACCACGGACACTCTATACACGATACCGATTCCGATGGTATAGTAAATACGCTGCTTGAAGCAGCGCATCTCATAAGCATGCACAACAAACCGGCATACTGACCAACCCCAACACTATATCGTGAACACGTTTCTCATCAAAAAACACAATGTCACCCAAACCGGCTCGATTGAGGCCTGGCTTTGGCGACGCTGGCAATCCTGGCAGGCCTAAGGGCCGAGCCGTGTAAGATTGCTGTCGGCTGCGCATGCGCATATTGCATGCCCCGACAGGTTTTTTGATAACCCACCGCAGGGTTTGTGCTTAGACTGCACGACGCACACGCGTACCCTGGCGGCATGGAGAGACACATGACCGAACTCGAATTCAAATCGCTGGCCCAACAAGGCTACAACCGCATCCCCCTGATCGCGGAGGCTTTTGCCGACCTGGAAACACCGCTCACGCTATACCTGAAACTGGCGCAGACCCAGCAAGGCGGCAAGAACACCTTCCTGCTCGAATCGGTCGTCGGTGGCGAACGCTTCGGCCGCTATTCCTTCATCGGCTTGCCCGCCACCAGCGTCTTGCGTAGCTATGGCAACCGCACGGAGATCGTCAAGAACGGTGTCGTGATCGAAGAGCACGAAGGCAATCCGCTCGACTTCATCGAACAGTACCAGTCGCGCTTCAAGGTCGCCCTGCGCCCTGGCATGCCGCGTTTCTGCGGCGGCCTGGCAGGCTACTTCGGCTACGACACGGTGCGCCACATCGAGAAAAAACTGGCTGGCGGTGCGCCCAAAGACGATTTGAACCTGCCCGACATCCAGTTGATGGTGACAGAGGAACTAGCCGTCATCGACAACCTGTCCGGCAAACTCTACTTGATCGTGTATGCGGACACCACGCAGCCCGAGTCGTTCTCGAAAGCGCGCCAGCGCCTGAAAGACTTGCGCATGATGCTGCGCCGTGGCGTCGACGCACCCGTCACCAGCGCCTCCGTGCGCACCGAAACCATCCGCGATTTCTCCAAGGAAGACTACCTGAAAGCGGTCGCCAAGGCGCATGAATACGTGATGGCCGGTGACTTGATGCAGGTGCAGATCGGCCAGCGCATCCGCAAGCCTTACGTCGATTCGCCGCTGACCCTGTACCGCGCGCTGCGGTCGCTCAATCCGTCGCCCTATATGTACTTCTATAACTTTGGCGACATGCAGATCATCGGCGCCTCACCCGAAATTTTGGTGCGCAACGAGACGACGACGGACGGCGGCAAGAAAGTCACCCTGCGTCCCATCGCCGGTACCCGTCCACGCGGCGCCACGCCGGAGCGCGACGCCGAACTGTCGGCCGAACTGCTGGCCGATCCGAAAGAGATCGCCGAGCACGTGATGCTGATCGACCTGGCCCGCAACGATATCGGCCGCATCGCCGAAACCGGCAGCGTGCACGTCACCGACCGCATGGTCATCGAAAAATACTCGCACGTGCAGCACATTGTCTCGAACGTGGAAGGCACGCTGAAAGACGGCCTGTCGAACCTGGACGTGTTGCGGGCCACCTTCCCCGCAGGCACCCTGACGGGCGCGCCGAAAGTGCGCGCCATGGAAGTGATCGACGAACTGGAAATCAGCAAGCGCGGCATCTATGGCGGCGCGTGCGGCTACCTGTCATTTGGCGGTGAAATGGATGTGGCGATCGCCATCCGCACGGGCGTCATCAAGGACGGCATGCTGTACGTGCAGGCTGCGGCCGGCATCGTTGCCGACTCGATCCCCGAAATGGAATGGCAGGAAACCGAAAACAAGGCGCGCGCCGTACTGCGCGCCGCCGAACAAGTGCAAGATGGCCTGGATGGGGAGTTTTAAGATGCTGCTAATGATCGACAACTACGACTCCTTCACCTACAACATCGTGCAGTATTTCGGCGAACTGGGCGAAGACGTGCGGGTCTACCGCAACGATGAAATCACGATACAAGAGATTGAAGCACTGAACCCGGACCGCATCTGCATCTCGCCCGGCCCGAAAGCGCCAGCGCAAGCAGGCATTTCGGTGGAAGTGCTGAAGCACTTCGCCGGCAGGAAGCCAATACTGGGGGTCTGTCTGGGCCATCAGGCCATCGGCGAGGCGTTTGGCGGCAATGTCATCCGCGCCAAGCAGGTCATGCATGGCAAGACTTCCGTCATCGCGCATACGGGCGTGGGCGTTTTCAAAGGCTTGCCCAGCCCCTTCACAGTGATCCGCTACCACTCTTTGGCGATCGAACGCTCCTCGCTGCCTTCCTGCCTGGAAGTGACGGCGTGGACGGACGACGGCGAAATCATGGGCGTGCGCCATCGGGAATTCGATATCGAGGGAGTGCAGTTCCACCCCGAATCGATACTCTCGGAGCACGGCCACGCCCTGCTGAAGAATTTCCTCGAGCGCTGATCCCATGCGCACGCTACGGCGTGCCATCAGTGTCCTCCTGCGCCATCATTGAAGAAGGAAGCATCATGCCGATCACCCCACAAGAAGCCCTGCTGCGCTGCATCGAACACCGCGAAATCTTTCACGACGAAATGCTGTACCTGTTCCGCCAAATCATGTCCGGCGAAATGTCTCCCAGCATGATCGCGGCGCTGACCATGGGCTTGCGCGTAAAAAAGGAAACCATCGGCGAAATCGCTGCCGCCGCGCAAGTGATGCGCGAGTTTTCCACCAAAGTGCCCATGGCCGACACCACCAACCTGCTTGATATCGTTGGCACGGGCGGCGACGGCGCACACACCTTTAATATCTCCACTGCCTCGATGTTCGTGGCGGCAGCAGCTGGCGCGCGCGTGGCCAAGCATGGCGGACGTAGTGTCTCGTCATCGTCCGGCAGCGCCGACGTGCTGGACTCCCTGGGCGTCAACATCAATTTGCAACCCGAGCAGATCGCCCAGTCCATCGCGCAGACAGGTATCGGCTTCATGTACGCGCCCAACCACCATGCGGCCATGAAGCATGCGGCGCCCGTGCGCAAGGAGCTTGGCGTACGCACGATTTTCAATATTCTGGGTCCCCTGACCAATCCCGCCGGCGCGCCCAACATCCTGATGGGCGTGTTCCACGCCGACCTGGTCGGCATCCAGGTACGCGTGCTGCAGCGTCTGGGCGCGCAACATGCCATCGTCGTGTATGGTCGCGACAATATGGATGAAGTCTCGCTGGGCGCGGCCACCATGGTCGGTGAATTGGTCAACGGCGAGATTCGCGAATATGAAATCCACCCTGAAGATTTCGGCATGTCGATGATCGCCAGCCGCAACCTGAAAGTGGCCAACGCCATCGAGTCGAAAGCCAAGATGATGGAAGCGCTGCGCGGCGAGCCCGGTGCAGCCGCAGACATCGTCGCCCTGAACGCGGGCACGGCGCTGTATGCGGCCGGTGTGGCCAGTTCGATCGAAGACGGCCTGGCGCGTGCGCGCAAAGCCGTCAGCTCGGGCGCCGCCTTGGCAAAACTCGACCAATTCGTGCAGGTGACGCAGCAACTGGGCACTCCGCCGCAAGCGTAAGCCCCCGCCCTCCTTTATAGAATAGCGACCATCATGTCCGACATACTCGATAAAATCCTGGCCGTGAAAGCCGATGAAGTGGCCAAGGCCAAGGCCCATCGCAGCCTGGCCAGCCTGCGCGGCGACGTGGAAAGCGATCACGCCCTGCGCGCCGGCCTGCGCGGCTTTGAAGCGAGCCTGCGCCAGCATATCGCCGCTGGCAAGCCCGGCATCATCGCCGAAATAAAAAAGGCGTCGCCATCGAAAGGCGTGATACGCGCCGACTTCCGCCCGTCTGATATCGCCGCCAGCTATGCAGCGCATGGGGCGGCCTGCCTGTCCGTGCTAACGGACGAACAGTTCTTCCAGGGCTGCGTGGATTATCTGCTGCATGCGCGTGCCGCCTGCAGTATCCCGGTGCTGCGCAAGGATTTCATGGTCGACATGTATCAAATCTATGAAGCGCGCGCCATGGGCGCCGACTGCATCCTGCTGATCGTCGCCGCGCTCGACCATGGCCTGATGGCCGAAATGGAAGCCTGCGCCCACGAACTGGGCATGGGCGTGCTGATCGAAAGCCACGATGGCGCAGAACTCGACGCGGCACTCAAACTCAAGAGCGCGCTGATCGGCATCAACAACCGCAACCTGCGCACCTTCGAGACCTCGCTCGACACCACCATCAATCTATTGCCGCGCATCCCGCAAGACAAATTGATCATCACGGAATCGGGCATTCACAGCACGGCCGACGTGCAACGCATGCGCGATGCACACATCCACAGCTTCCTGGTGGGCGAAGCGTTCATGCGCGCGCCAGACCCTGGCGTGGAACTGGAACGCCTGTTCAGTTAAACCATGGCAGGCTGGCAGCCATGAGGTAGGCGATCATTGCCACTGTCCTGCTGTCAGCCTGCCAGACTGCAGCGCCGCCATACGCCGCAGACGAGAACGCTTTCCGCCAGCGGCAAACCTGATGCACCGCGGCGCCTAAACCGTCAGTTTTTCCGAAATCTTGCTGTTCAACGAGTATTACAGCTTCCCGCTGCGGACATTATCCGGCCCGCAGTAAACGCGGCAGCGTCGAGTTCGATGCGGTCGCGGCCGCGCTCCTTGGCCAGATACAGGGCCGCATCGGCGCGCGACAGCAATTCTTCCAGCCCCTCCAGCACCGATGCCTGGCAAGCGATGCCAATGCTGACCGTACATGAAGGCAGTCCCGTATGACTGGACTCGCACAGCAAGGCACGAATGCGTTCCGCCACGCCCACGGCATTGTGCACAGGCATGTCCGGCATCAGTACGACGAACTCCTCGCCGCCGAAACGCGCCACGCAATCCGATTCGCGCAGGGCGCCGCCGATGATGGTGGCCACGTGTGCCAGTACCTGGTCACCCACCGCGTGACCGTAGCGGTCATTAATCGATTTGAAGTAATCGAGGTCGATACTGAGCAACGTCAGCGGCAAACGGGGGCGCCGCGGATTGCCTATCTCGCGCGCATAGGCATCGCCAAAGCCGCGCCGGTTCAGCACCTGCGTCAAGGGATCGTGGGTCGAGCGGCGCTCCAGTATCTGCTGCAGGTGGCGCGTCGCCACCGTCATGAAGCCTACCGTCAGCAGCAGCGCCATGAAATTGGCGACCGCCAGATAGATACCGGTCGGCGTGCCCGCTACCGTCAGATTTACACTGGTGCCGCCGTGCAGCAGCGCCGACACGCCGCGCGCCAGCACCGCGACAGTTTGCAGCAGCATCAGCGTGCCAAAGAAAAAACTCGAAAAATGGCGCTCGCCATAGCGCCATACCAGCTGCACCTGGCGCGCATAAAACAGGCAGACCAGCAGGGAGAATACCGCCACGCGGGCCGAAAAATCGGGGAGCACCAGCAGCCACCAGCTATTGCCGCCGATGGCCAGGGCAAGTATCAGAAAATAGGCGCGGCGACTCGGCGCCAAGCCATAGAATTTTTCCGTGCCCAGCATCGACAGGCCGATACCGGCTACCAGCGCCGCATTGGCCGCGATAATAGACCATGCCGGCGGCAGCACGTCGCGCGTACCGAACAACATGGACGCGCACACCAGCAACAGCAAACCGGCCGCCCAATGTCCCAGACCGTGCACCTCGCGCCGAAAACTACGATACACCGAGAACATGACGATGCTCATCGCCCCGCACATCAGGGTCGTCATCAACATGATCGTTCGTGGGTCCAGGGTTTGCACGTTGGGCGCAATCTAAAAGAAACAGTTCGGCAATTTTAGTGTAGTTGGAGAAAAATTAGTTCATTTATAGTAAATATGATGGTATTTACATTATTGTCAACAAGAAAATAGTCGCAGCCAGGGTGAGCGTCCGCCTCAGCACAGTAACATTTAAGACGAGGCAACGTGCAATAAAAAACCGGCCAGTGACGGCCGGCTCTCTATATTAGCGCATAATAATGCGCATCATGCGGCGCTAGGACGCTTCGGCCCGGTGGCTTTTTTTGGCGCCGGCAGCAAGCTCAAGCTGACACCTGGTACGCGGTCACCCTGCAAGACAGCGGTAAACGTCATCAGCTCGTCGCGACGGAAGGCGTGGATGGCCACGCTGGCGCCGACGGCATAACGGCACAGCAAGGTGTCGAGGTTGGAGGGGTTGCCCGTCACGCGCAGGCCATCGACAGCCACCAGCACGTCGCCCGCCGACAGGCCTGCCACATGGGCGCAGCCGCCCTGATGCACCTGCGCCAGCCTGGCGTCGTTGCCGTCGCGCCCCAGGTTGACGTCCAGGCTAGGCTTTTCAACCTTGCGCTGGTCGCTGTATTTAACGCCGAATGGCGCCAGCAGGCGCGCCAGCGGCACGTCGTCCGTGCCACGGATGTAACGTTCAAAGAAAGACTTCATGCGCGTACCGGAAATCTCATCGAACAGCGCTTCGACTTCGGCCGGCGTCACGCCGCGGCCTTTGCCCTTGTAAAAATCACGGCCATAGCGCTGCCACAGCGCCTGCATCACGTCGTCCAGCGATTGCGCGCCATTCGTCTTCGCGCGCAGCGTCAGGTCGAAGGCCAGCGCGATCAGCGAACCCTTGGTGTAGTAGCTGACGATGGCATTCGGCGCGTTTTCATCCTGGCGGTAGTACTTGCCCCAGGCGTCGAAGCTGGAATCGGCCACGCTTTGCTTTGTGCGGCCGCTGCCGCGCAGCACGCTGTTGACGGTCTTGCCCAGCAGCTTGAAATAGGCTGCCTCATCGATCAGGCCCGCGCGCACCAGCATCAGGTCGTCGTAATAGCTGGTGAAGCCCTCGAATAGCCACAGCAGTGGCGAATAACTTTCCGCCTGCAAGTTATACGGCGCAAAGGCAGCCGGCTTGATGCGCTTGACGTTCCAGGTATGGAAGTACTCATGGCTGCACAGGCCAAGGAATTTCAGATAGCCGTCGCCGATCTCCGTGCTGCTTGAGGCGGTCGTCGGCAGGTCCGCGCGGGCGCAGATCAACGCCGTCGATGCACGATGTTCGAGGCCGCCGTAACCGTCGCCGACGGCCATGGTCATGAACACATAGCGCTCCATCGGCGCTTTTTTTGTCTTCGGCTCGAAAAAAGCGATCTGCGTTTCGCAAATGGCTTTCAGGTCGCGGCACAAGCGATCCAGATCCAGGTTGGGCACCTTGCCCGTGACGACGATATCGTGCGGCACGCCATGCGCCTTGAAGGTAGCCAGCGCGAAGTCGCCCATCTCCACCGGGTGATCGATCAACTCATCGTAATTGGCGGCTTGGTAGCTGCCGAAGCCATAGCGCTTGGCCTTCAGTTCCGGCAAGGTGGTGGCCACGCGCCAGGCCTTGCAAGCGGCATCCTGCGGCTGCACGATATGCACTTCATGCGGCTCGGCCTCCTGGCCCAGTACGCGCAGAAATACGCTGGTGCCGTTGAAGAAACCGTGGTTCTGGTCCAGGTGGGCGGCGCGCACGGACAAATCCCAGGCATAGACGTCGTATTCGAGCGTCAAGGCGCCCTGGCACGGGGCCGCTTGCCACGAATGCTTGTCCAACTTGGTCAGCGCCACGGCCCTGCCCTCGGATTCGGCACGGATGCTGACGATATTGCGCGAAAATTCACGGATCATGTAGCTGCCCGGAATCCAGGCGGGCAAGGACAAGACCTGGCCGATGGCGGCCGGCGACTTGACCGTCAAGCTGACCTTGAACATATGGCCAGCCAGGTCGGAGGCGGCGATGCTGTAGATGATGCCAGCGGCAGGCGCCTTGGCGATGCTTTTTTTAATTGGAGCTTTTTTCATGTTTTTCTCGTGTCTGGCATGGATGTTCTAAAGTCGCCCGGGCGCGCCATGCACCGTCGACAAATCGTCAGGTGTATCAATATCGCGCAAGATGCCGCTGTCGTCCACTCTCACCTCGCATACCGCATGGCTGTTGACGATGCTGCGCGCGCCCTGGTCGCCATCGAGCGCCAGCAGCAATGACAAGTAAACGGCGCTGAACGCGACAGGATTGCCGCGCCGGCCATGGAACACGGGCACCGCGATACGCGCGCCATCAGCGATGGCTTGCGACAAGGCGACGATTGTAGCCGGTTCCACAACCGGCATGTCGCCCAGGGCAATCAGCCAGCCGGGCGCGCCGCGCACATGCTCGATGGCGCAGGTGAGCGAAGCGGCCATGCCGGTGTCGGCATCATGGCAGACGCGCACCTCGCAGCCCAGCGCGCCGAGTGCGCGCGCCACCTGCGCGTCGTCGGCGCGCACCACGGCCAGCACGCGCGGCAAGGCCGCCAGCATGTTCCTGGCAGCCGCCACCACCACCGGCAAGCCCGCATGCGGGCCTTCCTTCAACGGCTGCAATAATTTATTCTGCACGCCGGAAGGATCGAACCTGCGTCCCCTTCCGGCTGCCAGCAAGATGCCGACCGTGCTCAAAAGAGCGCTGCCGTCATGCGGCCGCCAAATCAAACGGCAGCTTGCGCAGGCGCTTGCCCGTCAGGGCGAACAGCGCGTTGGCGAAGGCCGGCGCCAGCGGCGGCACGCCCGGTTCGCCCATGCCCGTGGGCGCGTCGCCCGATGGCACCAGATGCACCTCGACCAACGGCATGTCGGACATGCGCGGTACGGGGTAGTCGCCGAAGTTCTGCTGCTCCACCACGCCATCCTTGAGCGTAATGGCGGCGCCGGGAATCGTCATACCCAGCGCCATCAGCGCGGCGCCCTGCACTTGCGCCTCGATCGTCAAGGGGTTGACGGCCAGGTTGCAATGCACGCCCGCCCACACCCGGTGCAGCTTGGGCGCGCCTTGCAGCACCGACGCCGTCACCACGTAGGCAACCACGGAATTGAACGATTCATGCATGGCCACGCCCCAGGCCTGCCCTTTCGGCAGCTTTTTCTTGCCATAGCCGGACTTGACCACGGCCAGATCGAGCGCGGCGATGTGGCGCGTGTGCTTGGCGTCGATCAGCTGCTTGCGGTAGGCGACGGGGTCCATCTTCGCCACGTGCGCTGCTTCGTCGATCAGGGTTTCCATGACAAAGGCCGTATGCGTCGAGCCGACGGAACGCCACCACAGCACGGGCACGTTGGCCTTGGCCGTGTGCACCGACAGCTGCATCGGCAGGGTATACGGCTCGCCCATGCCCTCGACCATGGTGCCGTCGACGCCATTTTTCACCATGAAGGCTTCGAACGGCGTGCCAGCCATGATGGACTGCCCCACGATGGTGTGGTCCCAGGCGAGAATTTTTCCTTTGGCATCGAGGCCGATCTGCGCGCGATGGACATGCGACGGCCGGTAGTAGCCACCCTTGATGTCGTCCTCGCGGCTCCACATCAGCTTTAACGGTCCGCTCTTGCCCGCCGCACGGTACGCCTTGGCGACATTGACCGCTTCAACCACATAGTCGGACGACGGCACGGCACGACGGCCGAAACCACCGCCGGCCATCATGGTGTGCAAGGTCACCTGCTCGGGTTTCAAGCCGGACGTGGCGGCGATAGCGGCCTGGTCGCCCGTCTGGAACTGCGAGCCTACCCACATCGTGCATTTGTCGGCTTGCAGGTCGACCACGCAGTTGAGCGGCTCCATCGGCGCGTGCGCCAGATAGGGGAATTCATAGACGGCTTCGATCTTTTTCGGCGCCGAGGCCAACTTGCCCATGTCGGCAGGTTTCGCGATCGTGCCCGGCATCTTGGCCAACGCCTTGAAGGCCGCCAGTTGCTGCTCGCTGCTGACCTTTTCCACGGCGCTGCTGTCCCACTCGATCACCAGCGCGTCGCGCCCCTGCTTGGCCGGCCAGTAGCCGTCGGCGATGACGGCCACGCCGCTGCCGCCACGGTCGGTCTTTACTTGCAACACTTCCAGCACGCCTTTGATCGCCAGGGCCTTGCTGGCGTCGAATTTCGCCACTCTGGCGCCAAACACGGGGGGGCGCGCCACCATGGCCACTTTCGCGCCAGGCGGTTTGAAGTCGATGCCGAATTGCTGTTTTCCCGTGGACTTGTCGGCTGCATCGAGTCGTTTCACAGCTTTGCCGATAAGGATAAAGTCGCGCGGATCCTTCAGCTTGACGCTGGCCGGTACAGCTTGGCGCATGGCCGCATCGGCAAACTCGCCATACGTCGCCTTTTGCCCAGCGGGACCGTATAGCACGCCCTTGGCGGCGCGCACCTGGTCGGGGCCGACTTTCCATTGCGCGGCGGCGGCACCCACCAGCATGGCGCGTGCCTTGGCGCCAATTTCGCGGTACTGCGTGAATGAATGGGCGATGCTGCCCGAGCCACCCGTCATCTGCATGCCGTAGGCGGCATCCTTGTACTGCTCCCCTGCCGGCGCCAGCGCGCCATGCACCAGGCTCCAGTCGGCGTCGAGTTCCTCGGCGATCAGCATGGGCAAGCTCGTTTGCACACCCTGGCCGAATTCCAGCCGGTTCACCTGCACCGTCACCGTGTTATCAGGGGCGATGTGCAAAAAGGCGTTCGGTGCATACACGGGCTTGGCGGGCGCGCCATCGGCAGCGAGTACCGGCTTGCCCGTACCGGGCATAAAAAAGCCCAGCATCAAGCCGCCGCCGGCAAACGCGCCGGCCTTCATGAAGCCGCGCCGCGAAACGCCATCGGCAGGCGCCGCCGATGTCGATGCCAGCGCCGTGCCCAGGGTCACCGCGCCATGCTGCAATGCTTCCTGATTCAACCATTCGATACGCATGTCGCTCTCCTCAGGCCAGGGTCTTGGCCGCGTCCTTGATGGCTGCGCGGATCCGTTGATAGGTGCCGCAGCGGCAGATATTGCCGCTCATGGCGCCGTCGATGTCGGCATCGCTGGGCGCCTTGTTGCTGCGCAGCAGCGCCGTGGCGCTCATCACCTGGCCGCTTTGACAGTAGCCGCATTGCGGCACGTCGTGGCGCACCCATGCCGCCTGCACCGCCTTGCCCACCTTGTCGTTTTCCATCGCTTCGATGGTGGTGATCTTTTGCGCGCCAACCGAGGAAATCGGCGTGATGCACGAGCGTATGGGCTGGCCGTCGAGATGCACCGTGCAAGCGCCGCACAGGGCAGCGCCACAACCAAATTTGGTGCCCGTCAGGTTCAGGTTATCGCGCAGCGCCCACAGGATGGGCGTGGAAGGATCGGCGTCGACCTGCGTATCGCGTCCGTTGATATTCAAGGTAATCATCTGCTGCTTCCCCTTTTTAAGATGGTGATGGCGTCGACAAACAACACCTGATGATACGACAGCGGAAAAAGTGCAAAAAAAAGCGCGCCTTGCGAGGGCGCGCCGTCCAGCCTTCCTGGCGACAGCCCGGATTACTTAATGGTCGAGAATTTCTGTTCCAGCGTTTTCGCATCGACTGCGCCCGGAATGCGGCTGCCGTCGGCAAAGAAGATGGCCGGCGTACCGGAAACGCGCAACTGCTGGCCCAGGGCCAGGATTTTTTCATGCGGGTTGGCGCAATTGGCAGCCGCCGTCGCGGGCGCCTTGCCGTTCAACATCCAGTCATCCCAGGCCTTGTTGCGGTCCGGTGCGCACCAGACATTGCGCGACTTGGCGATGGAGTCGGGCGACAGGATGTTGTACATGAAAGTGTAGACGGTGACGTTGTCGATTTCCTTCAGTGCGTTTTGGCGGAAACGCTTGCAATAACCGCAGTTCGGATCTTCGAACACGGCGATCACGCGCTTGCCATTGCCCTTGACAGTTTTCATGGCCGAATCGAGTGGCAGGTCGGAAAACTTAATGCGATTGACTTCGTCCAGGCGCACCTTGGTCAAGTCTTGCGACGTCTTGGCGTCGAAGACGTGGCCGACGAACAGGTATTGCGCGGCTTTGTCCGTGTACAGGATGTCGCCACCCGTGCGCACTTCGTACAGGCCGCCGTATGGGGTTTCCTTGACCGTATCGACCTTGGCGCCGTCACCGAGGCGCGGCTCGATCAGCTTTTTGATGCTCGCTTCCGTTGGCGTTTCCGCGCCGGCGCACGACATCATCAGGCCCGAGGCCAGCACTAATGCGATTCTGCTCATTTTGATCACTATCACTTCTCCACTTGAAACGCCTGGCGAACTGGCCTCTGGCCCGGCAAAATTATCTTCCGAACAAAAAGAGCGCCGCAGACCAGCTGCGGCGACCTTGAATTTTTACTGCTGCTTATTATCCAGCGATATCTTAAGACTTACTGATTTTCACTGATGCCCCAATGCGTGCGAAATCATTTTTCGCTTCAGTGCGGGTAATTTATCGAGCAAGTTTAATCCCAAATTGCGCGCCATGCGCAACGGCTCCAGGTCGGCGCCGAACAGACGCGCCAGGCCATCGGTCGCCAGTTGCATCAGCAGCACGTCTTCCTTCCTTGCGCGCGCGTAGCGGGCCAGTACGCGCTCGTCGCCTATGCCGCGGTGCGGCTCGCGCTCGGTGATCGTCTTGACCAACTGCGCCACGTCGGAGAAGCCCAGGTTCATGCCGTGGCCGGCCATCGGGTGCACCACGTGGGCGGCGTCGCCCACCAGGGCCACGCGCGGCGCCACCATGGCGTGCGGGCGTATCAGGGTGAGCGGAAATGCGCGTACCAGTTCCGGTTGCAAAGGTGTCAGCTTGCCCAGTTTGTCTTGGCAATACGCGGCCAGGCGCGCGGCCAGGGCGTCGGCCGATTCGGCCATCAAGGTGTCGGCCAGCGCATCGGGCGCCGACCAGACCAGCGACACGCGCTCGCCCGGCAGCGGCAGCAGCGCGACAATGCCTTCGCTGCCCGTGAACCACTGGTGGGCCGCGCCATGGTGCGGCTTTTCGCAGGCAAAGTTACTAACTACCCCGCGCTGGCCGTAGGAACGGTAATCGAGGCCGATATCGCAATGGCCGCGCACCCACGACTGGGCGCCGTCCGCGCCCACCACCAGCGCGCAAGTAATGCTGTCGCCGCCATCGAGGTGCACGATGACCGAGTCATTCGTCCATTCCAGGCGGCTGGCGCGTCCCTGCACCACGTTGACGTTCGGGGCAAATTTCAGGGCGGCGTCCAGTGCCTGGCCCAAGTTGCGGTCTTCAATGATCCACGCCAGCGTGCCGACATGCGCGCCGTAGGCGTCGAAACCGAGTCCGCCAGCATGCGCGCCGTCGCCGTTGATCAGCATGGCGTCGATCGGCGCCACCCTGTCGGCCTGCAGCGCCCCCCACACTTTCAGCGACGACAGCAACTGGTGCGCCGTGTGATTGAGCGCATACACGCGCACATCCCAACTCGGCTCGACCGGCTTGGCGGCGGACGCCGGAGCAATCACCGGAGAGAGCAGAGTGACGCTTTGTCCTGCCTGGGCAAGCGCCAGCGCCGTGGTTTTCGCGATGGCGCCATTGCCGACGATGCAAACGTCGCTGTGGCTATGCATGAAGCGCCGCATGGTGGGGGAGGATGGACTGTTCATGCACCCATTATAGCGTTTGCCGCGCCCATTTCAGTATGCGCTTCCTGCGGCGGAAATCGGGTAAAGCCAAAGACTTCAACTATTCTTGATCTTTGCGCAGAAATGCCTGCGCCCGCTCCAGCACTTCATCGCGCCCCGCGCGCAAACCGGCCACGCTGGGGGCGACCGTGATGTGCGGCTGCACGCCCACTCTTTGCAGCTGGCGCCCGTCGGCATGCCGCACTTCCAGCCCTGAATACCAGACATGGACGTTACCGGGCAGTACCACCTCGCGCAAGTCGCCATTGGCACCCGCGCTGGGCGTGCCGATGAAGGTGACGGGCGTGGCCGCCTCGACCGCCAGCGCCAGATGCTCGGCCTGACTTTGCGTGTGTTCATTGATCAGCATGACGACCTGGCCCCGGTACACAGGCGCCAGGGCTGGGTACAGGCGATCGGGATACGCCAGTTGCACGCCGTCGCTGGTCTCGTGCGCCGTCACCAGTTGCTGGTAAAACATGGCGAAGACGCTGGCGTCATTGACGTTGAGGCGCGCCGCAATGGCGCGGCCGGTGCCATGCGGATAGCCGCGCATATCGAGTATGAGGGCGCGGCTGCCTTGTATCTGGTCAAACATGGCGTCCACTTCGCCCGTTTGCAAGCGGTCCAGGTCGACGTAGGCGATGCCCTTGTCCAGCGCGATCATCGGGCGCGCGTGGCGTGGCGCCAGCGCATCGTCCAGCGGCGTCGGCTGCAGCACCACCTCGCGCCGCTTGCCATCGCTGCCATCGACCTGCAAGGTCACGCTGACGCCGGGCAGAAAAGTCAGCATCTCGGCCATGGCCTTGCGCCAGCGTCCCGCTTCGTTCGAGGCGGCCGTCGTGGCGCGCAAGCGCGCCAGGCGCGTGCCCACGTACTCGCCATCGATTTGCACGATAGCGTCACCCACTTTCAGCAGGCCCGAACGTAGCAAGGCCGGCTCCGTCACGTTGGCCACCACGATACCCTCATCGATGGCGGCCAGCACCACGCCTATGCCGTGCGTGCGGCTATTCCCTCCCAGCGCCCGACTGCCCACGCCGACATGGCTGTCATCCAGGCTAGCTGCCATCTGCTGCAGGATCAGGCCATACGCGCGCGCATCGTGCACCTGAGCCATCTGATGCAGGCAGCGCTGCAAGGCGTCATCCCAGGAACTGCTCATCAAGCGCTTGGCCGGAAAGTAATTGTCCAGCGTGGCCCACAGCTTGATGGCAGCGAGCATGCGCCACTCGCGCTCGGGCAAGCGCATGTCGCGATAAGCTTCGTCATCGTGACGCACGGGAAACAGCGCAGCCGATGCCGGCGTCAATAGCTTTGGCGTCGATGGCTGCGCTGGCTGTGATGGCTGTGAGGGCTGCGCCAGCAACGCCAGCGCCGCCTGGACTGGCGCACTGGCCGGCCCGGTGGCGCGATCCATGCGCAAGGTGCGATCGGCAGCCAGCACGGCGGCGCTGCCGTCCGGCCAGGCCAATTGGCCGGACGCGAATTCGACGCGCAAGTCGTCGCCTATCGACAAGGCTTGCAGCGGGCCGGCGCGGCTGCGCCAGGCGCCCTCCTCGGCCACGATGCGCGCGCGGCCAGTGCGCTGCAGCGCCAGCACGGCATACGGCACCGATTGCGTGTCATTGACGATGAAGACCATGGGCAGCGCCCGCGCACCGGGCGCTGGCTGCAGCCGTTGCGCCTCCAATTGCATGAAACCCGCCGTCATGCCTTCCCACTGCCCTGGAGTACTTGGGCGCGGGCCGGTAGAAAAACGATAGCGCTCGGCCGGCAGCAGCAAGGGTTCGGTGATCAACTGCGCCAGCACGGCATGCAGCATGGTGGGCAACGGTGGACGCGCAAGCTCCCTGCGCGCACGCAAATCAAGTATGACTTGCCTGGCCCTGGCCGGCAGCAGCAGCGGACTGCCATCGACCATGCCCGGATGCAGGTGCAGCAGCGCCGTGTCGCCGGGCAGCCACTCCAGCACCTCGCCATCGGCCGGCCAGCGCACATACCTCGGCGTATCGGCCCCGATGCGCAAGGCCTGATCGCGCAGCGGCGCCATCAGCGTCGCGATGGCCAGCCGCAAACTCGCTTCATCGTCCTCATCGCGCAACTTGGGCAAGGCCGCGACCAGCGCGCGGTCCCAGTCGACGCGGTCGTCGGCCAGCGCCGGATGGGTGGCGCGGGCAGCGCGCCATAAGCGCGCCAGCGCTACGCTATTCCCATCGTGCGCCTGTGCCGGCGCTGCAATGCACACGAGCACCGCCAACGCCCCCAGCACACCCGCCAAGACGCGCCGCGCGCACCCATTTTTTAGCGCCATCCATAGCGCCATCCATTGCATAGCCATTACCGCTTCCCTGTTCCGCCACTAAAGTCAACGCCTGCGCCGCGCATAAAAAAACCGGCTGACGCCGGTGTCTACATTACGCTGAGGTTTGACTAGATTAATAAGAAGTTAATTATATAGCAATAATACTGCGCGCACCACAGCGTTCACTGGCAACACTACCCCTGCGTGACTACAAGCGCGCATGCGGATCAATCGCCGTCGCCGTGCATCAATCGCCTGGCGGCGCCTGGCCGTCCGGCGAGCATAGTCAAGCATGCGTTCCCTCTCCATGAAGGCGAGGCGGGACGCACACGGCACCGCCGCGCAGCACGCCGGCCGCCTCCCGCTTTGTTGATAAAATACTTACCATTGCGAATAATATTTGACCCAGCATCAAATAAAGACGTGCATGACCAGGAAATCTGGGAAAAGTTACGGCCGGCTCTTGCATTCCCGTTTTGGTCTGCTATAATTCGCCACCTTGGCCTGGTAGCTCAGTCGGTAGAGCAGAGGATTGAAAATCCTTGTGTCGGTGGTTCGATTCCGCCCCGGGCCACCAAGAATTGTTTTACTCAAAGCCCACTCATGCTAGTGGGCTTTGTCGTTTCTAGGACTTGCAGTCCTCGTGTCCGGTACATCTCCTGTCCATCCTTCACCCCCTTCCTAAGTAAATCTCCTTCGATCGTCCCATTACGCCAACTGCTTCGTTGCGGATCAAACTTACGTCCGCGCCACGCGGCCCACTTGCACCCGCCCCCCTACTTTGCTCAAACGCTTCTAGCAACAGTTGTTGCTGAAACCTCTATATTTTCCGCAAGAATTGTCGTCGATGCTTCCATTCCGGCCCGGGCCACCAAGAACATCGTTCATGCAACGCAAACCCAGACAGGTTGGCGTTTTATTCGAATTTCACAATCCGCACGTCAGGTCTCAGTACGGCTTCGGTAAAGCTGGCCAGACTGGCGATGGAGCCCCGCAGCGCATCGAACACCAACTGGACTTTTGACGCTATCATCGACGACCGGGTGTACGAAGGCCGGCTACTGCTTGCGTTTTCGCAAATCAGTCCTTTGCGGTTGGGTGATAATTTTCCTGATTATGTTCATGGTTCCGAACTCAATGCCAAGTTGTTAGTCTAAACACTTAGGGCGCTTAGAGGGTTAACCAGTCGGGGGCAATCATGGCGATCAATCCAATCAAACTGCATCATGCGCTACAGGCGAGGTGATGAATGCCTGACTGTGCACACCATCGGTGAAAAAATAAAATACATGAAAGTTATCCAGTGGTCAGATGAATGTCGGGCACCATTAACATCTTTACCATCGGAAAAATAGCGTCTGAACGCTCCGAATGGCGATAAGATTGTTGCAGCCTCGTGCGCCCTCACGAGTAAATTTCAATCGATTCAGCATGCATTGCTGCTGCCAGCAGGTGCGTGCCCCCCCTTTTTTGGTCAGTAGTCTCGAACTCGACGCACATGGACTAGTTCCTGGAGCGTCGGTTAACTTCGACCGGTTTTTTATACGACCTGAGCACCTTCATGACAGCTGGATCTCGCGCGTACTTTTTCTTGAGCGTTAGCAGAAAGCCATCTAAGCCCTTACATTGTCCGAAGTTTTCGCAGTCGTTGCGCCATTGGGCAATATACCTGACATCACCTGGAAGCAAATTCTCCCCTTCGCCAGCCCTTGGCTCGCGGCAGTCGCTAGACCAACGTTCGACTTTCATTGAGTGGATCTGTTCGCCTTGCGTATGAAGGCGTAGGCATGCCTTGCCTTTCGTGTATTGGAGGACACAGAACGACTCTCCAACGCTACAGTAATCGACTTCGGCATATCCGCTCTGCACAAGTTGTCGGTCCAAGCCCATGTATTCACCAGTTGCAAGGTGTGCGAGCGGATCTGCGCGCCAACCATCAGCGTAGAGCGTCGCTCGGGCTTGGGTAAATAGCTCGCCAACGTTCAGCGCGACCGGTTCAGCTTGGGCGGGTGAGGTGAATCCGACGAGGACTGCAATTGCAATTGTGCCTTTGTTCACTTGGTAGTCCCTCCGGCAGCTATATAAGTTGCCTCAAAGCGCTCGAACTTGACGTACGGTTGGTTATGGCGGCTAGCTTGGTGACGCCCCATTGGGAGCGCCGCCCATTGTCTGGACGCCTGGGATACGCCCGCCTCGATGTCACCGCCCATGATCTTGTCAATGACTCCGAGCCCACGCAACATTGAGACAGCTATGAGGTCTTGCGTCTCCGGCGTGAAGTCTGTTATTCCCATGCGGCGCTCGCCGTGATCTTGCCACGTTGCTTTGTTAATCTGGTACATGCCAGCGGCGGTGGTGATGCCGCCGTACCCAGGGCCGGGATGCGTTGAATAGTCAGTGAATCGCCAAGGGTCCGTTCGTTTTCCCTTGACCGCGCCGTACTTGAAATCATATCCGCCACCTTCTGCATCGGCGATAGCCTGAAGGAATGCCCGAACATTGACGTTCTTCAGGTATTCCCTGTTTTCCGCCAGTCGCTGCTCTTTGCTCAACTTGATCCGCACGACCTTCGCCTCTGCATCCTCACGCGGCGTTGTCGTTCTAGTTGCGCGATGATGAAGAACGCGCCCGGATGGCGATGTCATTGTCGTGGCCATGCGCGCCCTCACGAGTAGATTTCAATGGATTCAGCATGCACTACTGCTGCCATTAGGTGCGTGTGCCCTTTTTCATCAGTAGTTCCGAACTCGACCCGTCCGTTTGCTCGCTTTATCGCATACTCGGTGTTAACCAGCGGGTCGCCGGTATCCTCATCGATAAGAGCATATTTATCGTCGAATACCCTGTCCGCAACACCCGACATTCCAGCTGCTTGCAATATGCCAGATGGAGCCTCGCCAATTGGCGGGGACAGCGACGAAATCAGACGAGCACCGCATTCGGCAACATCTCCGTGATAAGCGTAGTGCCTACCTTCATGCTTTGCGCCTACACGGTCGGTCTTGATAGCGAAAGCCCCCTTGCACTGAGGGCAGATCGTCATATCATCTTCGAGCGCTGCCGCTAGGCCCATAACGATCGTACCCGACGACGCACTGGTGACCTTCCCGCCATGATCGGTCTGATCATTTATGCGTATTACTCTTCGCCCTTCATGTTTCATGAGTTTCTCCTTTTCGAGAAATATCAGATGCGCAACATGTTCCGACTTGCCATGATGTGGCGATTTGGAAAGAATTTGCTTGATAAATCGCAGATAATTGCTTGCTTCAGTAGGATCCGCTGAGAGCAAAACTCAGCTCCCTATGACGAGCCAAATGCATCGTGAAAAAGCCGACTATAACGCTTCGCCTGTCGTAGCGCAGTCCTTGTGACAACTTATCCATTGTCCGCACGTCCTGTCCAGACCGTGCGTTGAACGATGTCCGCTACGCGCCAGAATTGACCTGACTGAATTCGCCTGTCCATCCCCGGCTCGGCAGGCCAAAAAAACCACGCTGGCCGCGCCACGCGGAGCCGCGCCAATCCGCCACATCGAGTTCCTATCGGAAGAAAAGCCCAAAACCCATGCGCCAAGGATTTTCTTGACGCATTCGCCGAACGGCGTCAGGCTCCTTACTTAGCGGGTGCAACGAGAACCGCTTCAGCGCGACCGGTAGCGTGGTTCGAGTCCGCCCCGGGCCACCAAGATTTTTTTAACGCAACGCCCACTCATGCAGTGGGCGTTGTCGTTTCCGGGGTGCGCCATCATTGACTGCGGTTCGGCTCCCCTTCATTTCCGGCGCAAGGGCTGCACCGCGTTCACATCCCTCATTTCAGCTCATCCTACGCCGTGCCTTGCGTCGCCCAGAGCCGCCGATAGGCCCCGTCTGGATCATGCTCGCGCGTTTGCTTTTGCAGGTTGAAGCGTCGCCCATTGCGCGGGTCGGTCCCTCGGCCGGCAAGATACAGCCAGTTACCCTGATTGCTGTAGACGTCATAGTCAATCAGTTGCGCTTCAAACCAGGCAGCGCCGGCGCGCCAATCGCAGCCCAGATCGTGCACCAGATAACTGGCAACAATTTGACGCAGCCGGTTGGAGAGATAACCGGTGGCACTGAGCTCGGTCATGCCCGCATTGACTAGCGGTTCCCTGGTGCGGGCTTGGCACCAGGCTTCGAATCGATGCGCATCGTGACTGGGCTGGCCCAGGCTGCTCAAGCCTTGCGCCCGGTACAGCGCGACCCCGTGCTGCAGGTGCAGAAAGCGGAAATAGTCGCGCCACATCAATTCAAACCAGATCCAATAAGTGCTGGCGTTGGCGCCGTGCGCTGCTTCAAACTGCCTGAGCGCGGCGCATACCATGCGCGCAGATAGCGCGCCGCAGGCGAGCCATGGCGAAAACTTGGTGGAATAGTCGACGCCGGTCAAGCCATTGCGTGAGAGCTTGTAGGTGTGCGCCAGCTCACCAGCGAAATACTGGCGCAGATGTTCAGCGGCGGCAGTCGGGCCACCGTAAAAAGCCGGCAGCGCGTACGGGAACGACGACCGTGCGGTGGCAAGATGCGCATCCTGGAGTGCGTCCGGCGCCGCTGCCCAAGTTTCAGCCAGGGCTGCGAAGGCCGGCGGCAAGGGCGGAATCGTCGTCGGCCGCGCGAGCGGGGCCGGCGGCACCACCTGCTGTCGCTCCACGAGGGTGCGGAAGTTGGTGAATACCTCGGGCAAGGCAGCGCAAGGAAACGGCAGCGCGGCCGGATCGAGCAAGCTCGATTGCCACAGCGCTTCGACCGTCAGGCCAGCAGCACGCAGTGCGGCAAGGTCGCCCTGCTCTTCTGGCGCGGCAATGTCCTCGCAATGGATAGTCGTCGCGCCGAGGGAATGCGCGAGTGCCAGCAACATTTGGGCGGGGTCGCCCTCGATCTCCAGCAATTGACTGCCGTACGACGCCAGCTGCGTCGCCAAGTCCGCCAGTCCCGAGCGGAGAAAATGCTGGCGATGCGAGCTGGTGCGCGGCACATCCCAGCGCGTCGCGACCGAGGCGCTGCGATGGCAATACACGAACAAGAGGTGGCCGGCGCGTTGGCAAGCCTGGCGCAAGGCCGGATTATCGTCGAGCCGCAAATCATTGCGGAACCAGTAAATATGCGTTTGTGCCGACCTTGCGGCGGGATCGGTATTCATGCCTGACGCTTGCTGTCCTGACGACAGCGATCTGAACAGTATTTAACCTCGGTCCAGACTTTTTCCCATTTTTTTCGCCATGCAAACGGCAACTGGCATTGCTGACAGAGTTTGGTGGGAAGGTCAGATTTTTTTCGCATGCGCATATTGATCACTCTGGCTAACGTAGGGCGTAGGGCCTAAGACGTAGGGCATAGGACAGAGGGGGGTCAGTGGGCAGCAGAAGCCTGTCGCAACTGGGCGGCCTGATGAGGCGCTCGATCAGCTATGCCATATTCGGGCAGTGCGCCAATCTTACGGCAAAAACAGATCTGGCGCTGCTGACAGCTGGCACTGCATACGCGCCATCCTGAACGGGCCGCTCCCGGCCCGCTCGCTATCCTCATCCGACACACTGAGCGCCGGGCAAGTCGCTCTTACCACATCAAATCATCGGGAATCTGGAACGCCGCATACGGATCGTCCTCGTCCACTTCGGTGCTGGCCTGTTTCACGCGTACGACGATGGCCGGATCGCGTTCGGCGATCTTGTCGGCGATGATGCGCGGCACCAGTTCCACGGCGCCACCGAGGCAAACGATCACCAAACGGCCCGCCACCAGGTGGGCTTGCACGGCGGCCGTCACGTAGATGCGCTCGATCTTGTTATTGAACGTGAAGTTATACGGCAGCTCGCCGTGATTACCCTTGCTTTGGCGGTTCTTTTGCACCATTTGCGCGATCTGCGCCACGATGGCCTTCTGGTTGGCGGCCGCGTCGCGCTGCGCATTCAGTTCGCGCGCGCGCTCGGCGTTCTTGCGCTGCGTCTCGAGCGCGGCCAGGCGCACTTCATCGACACTTTGCGTGCCGCTCTTGCGCTCGTCCTTTTTTTGCTTGCTCTTGTCCTGGTTGGCCAGCTTGACCTTTTTCTTGTCGACCAGACCGGCCTTTAAAAACTGCTCTTGCAACGAGACCATAACTACTCCGTATTGAGGGTGCGCCGGCCAAGACAGCGGGATCGGCCGGTGGAAAGACGCTAGCATAGCAAAAAACAGCGCCTTCGCTGCCGCAGAATGCGGGCGCGGGCCAGCCGATGGACGCCGGGCAGCCGGCAGTCACAAAAAGACACCTTCGATGAGAAATTTTGTTGATAATTGTCATATAGTTAGTTAGGTTCTGCATATCGGCAGTGCGCTGCTGATTGCATCCCTCCTTCCATCGCCTGCGTCTACAAGGATTTGCCATGAAACAATTAATCGCCCTCTGCATCGCTACCGCGCTTGCCAGCACCGCCTTTGCCGCCGCACCGGAAGCGGCCCCCGCCGCCAAGACGGCACAACAGTCAAAAATGACCACCTGCAATGCCGATGCTGCCGGCAAGAAAGGTGATGAACGCAAGGATTTTATGAAAGAATGCCTGAGTGCCAAGCCGGTCCCGGCCGCGACGCAGCAAAACAAGATGAAGACGTGCAATGCCGACGCCAAGGACATGAAGGGCGATGCGCGCAAGGCGTTCATGAAAGAGTGCCTGAGCGCACCCAAAAAATAAGTGCCGCTTCGAGGCGACAGTGTGCGCTTCACGCCACAACGCCAGCCGAAAGGCTGGCTTTTTTTTGTTCCCCGCAGGAAGTCAGCTCCTGCCCTATCGCCTGCGCCCAGCTGTGCCAGCAGCCAGTGGGCCAACCGGCTGCGCCATCCTCGTGGCGTGCTGCCACACAGCCATGCCGCTCAACGCGAGCAACCTTGCTCAATGATTAAGATGACATGGAGAATGATAGCGCGTAGTATTTAATCAAGGTACTGCACTCTGCGTTGACACGGCATTTTGGAGAAAGGACGGCAGCGTGAGGGCGTCGAACGATCTCGAGCACTGGCGCGGCCAAGTCTTTCACCGCTTGCTGCAGGTGGTACTGCTGCTGGGCTTCGTGACGGCCATTCCCAGCGTGCTGCTGGCCGCGAGCGAAGCCATCTGGTCCATTGTCGTGCTCGACTTGCTGGCCATCGGCTGGGTCGGCGTTATCTGGCATGTGCGCACCCTGCCCTACCGCTGGCGCGTGTGGCAATTCCTGGTCATCGCCTATCTGCTGGGCGTGGGCCTGCTGCTGAAAATCGGCCCCGTCAGCCAAATCTATATGATGCTCATGCCCGTGCTGGCAGCGCTGCTGCTGGGCATGCGGCCAGCCTTGTCGACGCTGGCCCTGACCTCGCTGACCATCTTTTTCCTGGGCCTGCATCCCGACGTCGCCCTGCACCTGCCGGGCACACACGATGCTCCCGTGCTGCGCGCGCTGATCGTGGCCCTGAACTTCCTGTTTATCGCCGCCGTGCTGACCCTGTCCTGCGCCTTCCTGCTGCGTCATATTGAACGCAGCAGCCAGTCCCTGTCGCAACGTAACGCCGAGCTACGCTTGACGGCCACGGCGCTGGCCCGCCTGAACGACATGGTGATGATCGCCGAAGTGCTGGACGGCACGCCCGGCCACGGCACGGTGCCGGCCACGCGCATCATCTTCGTCAACGATGCCTTCGAGCGCAGCAGCGGCTATGCGCACGCCGAGGTGCTGGGCCGCAGCCTGCTGTTCCAGCAGGGCCCCGCCACCGATGCAGGCGAACTGGAGCGCGTCGCCGCCGCCATGGCCCAGGCCCTGCCAGCCAGGGCGGAGTTGCTGAACTACAACAAGGCCGGCAAGGCGTACTGGGTCGAGGCCGAACTGGTGCCGTTTACGGATGCGGACGGCCGGCAGACGCACTGGGTAGCCGTCGAGCGCGAAATCGACGAGCGCAAGAAATCGGAAGCGGACATCCACCGCCTGGCCTTCTACGACGTGCTGACCGGCTTGCCCAACCGGCGCCTGCTGATGGATCGCATCGCCCACTTGCTGGCCGCCGCGCCACGCGAGAATAACATCAGCGCGCTGATGTTCATCGACCTCGACCATTTCAAGCATATCAACGACGCACGCGGCCATGCCACGGGCGACGCGCTGCTGCGCCTGGCGGGCGAACGGCTGGCGCAACTGATGCGCAAGGCTGACACCGTGGCGCGCCTGGGCGGTGACGAATTCGTCGTGCTGCTGGCGCACCTGGCCGACGACCTGCACGGCGCCGCCCATGCGGCGAGCCAGGTGGCCGAGAAAATCCGCGTCGCCATCGCACGCGACTTCGAGATTGACGCGCAGTCCTATCATTGCAGCGCCAGCATCGGCGTGACCTTGCTGCCGAAAGCGCGATGCCAGGCGCACGACCTGCTGCGCGAAGCCGATATCGCCATGTATCGCGCCAAGGCGCAAGGGCGCAACGGCATCGCCTTTTTTGAAGCGGCCATGCAAGCGGGCGTGGAGCGCCGCCTGACCTTGGAGCGGGCGCTCGCGCGCGCACTCGAAATGGGCGCACTGTGCATGCACGTGCAGCCCCAGGTCGACCGCAATGGCCGGATCACGGGCGCAGAAATGCTGATGCGCTGGCCGCA
Source organism: Janthinobacterium paucivorans (assembly GCF_051380805.1). Lineage (NCBI taxonomy): Bacteria > Pseudomonadati > Pseudomonadota > Betaproteobacteria > Burkholderiales > Oxalobacteraceae > Janthinobacterium > Janthinobacterium paucivorans. The sequence continues at coordinate 29,763 of NZ_JBNYXR010000022.1, forward strand.
GCCCGATGGCACGCACATCGCACCGAGCGTCTTCATCCCCATCGCCGAAGAATCGGGGCTGATCGTCAGGCTGGGCCATTGGGCAATGCGCGAAGCGTGCCGCGCCTCGAAGCTGCTGGCACAAGCTGGCCAGTTCGTCCCCTTGTCGGTGAACGTCAGTCCGGCCCAATTCCGCCAGCCCGATTTCGCCACCCGCGTGCAGGCTGCGCTGGCCGAACACGACACGCCGGCCGACGCCCTGATCCTGGAATTGACGGAAGGCTTGCTGATCGACCAGCGCGAAGCCTCCCTGGCGCGCATGCGCGAACTGGCGGCCCTGGGCATCCGCTTTTCCATCGACGATTTCGGCACCGGCTATTCCAGCCTCGCCTACCTGACCTCAATGCCGCTGTACGAACTCAAAATCGACAAGCGCTTCATCGACGACACGCCGCGCGATGCGCGTGACACGGCCATCGTGCAAGCGATATTGGCCATGGCGCGCCACCTTGGCTTGCGCGTGGTGGCCGAAGGCGTGGAAACGCAGGAACAGGCCGACTTCCTGGTCGCCCACGATTGCGATAGCTTGCAGGGCTATCTGTATGCGCGGCCCATGCCATTGCCCGATTTCCTGACCTGGCTGGCCGAACGGCGTTAGCTGTACGTTAGCTGGCCTTTCCCCCGCCAAACTCCTCCGCTAGAATACCGGCCTCGCAGCCTGTACCTTCAGCATCCCCCTCTTGCAATCTTGTCAAATAAAGTGATCCCCGATGCGTCTGGTTCTTCCCATGTTGGCCCGTCCCCTGCTGCCTTTGCTACTGACTCTGCTGGCCACCGCCCATGCGGCCCCTTCCACCACCACCCCCACGCCCATCACGCTGGACCAGGCCATGGCCGACCCCGACTGGATAGGCACGCCCGTCGAAGCGGCGTGGTGGGGCTGGAATGGCCAGCTCTATTACCAGCAAAAGCGCCTCGGCTCGCCCCTGCGCGACACCTATCAATTAGCAGGCGCCAACGCCAGGCTCAATAGCGGCAAGCAGGTCGATGACGCGCAACTGGCCAACCTTGATGGCCAGCAGATGATCGTCAACCGGGCCGGCACGCGCGCCATCCTGCTGCGCAACGGCGACTTGTTCGAGCGCGACCTGAAAAACGGCGCCCTGATCCAGATCACGCGAGGCGTTTCGGCCATCAGCGACCCGCAATATGCAAACGACGGCAGCGCGGTGCAATACCGTAGCGGCAACGACTGGTTCAGCTGGAACCGCCTGGAGCGCCTGAGTGCGCCCGTGGCCCTGTTGCGCGCGGCCAAGGACCCGGACGCCAAGCCGGAAGCGGATTCCCTGCGCGAACTGCAGCTGCGCCTGATCGTCAACCTGGCGCGCCAGAAGGAAGACCGCGACGCCAGCCGCGAACGTCGCCAAGAAGAACGCCGCCTGGACGCCACGCGCGCGCCGGAGCCGATCTATCTGGGCGATAAAGTCAGCATTTCAGGCAGCGCCCTGTCGCCGGACGGCCGCTGGCTGCTGTTCGTCACGCAAGACAAGGCCGCCGAAAAGGGCAAGCTGGGCAAACTGGCCCGTTACGTCACGGAAACGGGCTACCCGGAAGCGGACGACGAGCGCACGCGCGTGGGCCGCAACATGCCCATCGCGCAAAGCCTGAAACTGGCCGACCTGCGCACGGGCAAGGTGCGCGACATCGGCTTCGACAGTCTGCCCGGCATCGCCACCGACCCGCTGGCCGCGCTGCGCGCCGAACAGCAGTTGCCGCCATTGAAGGGCAATCGCGGCGTGCGCATCGACGCCCAGCGCGACGGCATCGCCTGGACCGATGACGGCTCCAAGGTGGCCGTGCGCATCCGCGCCATCGACAACAAGGACGGCTGGCTGGCCAACGTCGACCTGGCCAATGGCACCCTGCTGCCCGTACACCGCATCAGCGACACGGCCTGGGTCAACCGCCGCGCCGAAGAATTCGGCTGGCTGCCCGACAACGCCACCCTGTGGTATTTGTCAGAGGAAAGCGGCTACGCCCACCTGTACACGAAAACGGGGGCGGCCCCCGCGCGCGCACTGACGCAAGGCAAATGGGAAGTAAGCGCCGTCGAATGGAGCCGCGACGGCAAGACTGCCTACTTTATGTGCAACCAGCAGGCGCCAGGCACCTATGAAGTGTGCGCCAGCACGGCCAAGGAAGGCGGCGCGCGCGAAGTGACAAATTTAAAAGGCGTGGAAAACTTCGGCCTGTCGCCCGATGGCGACAAGTTGTTGCTGCGCTATTCGAGCAGCTATATGCCGGCCCAGTTGGCGAGCATTTCCGTAGCGGGCGGCAAGGCCAATATCCTGACCGATACGCGCAGCGCAGCCTTCAAGGCGCGCACATGGATCATGCCGGAACTGGTACAAGTGCCGTCCACGCATGGCGCGGCGCCCATCTGGGCCAAGCTGTACAGGCCAAAGCAGCTGCAAGCGGGCAAACAGTATCCCATCGTCATGTTCGCGCACGGCGCCGGCTACCTGCAAAACGTCACCGAGCGCTACCCCGTATATTTCCGCGAACAGATGTTCCACAACCTGCTGGTAGAGCAAGGCTACATCGTGCTCGACGTCGATTACCGCGCCTCGCTCGGCTACGGTAGCGCCTGGCGCACGGCCATTTACCGCCAGATGGGTCACCCGGAACTGGAAGATTTCATCGATGGCGCTAACTGGCTGGCGCAGCAGCACCAGGGCGACATCAAGAATGTGGGCATCTATGGCGGCAGCTATGGCGGCTTCATGAGCTTGATGGCCTTGATGCGCGCGCCGAAGGTATTCAAGTCTGGCGCCGCCCTGCGCCCCGTGACGGACTGGACCACCTACAACCACGAGTACACGGCCAACATCCTGAACACGCCGGACGTCGATCCGCAAGCGTACAAAATATCGTCACCGATCGAATACGCCGACAAGCTGACGGGCCACCTCTTGATCGCCCATGGCATGATCGACGACAACGTGTTTTACCAGGATTCCGTGCGCCTGTCGCAGCGCTTGATCGAGCTCAAAAAGGATAACTGGGAAATGGCCAGCTACCCGATGGAGCGCCACGGCTTCGTGCAGCCGGAAGCGTGGTATGACGAGTACCGCCGCATCTACCAGCTGTTCCAGCGCACGCTGAAATAGCGCCCGGGCAAAGCTGCTGCGCGTCGCGCCTTGCAAGCGGCATGGCGATATAAAAAAAGCCGCTGGATCAGCTAATGCCGTTCAGTTAGTGTTGGTGATGCTATTTTTAGCCCAAGAACAAGGACAGGGGTCGGACCCGGCGGGGGAATATGCTTCAATGGAGCACATTCCGATCACGAAGTGACCGACCCCAGCTCTTTGCCTCTGGGGTTAGCGAATTTACTGGCGCTCATCAATCACGCCAAAACCCTTAACTGAACGGCATTACCGCTGGATCAGCGGCTTTTTTGGGGGGGGCTTGGCAAGGCGTCAGGATTGCAGCTGCAAGGTCTTGATGATTTTGCTTTCCACCTTCTCGCCCGCGCCTGAGGTGGCATTCTTGCTTTCCTTGCGCAGCAACAATAAGCGGTCGCCATTAACGCCATACTGGCGCGTTTCGTCCGATTTTTGCGTAAAGCTGACGACGACAAAGGCGCGCCCGCTCAGGTCGACGTGGAACTCGCTGGCCAGTGGCGTGCCATCGGCCGCGATCCATACGTCGATGCCGCCGTCAAACTTCTTCACATACTTGCGGTCTTTCTCTGGCACTTTGTCCAGCGACAGGGTGAAACTCAGCAAGCGCGCCGGCTTGCCCTTGTAACTATCGACCTTTTCGCCGCTGAACACGGCCTCGTCGATCTCGCGCGAGAGGGCGCCCGCCGCCGACACCATGGAGCGCAATTCCGTCGCCTTCAGTTCCCCCAGCGCAAAGCCGAGCGGCGTCTTGGTTTTTGGGTCCTTCACCTTGGCGCGCTGCTCCGCTTCCACTTTCGCCAGTAAATCCTTGCCGTAGAGCACCTGCAAGCCCGCCGACCCGCCCTCGATCGCCACCGTCACCTGGCCGCTATCTTCTTCCGCCGCCTTGCCCTCGCCCTCGCGGCGCCAGGTTTTCGATTCGATCTGCGCCTTGATCGGCACCTGCCCCTGCAAGCGCGCCAGCGCCGCATGCAAATCGGCCAGCCCATCGGCCTGTGCCGTACCGCACAACAAACCGAACAGCCCCGCCACCGCCAAGCCTTGCACTCCGCTACGTCGTTGCATCGCCACATCCCTTCAGGTCACACAAGGATGCCAAAACACTATGTTTTGGCCATCTGTTGCATTTAAACACAGCTTCCTCTGGTCAGGTGGAAAGTCTTTCTGCTATAATTTCCGCCTTGGCCTGGTAGCTCAGTCGGTAGAGCAGAGGATTGAAAATCCTTGTGTCGGTGGTTCGATTCCGCCCCGGGCCACCAAGAACAGTGTCAAAACAAAACGCCAAGCCATGCAGCTTGGCGTTTTTGTTTTCAGCGCAAGAAATCCTCGCGCCCGGCCTATCTACGGGACCGGGGCCGAGGCCGGGAAGGCACCCCAAGTGAGGCGACAAAATCGTTCGGCCCAGGCCCAAGCCACGCGCGCCAGTTCTGGCGTTGCCTGGCACTGGCCAGGAATCCGGGATTCCTTGATACAGGGCAAGGCGCTGCCGCGCCTGTCGGCATAAAATTGCCGGTTTTGCCCATCCTCCATGCGCCACGCTCCCGAATTACTCCTGCCTGCCGGCTCGCTGGCCAAGATGCATGCCGCCTTCGACTATGGCGCCGACGCCGTCTACGCGGGTCAGCCACGCTACAGTTTGCGCGTGCGCAATAACGATTTTTCGACCTTGCAAGCCTTGCAGGAGGGAATCGATGGCGCGCATGCACGCGGCAAGCAATTCTTTGTCGCCAGCAATATCTTCGCCCACAATGCCAAGCTGAAAACCTATTTGCGCGACATGGAGCCGGTGATCGCCATGCGCCCCGACGCCCTGATCATGGCCGACCCGGGCTTGATCATGATGGTGCGCGACAAATGGCCGGACGTCCCGGTCCACTTGTCGGTGCAGGCGAATGCCGTCAACTGGGCCGACGTGAAATTCTGGCACCGCATGGGCCTGACGCGCGTGATTTTGTCGCGCGAACTGTCGCTCGACGAGATCGAAGAAATCCGCCAGCGCTGCCCGGAAATGGAACTGGAAGTGTTCGTCCATGGCGCCCTGTGCATCGCCTATTCGGGCCGCTGTTTGCTGTCCGGCTACTTCAACCACCGCGACCCTAACCAGGGCACGTGCACGAATTCCTGCCGCTGGGATTACAAGGTGAAAAATGCGGCGGAAGACGCCAGCGGCGACTTGGGCGGCATGCAAGTGGTGCCGCTGGAATTTCACCAGGCGCTGGCCGAGGCCGACAATAATGCCTTTTCTGCCCTGCACCAGCAGCCGCGCCACCCGCTGGCCGACCAGCCCTATTTCATTGAAGAAGCCCAGCGTCCGGGCCAGCTGATGCCGATACTCGAAGACGAGCACGGCACCTACATCATGAATTCGAAGGACTTGCGCGCCGTCGAACATATCGAACGCCTGGTCAAGATCGGCGTCAACTCGCTGAAGGTCGAGGGCCGCACCAAGTCGCTGTACTACGCGGCGCGCACGGCGCAAGTCTACCGCCAGGCCATCGATGACGCCGTGGCTGGCCGGCCTTTCGATATCAGCCTGCTGGGCCAGCTGCAAGGCCTGGCCAATCGTGGCTACACGGACGGTTTTTACCAGCGCCACCACACGCAAACGCATCAGAACTATATGCGTGGCGCATCGGAAGCAGACCGCAGCCAGTACGTGGGCGACGTGCTGGGCGTGACGGACGGCTGGGCCAGGGTGGAGGTGAAAAACCGCTTCGCCGTGGGCGATCGCATCGAAGCCCTGCATCCGGGCGGCAACCGCGATTTCACCATAACACGCATGCTCAGCGACGACGGCCACGAGATCCAAGTTGCGCCCGGCAGCGGCCACTTCGTGCGCATCGAACTCGACGGTGCTCTGGACAAAGCCTTGCTGGCGCGCTATTTGTAAGCTCGCGCGCTTGCGCAATTGAACGCATTGCCTATCGATGCTGTGCGCCGACGCTGCGCTCGGCTATGTCGATGGGCAGGGGCGCTCGCACCTGCTCTGCCGGCGGTGGCGTCAGGTCGAAGGCCGCGGATTTGTGCGTGTCTGAGCGTGTCATTCGCACCGCAATGAGTGCCGTTCATCGCAAAGTTTTACCTCCCGCAGCACTTGCGCCCTAGAATACACGGATCAACTACTCAAGGAAACCGCCATGCGCCCTCTGTTCCTGTTGTCCGTCCTGTCCCTCGCTTGCCTCGCCCCTCTCGCGCATGCCGACGAGCAAACGCGCACGGTTGATGCCTTCAATGCCATCGACATCCGCGGCCCCATCAGCATCGAAGTCGAAGCGGGCAAGGAGCAAAGCCTGCTGCTGCGCGGCGACCAGAAATTTCTCAGCGGCGTGATCACGGAAGTGGTCGATGGCGAGCTGAAAATTTCCATGAAGGATAAAGATATCAAGAAGACGGAGGGCGACTCGCGGGTCATCATCAGCATGCCCACCTTGCGCAAGCTGATCGCGGAGGGCGCGGGCGAAAAAATCTTGACCCGGCTCAATGGTCCACGAGTCGACATCAGCTACAAAGGGGCAGGCCGCCTGGCCGCCGATGGCCAGGTCGACTGGCTGCGCCTGAAGGCGCAAGGCGTGGGCGAAGTCGATACGAAAGCCTTGCTGGCGAAAAACGTCGATGTGAATTTTGAAGGCATCGGCTACGTCAGGGTATATTCCTCGGGGGAACTGAACGCCGTGGTGCGCGGCATGGGCGAGCTGACCTATTATGGCAAGCCGAAGATCGTGCACAAGTCGATCTCCGGCATCGGCAGCGTCAACGCCGCCAAATAAGACTTCCTCAAATAACAAGGCCATCAAGCCACTGGAGAGCGCATGAGCGTTTTACACGATACCGACGCAGCGCTGGTGCTGCGCGAGGATGAAGGTGGCCTGGTCACCTTGCGCTTGAACCGCCCGCTGCAATTGAACGCCCTGTCGGCAGCCATGCTGACGGCGCTGCAAGAGGCGTTCGATCGCATCGCGCAGCAAGCGCACGTACGCTGCGTGGTGCTGGCGGCCGAAGGCAAGGCTTTTTGCGCGGGCCACGATTTGCGCCAGATGCAGGCCACGCGCCAGCTTGACTATTATCAAACCCTGTTCGCGCAATGCTCGCGCGTGATGCAAGCGATCCAAGCCTTGCCCGTGCCCGTGATTGCCCGCGTGCACGGCATCGCCACGGCGGCCGGCTGCCAGTTGGTGGCCAGCTGCGACCTGGCCGTGGCGGGCGCCTCGGCCCGCTTTGCCGTGTCCGGCATCAATGTGGGCCTGTTCTGCGCCACGCCATCGGTCGCCCTGTCGCGCAATGTCTCGCCCAAGCGGGCCTTCGACATGCTGGTGACGGGCCGCTTCATCGATGCCGACACGGCCGCCGACTGGGGCTTGGTCAATGAAACGGTGGCCGACACGGCGCTCGACGCGGCTGTGGCGCGCCTGGCGCAGCACATCATGGCAAAAAGCCCGACCGCCATCCGCTATGGCAAAGCCATGTTCTACCGGCAGCGCCAGCTGCCGCTGGACGACGCGTATGCGTATGCGGGCGACGTGATGGCGCGCAACATGATGGAAGACGATGCCGACGAAGGCATCAGCGCCTTCCTTGAAAAACGGCCGCCCCGCTGGACAGCCTGAATGTAAGCGCACGCGCTTGCTTTCTCTGCTGCTGCACGCCTCAAAACGCCCAGGCCTTCCTGGCAAGGTAGAGGGAAACAAGCCATGGCTGGGGCGGGCGCTACAGTCAGTGTCATGCGCAGCCCGATTTGTGGTTTTTATTGCGGTTTTTATTACGCCCGGTATCGGACAGCCACCCGCGCTGAGCCAGGGCAAAATTCCCGCCGTGCGCGCGTTTAGCGCTGCAGCGGCAGATAGCTCTGTTTAAGCTGGCGCAACACAAAGCTCGATTTGCTATGGCGGATGCCGGGAATTTTGTACAGGCGCTCGCGCAGCAGGCGTTCGTAGTCGCGCGTGTCGCTGACTGCGATGCGCAGATAGTAATCGTAGTCGCCCGAGACAAGAAACGCTTCCAGCACTTCCGGGATCATGGCCAGCGCGTGGCCGAATTCAAACAGGGCCTGGTCGGAATGGTCGTCCAGGGTCACTTGCACGATGACGGTATCGGCCAGCCCCACCTTGGCCGCGTTGACGTTCACCGTATAACCCTCGATGACGCCATCGTCTTCCATGCGCTTGATGCGCGCCCAGCACGGCGACGAGGTCAGGCCCACCTTGGTGCTCAACTCGTGCAGGCTGATGCGGGCATCCTGTTGCAGGGCCGTCAGGATGGCGAGGTCGAATTTGTCCAGTTTCATTCTGTCATACCTTAATTTCACAGCAAATTTTGCTCAATTTTTTATTCTACACGAGAAAACCAGCAGCCTTTTCTGCCGTATCAGGCAGAAAATAAGGCCATGAAAACTGATACCGCGCCCCTCCTTGCCGCCACCCACGATCTTGCACCGCGCAACGGCGCCAGCACCCTCATCGACACCTTGCTGGCGCTGGGCATCGACACCGTCTTCGGCTACCCGGGCGGCGCCGTGCTACCCCTGTACGACGCGCTGCACGCGCAGCCCCGCTTGCGCCATGTGCTGGTGCGCCACGAACAGGCCGCCGTGCACGCGGCCGAAGGGTATGCGCGCAGCACGGGCAGGCCTGGCGTCGTCTTCGTCACCTCCGGTCCCGGCATGAGCAACACCACCACGGGTTTGCTCGACGCCCTGTGCGATTCGATTCCCGTCATCTGCATCAGCGGCCAGGTGGCCACCACCAGCATCGGCAGCAACGCTTTCCAGGAATGCGATGCGCTGGGCATCTCGCGCCCCGTCACCAAATGGAACCGGCAAATCCGCACGGCCGATGAAACGGCAGCCGTCGTGCACGAGGCCTACGCACAAGCCACGCAAGGGCGGCCCGGTCCCGTGCTGATCGATTTCCCCAAGGATATGCAACTGGCGCAAGTCACGGCGCACACACCGCTGCCGCCCCTCACCGCCACCGCAGCGGCCGCGCCCCTGCCCGCCAGCGCCGCCCTCGAACAGGCCGCCAGCCTGATCGCCAGCGCGCGCCAGCCCGTGTTCTATGGCGGCGGCGGCCTCATCAATTCCGGCCCCGATGCCTGCGCCGCGTTCGGCCAACTGGTCACGCTGGCAGCGGCGCCCTGTACCTTGACCTTGCTGGGCCTGGGTGCGTTTCCCGCCTCGCACCCAGCCTTCCTGGGCATGCTGGGCATGCACGGCACGCTGGAAGCGAACCTGGCCATGCACCATGCGGACCTGATCGTCTGCGTCGGCGCCCGCTTCGATGACCGGGTCACGGGCCGCCTGGACGCCTTCTGTCCCGGCGCAAAAATCATCCACGTCGATATCGACCCAACGTCGATCGGCAAGGTGGTGCGCGCCGACGTCAGCTTGCGCGGCGACTGCGCGCCCGTGCTGGCCGCATTGCTGACGACGCTGCAGGCGCAACTGCGCAGGCGCTCGCTGGCGGACCGCCAGCCGTGGTGGCAGCGCATCGATGGCTGGCGCGCGCACGATAGCCTGGGCTTCAACGATACGCCGCAGGTCATCGCGCCGCAGGCGCTGATGCAGCGGCTGCAGGCGGCGCTGGCCGGACAGGACGCCATCGTGTCGACCGACGTGGGCCAGCACCAGATGTGGGCCGCACAGCATTTGCGCTTCGAGCAGCCGCGCCGCTGGCTGACCTCGGGTGGCGCCGGCACCATGGGTTACGGCCTGCCGGCCGCCATCGGCGCGCAGATCGCCCATCCGGGCAAGCGCGTGGTGTGCGTCAGCGGCGACGCCTCGATTTTGATGAATATCCAGGAACTGGCCACCGCCACGCAGCACCGCCTGCCCGTGAAAGTGGTGTTGTCGAACAATGGCGCCATGGGCATGGTGCGCCAGTGGCAAGAACTGCACCACGGCGAGCGCTACAGCCACAGCTATACACAGGCGCTGCCCGATTTCGTCGCCCTGGCGCGGGCCTTCGGCTGGCAGGCGCATACGGTGAGCCGGCGCGACGAGCTCGACACGGCGCTGGCCGCCTGCCTGGCAGCGGACGGGCCCTACTTCCTCGACGTGCGCGTGCACGGCGCAGAAAACTGCTTCCCCATGATGGCCCCCGGCGCGGGGCACAATGAAGTCACATTGGCGAAAGGCGTGGTATTCCAGGAACCCGCTGCGTAAAACCTGTCATCCCGTGGCGTCCCGATGCCTGACAAAACCGTGGCGAGTGCAAAGGAGCGGTGGCGAAGGAGCGCAAGCGTACTTCAGTACGGTGAGTATCGCAGGCCGCCTCCGTCTATACCGACGCGCGAGGTTTGCTCAGGTATTGACTACGTCCACACCCGGTAGACCCAGTAACTCTCGTCATCACGGCTGGCGCGCGCCAGTTCGGTGGGGCTCAAGCCCGTAATGGCGCGCACCTCGCGGCACAGGTGGGCCTGGTCGGCGTAACCACCGGCGGCGGCAATATCGCTCCATGAGGCATTGCCTTGCAACATGGCCTCGCGCGCATCGAGAAACGACTGTTCCGCGCGGCGCATGCGGCGCAGGGTGCGCATGGGCTGGCCGGCCCAGGACTTGATGCGGCGCTCGATATGGCGCACGCTGCTGGCAAGACCCGTCGATGCCGCCTGCACGCCCAGGCGGCGCACCCAGTCCTGTATGGCGCCAGCCGGATGGTCGCCGCTTTTGCGCGCCACCTCCCAGCGCGGCGCCAGGAACTGCTCCACCAGCGCGATGCGCGCAGCGTCGTCGGGTGCAGCCAGCACGGCATCGGACAGTGCCAGCCAGTCGGCATCGAACAGGGGGGCGAGCGGGCGTACCTGGTCGAACAGGACTGCCATGTCGATACCGGTCAGCGCGTGCAGGGCGGCCGGATACAGCATCACCATGAATGAGTGCACGGGGCCGGGATTGTAGCTGACCAGCGGATAGCCGCGCGGGCCGCTGAACAGGGCGGGCGGCATGCGCACATGCTGCAGGTCGGGGCCGGGCGCGGCCGCCTCGACCTCGCCCTCGACGGTCCACAGCAGGCAGCACATGGGCGTGGCCGGAAAGCGGTTCAGGCGCTGCGCCGGCGGCAACGGCGCGCAGCGCGTGGTGTCGCGCACGAGGAAGGCGCGCACGCAGGAAGCGAGCGCAGTGCGCGGCGCGATCAAACGGGTCATAGGCTTAGCGGGCCTAGGGGGCTTAGCGGGCGTAGGGGGCGTAGGAGCGGCAGGCATGGCGACGATTGTACCGGGAAATTCTGGCTGCGCGCGATGTCGTATTCGTTCAAGACGCGGGCGCGCAAGCGCGCTACAGTCATGCCATCGTTGCCACTGAAACAGGAGCCAGTCATGCCGCCACTCGACCACATCGCCGCGCCCGCCGTGACCACGCGCTTGCGCCAGATCCGCCGCCTGCCGGGGCCTTTCGCCCTGCCCATCATCGGCAACGCGCTGCAAGTGCGACTGCCGCGCATCCACCGCGACGTGGAAGGCTGGGTGCAGCGCTATGGCCCCTACCTGCGCGCCTGGTTCGGCCGCACGCTGGTGCTGGTGGTGGCCGACAGCGAGGCGGTGGCAGCCGTGCTGCGCGACCGGCCCGACGGCTTCCGGCGTCCGCTGTCGACCTATATCGTCTCTGAGGAAATGGGCGGCAATCCCGGTCTGTTCCTGGCCGAGGGCACGCAGTGGCGCAACCAGCGCCGCATGGTCATGGCCGGCATGGCTCCGGGCGCCATCAAGGCCTATTTCCCCGCGCTGGTGACGGTGGCGCAGCGCTTGCAGCGGCGCTGGCATCTGGCCGCCACGCAAAACCAGGCGATCAACCTCGACGGCGACCTGAAACGCTATACGGTCGATATCATCGCCGGCCTGGCCTTCGGCACGGCAGTCAACACGCTCGAATCGGGCGAGGACGTGATCCAGCGCCATCTGGACGCGATCCTGCCCGCCGTAGCGCGGCGCAGCCTGTCGATACTGCCCTACTGGCGCTATTTCAAACTGCCCGTCGACCGCCGCCTGGACCGCGACGTGGCGGCGCTGGACGTGGCCGTGGCCGACCTGGTACGGCAAGCGCGCGCCCGCCTGGAGCAAGACCCGGCGCGGCGCGTGCGCCCACCCAACCTGCTCGAAGCGATGATCGCCGCCGCCGACGAAGCCGACAGCGGCGTGGACGACCGCGCCGTGGCCGGCAATGTGCTGACCATGCTGCTGGCCGGCGAAGATACGACAGCCAACACGATCTCCTGGATGATTTACTTGCTGCAACGCCATCCGCACTGCCTGGCGAAGGCGCGCGAAGAGGTGCGCCGCCTGGCGCCCGACGTGAGCGGTTTCAGCATCGAGCAGATGGATAGCCTCGACTATCTGGGCGCCTGCGCCAGCGAAGCCATGCGCTTGAAACCGGTGGCGCCCTACATTCCGCTCGAAGCGCTGCGCGACACGGTAGTGGGCGACGTGGCCGTGCCCGCCGGCAGCATGCTGTGGTGCGTAATGCGCCATGACAGCGTTTCCGATACGCACTTTCCCGACGCGCAAGCGTTCCAGCCCGAACGCTGGCTGGCCGGCAAAGCCATCGACAAGCGCGCCGCCATGCCTTTCGGCGCCGGCGTGCGCACGTGTCCGGGGCGCTACCTGGCCTTGCTGGAAATTAAGATCGCCATGGCCATGCTGCTGGGCAGCTTCGACATCGCCAGCGTCGACACGCCCGATGGCGGCGAGGCGCAGGAACTGATGGGTTTTGTGATGTCGCCCATCGGCCTGACGCTGCGCCTGGCGCGGCCGCAGTGATACCATGCAAGACCGCTCATCACCTTGAATTTAACCATGACAATCTGCCTGGAATCGCCGCAGCAAGCCGATGTACAAACCCTGCTCGCCGAGCTCGATGCCGATCAACAGCGCGGCCCCTGCGGCGACCATCGCGACGCTCGCTTCAGTGTCCGCATGGAAAAACCGCTGCAGGTGGCGCCATGAATGCGCCCGCCGACAGCTTGACGGACATCCGCGCGCGCCTGCGCGCCTTTGCCGAGGAGCGCGACTGGGACCAGTTCCACACGCCCAAGAATCTGGCCATGGCCCTGTCCGTGGAAGTGGCAGAACTGATGGAACACTACCAGTGGCTACCCACGGGCGCGCACGCCGAGCTGGACGAAGCGAAGCGCTTGGGCATCCGTCACGAACTGGCCGACGTGCTGATGTATCTGGTGCGCCTGGCCGACAAGAGCGGCGTCGACCTGCATGCGGCCGTGCTGGAAAAGATGGCGCTCAATGCGCAGAAATACCCGGCGCAGCAAGTGCGCGGCGATGCGCGCAAATATAGCGACTACTGATAGCCCCACCCGTGCGTGGCTGCCGCGCAAAAAAGCGTAGCATCACGCCATGCGTATCCATCTCTCACTGCGGCTCGCCGGCTTGCTCGCCGGTCCACTGTACAGCCTTGTTGCGCTGGCGCACACCACGCCGGTGCCGATGCCGGTGCAGGTGCAGGTGCAGCAAGTCACAGTGGGTGCCACGCGCGACCCCGTCGACAAATCCTACCGCAAGCTGCTGCAGGGCCTAGACCGCTTCGAGCGTGACCATGCGCTGGCGCCACAGGCGCTGCTGCGCTTTCGCTTGCTGCCGCGCCAGCCTGGCGTGGACATGACAGGTGTGCAGCTGCGCATCGCCGGCGACAGCATCAGTATCGCTTTACCCTTGGCAGAGGACAACAGCTTTGCCCCCGTGCGCAATGCGCAAGCTGCGCGCGAGGACGCCGTGCTGATCGCCAACCGCAAGGCCACGAGCATGAGCTGGCGCGCGCAAGTCATCACGCCCGGCTTGCCGCCCGGCACACGGCGTCTGGGCGACTTGCGCCTGGAATGCCGCGTCGGCATGGATTCGGGCCTGATCTCGAACGACCCGCAAATCATCGCCTGGCTCTCCAGCATGCTCTACAGCACGGACAAAGTGTGTTCCGAGGCCGATGGCAATTATTTGTTTTTCACGCAGCGCCCCCTGTTTGGCGTGACCCTCGTGCATGGCGAACGCAGGGTGTCGCTACCGTTCACCATGCTATACGCGGGTGGCGAGCAAACTCCCGCATCGCTGCCCTATTGCGATTGCCAAGTCTTGCTTGAGCACACGTATTACGCCCCCCTGTGGGATAACAGCTGGCCCGACGATACCGTGCTGGAATTTACTTACATGGACGAGGTAGCACCATGAAGTGGCTTGCTGTCTTCGCGCTGGCGCTGCTGGCCGCCTGTTCCGGCACACGCGCCTTGCAGGCAAGCAAGACCGTGCCTTACGCTACGCTGGAGCAAACGGTGCAGCCGGGCAGCAGCACGCGCGAGCAAGTGCGCGCGGCGCTGGGAGACAGCACGGCCATCCGTTTCGACAGCGGCAATGAAGTGTGGAGCTACAACTATCCGACCGCCGCAGGCGCGCACGGCGAGTTTGTGATTTTGTTTGGTGCAGATGGGGTGGTACGGAAGGTGCGCAGCGGGGAAGTGTACCGGCTGAAAAAGTAGTGGCTGTAGCGCCTAGCTGACGGCAGGTAAATGGGGGGCAGACCCGACGGAGGAGTGCGCCCCAATGGGGAGCATTCTGATCACGCAGTGACTGACCCCGACGTTTTGCAGCTTGACTAGCGTGCCTTGAGCAAGGCACGTGGTGCCATGCCCTTGCCCGCGCCAGGGCTGCGGCCCACGCCGGCAGGCTTGCGCCTGGGCGACGCCTTCAGTTTAAAAATGCTGATCGACTGGGCCACGCTGTCCGTGCGCTGCGCCAGGCTGGTAGCTGCCGCAGCCGCTTGCTCCACCAGCGCCGCATTCTGCTGCGTGATGCCATCCATGTGGATGACGGCCTGGTTGACTTGCCCGATGCCTTGGTTCTGCTCGCGCGTGGTGGAGGAAATCTCGTCCATCACTTCCGTCACGCGGGCCACCGAGGCAATCACTTCCGTCATAGTGGCGCCCGCATTGCTGGTCAGCACGCTGCCCGCATTCACGGTGGCGATCGAATGGTCGATCAGGTCTTTCACTTCTTTTGCCGCAGTAGCCGAACGCTGCGCCAGGTTGCGTACTTCACCAGCGACGACGGCAAAGCCGCGGCCATGCTCGCCCGCGCGGGCCGCTTCCACGGCCGCGTTCAAGGCAAGAATATTCGTCTGGAAAGCGATGCCGTCGATGAGGCCGATGATATCGAGAATCTTGCGCGACGAAGTACTGATTTCATTCATCGTGGTGACCACGTCGCTGACGATGGTGCCGCCCTTGGCCGCGACGGTGGATGCCTTCAGCGCCAGGTCGTGGGCCGTGGCAACGTGGTCGGCACTGTTTTGCACGGTGGAAGTCAATTCTTCCATACTGGCCGCCGTCTGCTCCAGGCTGGACGCCTGCGATTCCGTGCGGCTCGACAAGTCCATGTTTCCCGTGGCAATTTCCGCCGTGGTGACACGGATATCCTCGAAGTTGGCGCGCACGTCACCGATGATGCTATGCAAGTTGATGTTGGTCTGGCGCAAGGCCGCCATCAATTGCCCCATATCATCATCACGCACCTTGTCGATCACGCCCGTCAAGTCGCCACCGGCCATCTTGCGCGCTACCATGATGGCGTCGCCCATGGGCGCGACCAGCGAATTGTGCAAATGCGCCCAGAAATACAGCAGCAACGCGACGGCCGCGACGGCCGCGACGCTGAGCCAGCTGCGCGTGGCCGTGCTCGTGTCGCCATCGATATTCCACACGGCGCCGCCGAGGATGGCCAGCACCACGCCAAAGATGAGGAAATGCACGGCCAGGTCTTGCGACAGGCTCAGCTTGCGCCACTCGGCCAGCTTGGCGACCCAGCCCTGGCGCACGACGCGGCCATTGCGCATCGCCAGCCTGGCGGCATTGCCATCTTTAAAACTCTTGTACAGGGCTGCCGCCTCATTGACTTGCTCACGCGTGGGCTTGGTCCGCACCGACATGTAGCCGATCGGACGGCCGTTTTCAATGACGGGCGTAACGTTGGCGAAGACCCAATAGAAATCGCCATTCCTGCAGCGGTTCTTGACCATGCCGGTCCATGGCGTGCCCGTCTTGACGGTATCCCACAGGTCGGCAAACGCTTCGGCCGGCATATCGGGATGGCGCAGTATGTTCTGTGGAGCACCCAGCAGTTCCATTTCTGAAAAACCGCTGACTTCAATAAAATACTGATTGGCGTAATTGATATTTCCCTGTAAATCCGTGGTGGAAACAATCGTCATGCCTTCATTTAATACGTATTCATTTTGCGTGATAGGCATATTAACCCGCATCGTCGCTCCTTTATTTTTTCGGCTAGCATAACAAAAACATAAAAACAATATATCACATCAAGCAGCGGCGAGATATCGCCACGGCGACTCTCACACAGGTCAAACAATTTAATAAAAATCAATTTATTTGTGTTTTAAAATTTACTTTTAATCAACTTAATTGATTTTATTTAAATTCAAAATTTAAATTGTACGCACGCAAAATGATTAATAAAAAATTATGTATCTGTGCGGTAGGCAATAAACATGGTGTTTGCTCAGATAAAAAAGGCGCTGCGGCATTGCGATAATTCGCGGCACGTGCCGAAGCCTTGCCGGCAAGCATGACGCTGCAATAATGAATATATATGGGGGGAAATAAAAAACTGGCGCGAACGCGCCAGTGAGCAATATGTCTCTAATTCGCAACACGGGCGCCGTAGCGCCGGTGAAGTCAATCGCTACCCTGCCAGTCACTACGCCAGGCAAAACCGTAGCGAGCGGCAGTGATTTTTAGCCGGGAAGCACCGCCGTACTCTGTACGGAGGTGCAGTGCCCATGAGCATCGCCGGCCGCAAAGTGCGACGCGCAGCAGGCTTGCTCAGGTATTACTTATACGTTTTGCGCGGTGGCGACTTCGGGCGCGGTGGCGCAGGCTTGCGCTCGGTCGTACCGTCGTCGAGGCTGATGCGCAGTTTCTGGCCCGAGACCACGACCGATTTCAGATGGTCGAGAATTTCCGGTGGCATGCCTTCCGGCAGGTCCAGCACGCTGTAGTTGTCAAAGATATCGATACGGCCGATATGCTTGGCTTCCAGGTTCGCTTCGTTGGCGATGGCGCCGACGATATTGCTTGGCGTCACGGCGTGCTCACGGCCCACTTCGATGCGGTAGGCCGTCACGCCTGGGCGTGGACGTTCCTTCTTCGGCGCGCGCGGTGCTGCTGCATCGCCCGCGTCCGCTGGCGCATCCTTGAACGCGGCTGCGGTCTTGGATGCGAACGGCTTGCGCGGCGCGGCTGCTGGCGCCAGGTCCGGCGCGTCGCCGTCGCGGCTGATGCGCAACTGCTGGCCCGCCACCCACACGGTTTTCAGCTGGTCCAGCAATTCTTTCGGCATGCTGTCTGGCAAGTCCAAGACGCTGTAATCGTCATAGATTTCGATGCGGCCGATGTTTTTCGAATCGATACCCGCTTCGTTGGCGATAGCGCCCACGATATTGCCCGGTTTCACGCCATGCTGATGACCTACCTCAATGCGGAAGGTTTGCATGCCGGCGTCGGCTGGACGCGAGATGCGTTCCTTTTTCGCGAAGGCCGGACGTTCGCCACGCTCGCTGCGCTCGAAGCGCTCGCCGCGTTCTGGACGGTCATTGCGTTCGAAGCGGTCTTGGCGCGCAGGACGGTCGTCTTGCCACGTGGCTTGCTCGCGCGCCTTGTTCTTGTCCAGCAACAAAGGCACGTTGCCACGCGCCATCTTCGCCAGGGCAGCAGCGATTTCGATGGCGGGAATATTCTGTTCGCGTTCGAAATCTTCGATCAGCGACTGGAACTGTTCCAGTTCGCCCAGGGCCAGGGTTTCGCTGATCTGTTCCTTGAACTTGGCGATACGCACGTCGTTGACAGCCTGGATGGTTGGCAGTTCCAGCATGCTGATCGGCTGGCGGGTCGAACGTTCGATGGCTTTCAGCAAGTTCTTTTCACGCGGGGTGATGAACAGAATCGCTTCGCCGCTGCGACCGGCGCGGCCCGTGCGGCCAATACGGTGGGTATAGCTTTCCGGATCGTGCGGCACGTCGTAGTTGACGACGTGGCTGATGCGCTCGACGTCCAGGCCGCGGGCGGCCACGTCGGTTGCCACGAGGATGTCGATCTTGCCGTCTTTCAACTGCTGGATCGTGCGCTCGCGCTGCGCTTGCTGGATGTCGCCATTGATGGCGGCAGCCGAGAAGCCGCGCGCTTGCAACTTGCCGGCCAGCTCTTCCGTACCCAGCTTGGTGCGGGCAAAGATGATCATGCCGTCAAACGCTTCCGCTTCCAGGATGCGTGTCAGCGCGTCGAGCTTGTGCATGCCCGACACCAGCCAGTAGCGCTGGCGGATGTTGTCGGCCGTGCCCGTCTTGGCGGCGACCGTCACTTCGGCTGGATTGATCAGGTAGGTAGTGGCGATGCGCTTGATAACGGAAGGCATGGTGGCCGAGAACAGGGCCGTCTGATGGCCTTCCGGTGTTTCTTGCAAAATGCGTTCAACGTCGTCGATAAAGCCCATGCGCAGCATTTCATCGGCTTCGTCGAGTACCAGCGTTTTGAGCTTGGACAGGTCGAGCGAACCCTTGTCCAGGTGATCGATGACGCGGCCAGGCGTGCCGACGATGACGTGCACGCCGCGGCGCAAGGCCGACAGCTGCGGGCCATAGCTTTGGCCGCCGTAGATCGGCAGCACGTGGAAGCCAGGGATATGGGCAGCGTAGACCTGGAACGCTTCGGCGACCTGGATCGCCAGTTCGCGCGTCGGTGCCAGGACCAGGGCTTGCGGTGAGCTTTGTTTCAGATCAATGCGCGACAGGATGGGCAAGGCGAAGGCGGCGGTCTTACCCGTGCCTGTTTGCGCCTGACCCAGCACGTCGCGGTTAGCCAGCAATAGTGGAATCGTGGCCGCCTGGATAGGCGACGGTGTTTCGTAACCGACATCCTTGAGCGCGCGAATCAGCGGCTCGCTCAGGTTAAGGTCGGAAAATAAGGAAATTGGTGTATCAGACATGAAATCACTCACAAGTTCGCTCGAATCGCCCAATGCGAAAGAGTGTATCTGCTAGTTTACTCTTTACTGGACCTTACCGGGTGGCTGCATGCCGCAGAACGCCGTTTTTTTGCGCCATATCTACTCAACAAAGGTAGAAAAATCGGTGATCCGCACGCAATTGGCGCGCGATTTAGCCAACATTAAACGATACACAACAATATGCCACCTGCACCGCTTCTGCACGGCAAGCGCAACGGCTAAGGCGCAGGCACGGCGCCGCCCGCCCCGTTTCAGCAGCGCAAGAACGCCAGCAAGTCCCTATTCCGGCGCGCCTTGTGCGGCCTCGCCCAGTCGTGCGGCGCACTACGCTGGAGCATGACGATAGAGTAAGATTGCCGCTGCTTTGCTTTCCCGTATTCACTTTTGGAGTTGTCATGCGATTTCCCTTTGTCCTCGCCGCCAGCCTGTTCAGCACGGCTGCTCTCGCCCAAGCGCTCGTTGCCGAAGCGCCCCTGCGCGCCCATCTGTCCTTCCTGGCCGACGATTTGCTCGAAGGACGCGGCACCGGCCAGCGCGGCGGCGACCTGGCCGTGCGCTACCTGGAAACCCAGGCGGCCGTGGCTGGCTTGCAGCCCTTGAAGGATGGCACATACCGCCAGGCGCTGACCATCGTCGGCAGCAAGGCCTTGCCATCGAGCACGGTCACCTTCAGCGTGGGCGGCAAGACGCTCGCTCCAGCCTTCGGCAAAGACATCGTCTTTGGCGCTTCCAACGGCCAGCAGAAAGTGGCGTTCGACGCGCCCATCGTGTTTGTCGGCTACGGCATCGGCGCCGCCGAAGAAAACTGGGACGATTTCAAGGGCGTCGACCTGAAGGGCAAGCTGCTGATCATGCTGGTCAATGATCCGCAGCCGACCGTCGCCGAACCGCAGCGCTTTGCCGGCAAGTCCCTCACGTATTACGGCCGCTGGGTCTACAAATACGAGGAAGCGCTGCGTCAGGGCGCCGCCGGCGTCTTGCTGATACACACGACCGCATCGGCCTCGTATCCGTGGTCGGTGCCGGCCAACGGTTTCGGCCACGAGCGCTTCAGCCTCGCTGGCGCGGGTAACGCCATGGAAGGCTGGCTGCAGGAAGACATGGCGCGCACGCTGTTCCAGCAAGCAGGACAAGACCTGGACGCCTTGCGCGCGCAGGCCGAAACGCGCCAGTTCCGCCCCGTGGCCCTGGATGCCACGGTCAAGGTGCAACTCGATAGCCAGATCCGCAGCATCGAGCAATTTAACGTGGCCGGCATCGTGCCGGGCACGGACCCGAAACTGAAGGATGAAGCCGTGATTTACTCGGCCCATTGGGACCACCTGGGCAAGGATGACGAAGGCAAGCAGCGCGCTGGCCAGAGCGACCATATCTACAACGGCGCCATCGACAACGCCTCGGGCGCAGCGGCCCTGCTGGCCATGGCGCAGGTGGCCGTAAAACAACCGGCGCGCCGCACGCAGATCTTCCTGTGGCCGGCCGGCGAGGAAACGGGCATGCTGGGCAGCACGGCCTATACGCGCGCACCGCTGTGGCCGCTGGCAAAAACCGCTGCCGACCTGAACCTCGACAGCATGAACTTTGTCGGCAAGACACACGACATCGGCGTCGCCGGCGCCGAGCGCAGCAGCCTCTACGCGAGCGCCGCCAAGGTCGCCAAACGCATGGGCCTGCGCCTGGCACCCACCATTCCCGACCTGTCCGGCGCGTTTTACCGGGCCGATCATTTTGCCTTTGCCAAGGCGGGCGTGCCGGCCTTCAACGTCGGCTCGGCCGTGTTTTCCGGCGACGGCTCGTTCGACTTCGTCAAGCACCCCAAAGCCTCAAGCGAGCGCCTGGTGGCCTTCAAAAACGATTACCATCAGGTCACGGATGAATACCACCCGTCGTGGGACTTGTCGGGCATGCTGCAGCAGGCGCAGTTCACCCTGAACCTCGGCTATGAGGTGGCGAACGACAAGAATTTGCCTACTTGGAACAAGGGCGAGGCGTTTGGCAAGGTAAAACGCTAAGCACCCATGAAAAACACCGGCCTTGGCCGGTAATGCCGTTCAGTTAGTGTGTTAGTGATGCTATTTTTAGCCCAAGAACCAGGACAGGGGTCGGACCCTGAGGGGGAATGTGCTTCAATGGAGCACATTCCGATCACGAAGTGACCGACCCCAGCTCTTTGCCTCTGGGGTTAGCGAATTTACTGGCGCTCATCAATCACGCCAAAATCCTTAACTGAACGGCATTAGGCCTTGGCCGGTGTTTGCATTTAAATCGCCATGATGCGTTTCAGGTCGATGAACGCTGTTTCGTACAGATGTTGGAACGCGCCCACCATGACCTCTTCCACGCCTTCGGCCGCGTCGAACTCGCTCGACCATTCCGCGCAGCAGGAAGCGCCACCTGGTTCGCCCGTGACGCGCAGGGTGGAACGGTAATTCTTGACGGGGATCGGGCCGGAGACGATGGTGTAGCTGTAGCTCTTGTCCGCTTCGCTGTAGCTTTGCAGGCGTTCGGCGATGATGGCGCCGTCCGTGGTTTTCAGGCGGCGCACGCGGCCGCCATGTTCGGACAGGCTAGTCTTGATGGCACTCGACCATTCAGCCAGCGACTGGAAGCCGCCGATAAAATCCCACACGCGTTCGGCACTAGCCGCCAATGTTACTGAAACAATTACTTGGGCCATCTTTAATTCGGTTCCTCATCCAGGTTTGCCGGGCATCGCGCCCGGCCGGCCGGAGTTGCCCGGCACAGCCTCTATTTTAGCGCCCATGCGGCTTTGCTGCTGGTCGCGTAAGGGCCTGGACAATAGCGGCTGGCCTGGCTAGCGGGGATACCTTACAGATTTTCCGCCAAGAAAATCAAGGAATTACCGTGTGCCAGGGCTGCGGCACGCTGCTGGTAACTGTCGCGGTGGGTGCAGTTAAAACCATGCTCGGCGTCCGGATAAATATGGATTTCCACGTCTTGCCGGTCGTCGAAGCGCTCGGCGATGCTTTGCACGGCTTGCGACGGAATGTGGCTGTCCTGGCCGCCGAAATGCATGAGCAGCGGCACCTTGATCTGGTCGGCCAGATCCAGCTTATCCTGGATGCCGCCACCGTAATAGGCGATGGCGGCGTCGACCAGGCCTGCAGCAGCGGCTTGAAACGACAAGCGGCCACCGAAGCAGTAGCCGACCGAAGCGAGTTTGCCACTCAATTCCGGGCGCGCGCGCAGGGCGGCGACGCTGGCGGCGATATCGGCATCGGCGTGGGCATTGTCGGTAGCCTGCAGCAGTTCCACGGCGCGCGTCCAGCCGTCCCCGTCATAACCCAACTCGATGTGCGCGCCGGCGCGCCAGAACAAGTCCGGCACCAGCACCACGTAGCCATCGGCCGCGTACTGGTCGGCCACGGCGCGGATATGCGCATTGACGCCGAAAATTTCCTGCAACAGGATGATGCCGGGGCCCTTGCCCACATGCGGCACGGCCAGATAGGCCTGGAAGCTGCCGTCCGGGCCGGCGATATCGATCCACTGCGATGTTGTGCTCATAAAAACTCCAGTCTGAGGTTGGGGTGGGGAAATGCCACCGCCAAGCATGGTACTGGTTTTTCGCGCTGCCTGCGTCGGCCCCCTTTATTCAGGCTCAATACAGCTCGCGCAAGTAAATCACGGGACCCGACTTGAGGATACCAAAGACGACGCTGCCGACCGTGCTGCCCAGGTAGGCATGCTTGCCCACGGCAACGTCGACCCTACCGGCCTTGCCTGCGCCGGGCGCCAGCAAGGTAAGGCGGCTCGCTTGTGGCAATGCGCCTTGCACGACGGTATAGGTCTGGTCATCAGCGGCCAACTCGCTGCAGTCCAGTGTTTTCTTGCAATTAGCCAGCAGCACGTCCGACTTGTTGAATGCACTGATGCTGTCGAGCAGATTCGTCGTCCATTTCGTCCCATTCCAGTACTGCACTTGCACGGACAGTTTGATGGGCAGCAACTCGGAGCCATAGCCGTGGGCTACCCGCCATTGCCCCGACAGCACAGTCATCCGTGCTTCGTTCTGTATCGATGCCGAACTTGAACTGACGACGGCGCCGCCCGGATACGTGCTGCTGGCGCGCAGCAGCACGTCGGTGGGCGCCACCGGCGCGCCGGCCTTGCCCGGAAAATGATAGGCGAGCATGGGCGAGGCAACGCCAAAGGTAAATTGCACGGGTGCCACGCCGGTGATGGTCGTTTGCGCCTTGCTGCCATCGGTGAGCCGGCTGCGGCCATCGGACGTCATCGGCGGAAAGGAAATCTTGCCCGTGGCCGCGTCCAGGCCTTCGAGCAACACGGGTGCCAGGACGCTCGGATTGCGCTCATCATAATTGAGCGTCGTTTCTCCCCCCAGGGCACGCGCCGTCACGCGCACGCCTATGGCTTGCCCCGAATACGCGTAGCGGCCTTTTTCCCCATCGTCGGCGCAGATGAGCGGCGCGGCACATGGCGTGGCAATGCCGTTGCTCGCCTTGGGCTGGTCAGCATCCTTGCTCTTGATCAGCTGCGTGATGAAATGGTGCGCGATGAATTGCACCGCCTCGCTCACGTTTGAGGGCTTGGGCAAGTCCTGCACGACAAGGTTGGCATCCAGATAGCCATTGGGATTGGCCAAGTTAAAAGCAATGGTGATCGTTCCCACTTCCGGCCAATACATGTCGCTGCTGGCAACGCGACCATTCTTGAAGACCACGGCGCCCTGCACGGCCGGCTTGGCTGGCGCGGCAATCTCGCTCGTCGTCGGCTTGAGCAGGCTGGCCAGCGCAGGCAGCACCGTCTGTGCCGGCGTTTCATTGCCGAAGTTCGGCGTCACGGCGCCTGTACTACTGAGTGCGCTCATGCTGACCGTCACCGGTGCGCCCGCGCGCTGGGGGCTGGCGATGGCAACGGCGCTAAACGCGGCTGGCACGACGATGACACTGCCCAGGCCCGTCATGTTCAAGCCGGCATCGCCGGTAGTGGCCGACCCCGTATAAGTGGCCTTCAAATCCAGCTTGCCCACGTCCGCATACACCATGATGGCCGTGGCGACACCCTTGTCGTTGAACGCCAGCTTGACGTTCGCGCCCGTCGTGCTGCAGGCGCTACCAGCGTTCTGGGCCAGTGGCACGAAAGCCCCGCTACCCTGCACGAAGACGGGCAAGGTGCCGCTGGCAGGATTGCCGTAGCTGCAAACAAGGTTCAAGTCCTTGCTGGTATTTTGAAACAGTGGCACGCAAGCTTGCGCGTTGGGGGCAGCCTGCACGGCGCTGATGCCGAACGCCTGCTGCCTGCCAGAAACATGATGCACGGGAGTGACCGTCAAGCCCGTCGCCGCGAACGTCATGTTGCAGCTATTGCTATTGTCCGAGCTGCGCTTGCACACCAGCGCGCCCGTGCTGCCCGGTACGCTGCTCAGGCTCAAGGTAGTCGTGCCGGCGGTGTACTGGCGCGCGCTGGCCGTTGCCACGCCGCTGCTGCCTATCTGCGTCGCCGTGCCGCCAGGGCTGACGGTAACACTCGCGCCGCCCGTGTACCGGGCGCTGCAGGCGGCATCCGCGCACGCCGTCAGCGTCACGGTCTGCGGCGCGCATGTCAGGGCCGTGCCCGGGTGGTCGATCTGGAAATGGTGCGGACCGGCCGCGGTACCCGGGCCGCATTTTGGCCCCATGGGATCGGTGTAGGGCCAGCCACTGTTGTTCGTCACGCAGCTGCAGGGGTACGATGGCGTGTATGCCTTGCAGGTAATGGTCTGCTGCACCCGGCCGCGATATCCCAGGGTAATGTGATCGACCAAGGCCTTGCCGGTGATGGTCGCGTCGGAATCCCCAAGGGTCACGCTTCCACCTTCCACATCGCCCTTGACGGTCGCTTTGTTCTCAATGACCAGCGTCCGGGATGCCTTGACATCGCCCGTCACCAGCAGGTCCGTCGACTTCAGTTCGATGGCAGGGGCAGTCAGGTTGCCCGTAACCTTGCTTGCAGACTCAATCAAGAGCGAGGTGCTGGCCGTGATGCTGCCATCAATAACGACGGCGGAAGCGGTAACGATGGTGGTACCGGTAATAGCCCCCGTGACACGCACTCTCGATGCGAGATTTATTGGCCCTGTCGAGCTAATACCGTTTGTGACCTTGGCATCAGCCTCGACGGTCACGGAGCCGCCCTCGATAGCGCCATTCACGGTCGAACTGGCAGCGATAGTCACCGCACCCGTTGCCATGAGATTGCCTGTCACGCTGATCGGACTGCCACCCAGCTTGATCGACGCGGCTTTGATATTGGCAACGATGTTTTGTCCATTTTGCCCGCCTGCGATAAAAGTGCCGCCATTGGCAACAATGGTCGCGCCACTTATTTTTAACTTCGATGGCGGGTTGTCGCTGACATTGATATCTCCCTTGGCCGTCAGGCTAGCCGTGCCTGTCATCGTCAAGCCCTGATTAAATGTAATTGTTACAGGGCTGTTGACAGTCACACGGTAGCCGCTATCAATGACAACATCGTCATTCCATTGCATCGCCAAAGAGGGGCAGGTATATTCGACGCCGCTATTGCTGCAGTCCGTGACAGCAGCGCCGTTAAAACTGAGCGTTCCGGCGCGGGCTAGGCCAGTCCCCAGCGAACATAGTAAAGCGGCAATGAAAATGTATATGCGCACGGCTTGAAGCAATCTGATGAATGAGAGGGCAATCGGTTGGTAGCCAATTTCATGCTAACCTAGGCCATCGCCATTGTTGCATTATGGCACTGTTTCATTTATCTCATTCATTGCATGCTCAAGCAAAGCTCCCCCAAATTCCCCCTGCGCAGCGTCGACATCATCGTCTATCAAGGCTTCAAGGCGCTGGAAGCCATCGGTGCCATGAAAGTATTTGATTACGCCAACACCCATTTGCGCCTGCGCAATCTGCCCGGCGGTTATGACGTGCGCATTGTGTCGACCGCCATCGGTCCTGTCGAGTCGGACACCCTGATGTCGCTGCACGCCAGCAAGGCGCTCGATGTGAACCGCTTGCCCGACCTGGCCGTCATCGTCGGCTGCCACCATGTCGAGCAAGTCTTGCAAGACATCCCCGCCCTCGCCGCCTGGGTGGCAGAGGCGGCACCGCGCATCGATACCCTGGCGGCCCTGTGTACGGGCTGCTTCTTCCTGGCCGAGGCGGGCGTGCTCGACGGCAAGAGTGCGGCCACGCACTGGAGCGCCGTGGACAGCTTGCGCCAACGCTATCCATTAATACAGGTCAACGCCGATGCTATTTTCGTACGCGAAGGGAAATTCTGGACATCGGCCGGGGTGACGGCCGGCATTGATCTGGCCCTGGCCCTGGTGGAAGACGATTTCAGCCGCGATATCGCGCTGGAGGTGGCGCGCGATCTGGTGGTGTACCTGAAGCGGCCCGGCGGCCAGTCGCAGTTTTCCGTGCATCTGTCGAGTCAGATGACGACGCATCCGAGCATCCGCCAGCTACAGGGCTGGATCATGGAACACCTGGGCGAAGAGCTTGGCATACCGCTACTGGCGGCCAGGCTGTCCATGAGCGAGCGCAATTTTACGCGCGTGTTCCAGCGCGAAACGGGCAGCAGCCCCACGGAATTCATCGAAACGGCGCGCTTTGAAGTGGCCCGCCGCTTGCTGGAAGACAATGTGTCGTCATTGAAACAAGTCGCCGTGCAGGCCGGCTTGCATAGCGAGGAAAGGCTGCGCCGTCTGTTTCAAAAGAAACTCGCCATCACGCCGCGCGACTACCGCGAACGCTTTTCCAGCACGGCGCGCTAGGCGCGGCGAGGGGCCGCCAGGGTCCGCGAAACTCAGCGCAACTCAGCGCAACTTGCGGCTGCGCACGTGGCGCGTGGCCAGCTGCTGGCGCTGCAAGGCCAGCGGCGTAAACATCAGCGCGCACAACAGATAGGTGGCCAGCAGCGCCAGCCAGATGGCAGGCGTGGCAAGAATGGCGGCATTGCTCCACCATAAGGCCAGCAGGGAAGACAGGGCCGCAGCGAGGAAGACGGGCAGCATGCGGCGCAACGTGGCAAGGTAGACAGTGGCAAACATGAACGACTCCCAAAGCAAGGCGGATGTCTTCACACTAGCAGGCGCAGGCGACGAAGTACAGGCTGCCGCCCTGCGCCGTCGGTCAAGTGTTGCGCAATAAGTACATTACGCTAGGGTTCAATATTAATACAGCACCACGGAGCGGATAGACTCGCCGCTTTTCATCAGATCGAAGCCCTGGTTGATGTCTTCCAGCTTCAGCCTGTGCGTGATCAGGTCGTCAATATTGAGCTTGCCTTCCATATACCAGTCGACGATCTTCGGCACGTCCGTGCGCCCGCGCGCG
>NZ_JBNYXR010000023.1:0-48484 GCF_051380805.1 Janthinobacterium paucivorans
GCTGATCATCGGCGCCATGATGCGCAAGCTGGTGCACGTGGCATTCGGCGTGCTCAGGTCAGGAAAAATATTTGATCCGACCTTGCACGCCGCTTGACGGGGATAACAGTATCTACAGCGCATACCTGACAACGTTATCGCTCCATTCGTAGGCAGCCATTTCCAGCTCCACCAGGTCGTCCGGCGACATGGCCAGGTCGCGCAAGGTTGGCACGATCTCGCCTTCCATGTCTTCGATGCGCTCGATGCATTCGGCCAGGCGCAGCAAGTCGCCGTAGAAGCCTTCGCGCGACAGCAGTGCGGCGGCCACTTCATCGGTGACTTCGATCTGCGTGAGGATTTCCGACATCGGCACGCCGAACAGGGTATCCATCAGGGACATGATGCCGACCGTAAAGGCGATATCGGCCAGATGGGCATTGTTAGGGCGCAGTTTATGCGCGAGCAGTTCAAGCAAGCGGCCGCGCGTGGTGGCCAGCATCAGCAGCGGCGTCATGCTGTGGCCGCGCTTGCTTGGCTCGGCGTAGAGCATGATTTGCAGCCAGCGTTGCAATTGGCGACGGCCCAATACGGTCACGGCCTGACTCAGCGAATCGATGCGCTGACGCGCGCCCACGGCAGGCGTATTCACCAGACGCAGCAGATTCAGGGCCAGCGACACGTCGCGTTTGATGGCGCGCTCGATATCCATATTGCCGGCATCGGACGTGACCAAGGTCATCAGCTCCATGACCGCCAGTTGCGAAGGCGACAGTTTCTTGCCCGTCATGATGGCGGGCTTGGCGAAATAATAGCCTTGGAAATAATCGAAGTCCAGGTCCAGCGCCAATTTGAATTCTTCGCGTGTCTCGACCTTTTCCGCCACCAGTTTCTTTTGTTCCTGCTTGAAACGGGGTGCCAGCGCTGCCAGCACTTGCGGGTCGACCGTGCTCATGTCCATCTTTACATATTGCACCAGTGGCAACAACTGCTGCACTTGCGACGTATCCGACACCACGTTTTCCAGCGCGAAGGCGAAGCCATGTCCGACCAGTTCGCTGATGCGCGCGCGCACCTCCGGCGTGACGAGCATCGATTCGACGATTTCAAGCACCACTTTTTCGCGCGGCAAAAACACGAAAATGTCGCTCATGATCACGTCGGCATCGACGTTGACGAAACCGAGCGCATCGCCGATGACCCGTTCCATTCCCAGTTGGGAGGCATGGGCGATCACGGATGCCGTGGCGGACAGGTCGCTGGAAATATTGGCGGGGCCTACCGGAGCATTGCGGAATAGCAACTCATAGCCAAACAGGGCTTGATTGCGGTCAAGGATAGGTTGTCGCCCCAGATAAAACTCGCGCACGCGCAAGGGTTTCGGGGTGATGTCGTTGCTGGAAATATCGATCATTAAGTCTTCATCAATCAGGTCGAGTGACACCGGCAGCGCGGCGCCCGCATCAAGGTTCACTATTGACAATACTTTAGCTGAATTTTTGCCCGCACTGTGAGTATTTTGGCAGTAATCAAGCGTATTGTCGTCAACAAATTAGGCCAAATCAGGCCACTGGCATCTCTTGCACTATTGCGTCGACAAATAATTTCAATTCGCCCGGCGCAAACGCCGTCCATTGCTCATTTGTCGTCAGCGGCTGAGTAGCGATCAAGGCCACGCGGTCCTGCGGCGTCGTCACCTGGGAAAAGTCCACGCTCAGGTCGTCGTCAGAGAGTTTAGCAGTTGGAAACGGATGTTGTCGCACCAAATAATGCAGACTGGTCGAGCAATGGGCAAACAGCGCCTCGCCGCTCGACAACATCATGTTGAAGGTGCCGTGGGCGGCGATGCTGGGCAACAACTGCGCCAAGGCAGCGTGCAGTTGCGGCAACGCCGGCGGGGCATCGCCAAAGCGCGCGTGCAGCTCCTGCAGCAGGTAGCAGAAAGCGAGCTCGCTGTCGGTGCAACCGACGGGACGGTAACTACCCGTCAGCACGGGAAAGAATTCTTTCAAATCGCCATTATGCGCAAACACCCAGTAGCGGCCCCACAGTTCGCGCACGAAGGGGTGGCAGTTTTCCAGCGCTACCCGGCCTTGCGTGGCCTTGCGGATATGCGCGATGACATTGCGCGACTTGATGGGATAGCGTTTGATCAGTTCGGCCACGGGCGAGGCGATCGCCGCCTGGTGGTCGACGAAATGGCGCACGCCGGCGCCCTCGAAAAAGGCGATGCCCCAGCCGTCGTGGTGGGTATCGGTCTGGCCGCCGCGCATGGCGAAGCCGGTAAAACTAAATACAATGTCCGTAGGAACATTGCAATTCATTCCAAGAAGTTGGCACATGGTCTGTTTGCAGCAGGATAACCGGGCCACCATACCATGCCGCCCGGCGGATTGGTATGGTGGTGATAGCCATGCGACTAGTGCAACAGCACTGGCTGGCTCATGAGGGAATCGTAGCTGCCCAAAAATTCATCGATTTCTTCCATGCTGGGTTCGCTGGCGATCAATTCGGTGACGTCGCGGCGGAAATGCTGGGCCAGGACGCCGGCGATAAAGGTTTCGCGCTTGCCACCCTTGTCGACGATTTCATAGCCGCCAAAACGCAGCGCTTCCAGGTCGACGTCGGCGCCAAATTCCACCACGCTGTATTGCTCGCTGTTATAGATCAGATTCATTTTGCATCCTTCGCTCAGGCAGGAGAGGCTCCTGCGGTTTCAGAACAGAGGTGGGGCTGACACGCCGCCATTTCAAGCGCCGCACCATCCAACGGGCTACACAGTTGTAACGAGATGCAAATGCAACTGCAACTGCCATCATTCCATGTTGAAATCGTCAATCAGTCGCGCTCAGGAAACCGCTATGTCGGCTTGCAGCGCCAGCAAGCCATCATAGGGGCTGGCCGTAAGCCAGGTGCGCAATTGTTCGATGTGCGAGGCGTCGGCCAAGCTGACGAACAAGCGCGCCGGTGGATGGCGCAGCAGACGATTCAATGTTACACGCAATACGAGATTACCGCTGCAGCATAGGCAGCCGGGTGCGATGCGCAACAATTGCAATGGAAACGCTAAAGAAGGGGGGACTTGCGCCGCCAGGTCGGCCAGGATGGCGTTGCCATCGGCCAATCCCTCGAGGATCACGGCAGCTGCTTCATGCGGCGCCAAGGCTTGCGCGATGGCTGCCTCTCGTGCGGCGGCGCTCCCGCCGCTGACCAGGGTCAGCGGCGTTGGACGCCGCACGCCTGTCGTCACAGGCTTTTCTTGGCCAGCTTGCCCGGTTCGACGCCTAGCTGTTTCAGCTTGCGGTACAAATGGGTGCGTTCCAGGCCCGTTTTTTCCGCCACGCGGGTCATGCTGCCGCCTTCGCGCCCGAGATGGTGTTCAAAGTACATGCGCTCGAACGCATCGCGCGCCTCGCGCAGCGGCAAATCGAACGACAGGTTGTAGCCATGGCCTTCGGCCACCGCCGCTACGGCGATGCCTGGACGCACCATCAGCTGTTGCGGCGCGCTGCCGCCAAAGCTAGGCACTGGATGGCTGCTTTCCTCGGCCACCACGGGTGCGACTGCACGCGGCGCCACACTCGGCGCGCGCACGGTTTCCTGTGCCCGCGTCAAGCCTTGCTGGACCGCTTTCAGCAGTTTTTGCAGGGCAATCGGTTTTTCCAGGAAGTTCATGGCACCGATGCGCGTCGCCTCGACTGCGGTGTCGATGGTGGCGTGGCCCGACATCATGATCACCGGCATGGTCAACAAGCCATCGCGCTGCCACTCCTTGAGCAGGGTCACGCCATCGGTGTCGGGCATCCAGATATCGAGCAGTACCAGATCCGGCGCGCCCGCGGCACGCGCTTCACGCGCCTGCTGCGCATTTTCGGCCAGCTGGATAGCATGTCCTTCGTCTCCCAATATTTCCGAGAGCAACTCACGGATACCCATTTCATCATCCACTACGAGTATGTTTGCCATTCGTGTCTTGCCTTCCTCATTTCGCCGGCCGTCGCGCACAAGATGCACACGGCGGACAACTATGATTTTATTAGTGTTTTAAATACTAAACCAGACCCTCACGCCAGGAAATCCTGCGCGGAAGTGTCGGGAGCTAACTTTAACAGCAAAATGACCAGCGAAGCGCCATTGCCGTCGACCCGGTTCTCGATATCGATGCGTCCGCCGTGTTCATCGATAATTTTCTTTACCATCGCCAGGCCCAATCCCGTGCCGCGCGCCTTCGACGTCACATAAGGTTCGAAGGCACGCGCCAGGATTTTTGGCGCGAAACCAGGGCCATTGTCGGTGATGGCGAGCCGCACGGCGATTTTCACGCCGCCGTCCGCACTGCGATAATGAATTGCTTCCGTCCTTACGTCAATCCGCGGATGCGGCGAGTCCGGCAGCAGGTCGGCCATGGCGTCCTGCGCGTTCTGCAGCAAGTTATGGATAACTTGGCGCAGCTGGGTCGGATCGCCCATCACCATCGGCAGATTCGGCGCCAGCTGCGGGTGGATGATATCGCCATCATCGCCGCGCAGATAGAGATTCAGGATCTCTTCGATCAGTTCGTTCAGGCGCAAGGGCATGAGCACGGCCGGCGGCGTGCGCGCATAATCGCGGAAGTCATCGACCATACGCTTCATCGCGTCGACCTGCTTGACGATGGTGCTGGTGGCGCGGTTGAGCAGGTCGGCGTCGGACTGCTCCAGCTTGCCCTCCAGCTTCATCTGCAGGCGCTCGGCCGACAACTGGATGGGCGTGAGTGGATTCTTGATTTCATGCGCCAGGCGGCGCGCCACCTCGCCCCAGGCGATCGAGCGCTGCGCGGAAATGACGTCGGAAATATCATCGAACACGACGATGTAACCGCTGCCAGACTCCAGCGGCAAGCGCGAGCCGCGCGTCAGCAAGGTGATGTCATGCTCGTCGGCGCTACTGCCGAGGCGGCGCGGAATCTCGATCTGGCGCTGCCAGTGCAGGCGCTGCTGGTTGCGTCCCGAGGCCGATTGCGCGCTTTGCGCCGTGAAGGCGCTGATGATGGCACCGCCAAACTCTTCCATTCCAGTAATATTCGCCAACGGCTGCCCCACCGTGCTCATGCCCGAATGCTGCAAGATGCGCTCGACCGATTCATTGCACGTCACCAGTTTGAAATCGCCGTCGAGTACCATCACGCCAGCCGACATGTTCGCCAGCACCGATTCCAGGTGGGCCTTGGCGTTTTGCAACGCGGCGCGGTTGCTTTCCACGGCCGTGCGCGCGTCGAGTAACTGACGCGTCATGATGTTGAACGATTGCGTCAGTGTGCCCAGTTCATCCTTGGTCGCGACGATGGGGCGCGGCGACAGGTCGCCCTCGGCCACGGCACGCGTGCCTTCGGCCAGCAGCAGCAGAGGCTGGGCCAGCTTCCCGGCGATCAGGAAAGCGCTGCCGATGGCGCCAAAGATCGCCAGCAGCAGGGTCAAGGTGAGAATTTCCATGTACATCTTGCGCAAGCCCACGCGCGCGACAAAACGTTCTTTGTATTCGCTGTAGGCGGCGCGCAGCACCTCGCCATTGGTCGCCAGTTTGGGCGGCACCGCCTGCAGCAGTTGCAGGTAGCGTGGTGAGACGGAGGGTCCCGGCACGCCCACCAGCACCCGCAGGCGCAGGCTGGCGGCCGTTCCCAGCGATGCCGGCATGCCACCACGGAAACCACCACCACCCGACTCCGTGCCATCGTCGTGCAATTCCAGCCCCCCTTCGGCGGAGGCATAACCGGCTGGCGCAGCAGCCTGCACCAGCATGGCCGGGGTGGGTAAGTCGGCCGCACTGTGCGGCCCGGCGCTGGCCAGCAGCACGCCGTCGCCGCTGACAATCATCACATTTTGCATGCCCTCTTCGCGCAACAGGCTCGTCAGCACGGCCGGACTGGTCACCGGGTCGGCACCAAGTTCCTTGACGGCCTTGTGTCCCCGGTGGTCCAGTTCGACCAAGGCCGCATCGAGGCCGGCGCGACCCAGCTCAATCCCCGATTCCAGCGCCGCTTCGATCTTGACGTTGAACCAGGATTCGATGGAGTGGGATACGAATTGCACGGAGACAAGGAAAACCACCAGCCCCGGCAGGATACCGACGGCGGCGAACAGCATCACCAGGCGCGTCATCAGCTTGGAACCAAATTTGCCGCTCTTGTAGCGCGCGTACAGGCGTCCCAGGGAAATGCCCACCAACGCCAGCAGGGCCACGGCCACGGCGGCGTTCAGGCCCAGCAGCCAGGTGTAATAGCGGTCGAAAAAGCCGGAATTATTGGAAGCCGACGCCAGCAGGAACAGCAAGATACTGACAATGCCGCCGCCCACCACCAACAGATAGCGCAATACTTGACTCACTACTCCGCCGTGTACAAGAAGGTTTTTTTATTCGAAGCCAGGCGCCAGTCGCTATTGTTGAAGGCATTGACCTGTATCGGCTTGGGCAGGTAATCGCGGTCCATGCCCATGCGCAAGGTGACGTTATACGTCTGTCCCACTTTCAGCGCGCCGCGGCGCGCCACCTGCCAGCGGCTGGGACGGCGGATCAAAAACAATGCGTCGTCGAGCGTGGGGAAACTTTGTTGCAAGCCACCACCTGACACATGATACTGGCGCGTCAACACGTTGTACGACAGCTTGCTGGTCTGGCGTGCCACGATGGCTTTTTCATCGAACCAGTACCAGCGAGGCCGGGTCAGTTCGATTTCCGTCGTGAAATACAGCGGCACGCCATGCTGCACGGCATCATCGAGGTCGTGATTGAGATCAAACGAATAACTGGCGGCCAGCTTGTAGCCCTCCTCACTCGACTCGATGTAGGCACGGGTGATGTCGACCACGTCGGCGGCATGCGCGCGCGGCATGCTGCATGCCAGCATCAGCAACAGGGCCAGGAGTCGGAAGATGCGTGTTGTCACGAGTGTGCCGGTGGTGTCGGTAGGAAAAGGTTCGACGGATCGCTCAAGCCGCATTTTTTTGGAATAGCGCATAGAACAAACCGTCATGGTCCTGCTCCGCGCTGCCAGTCGGCAACAGCTGGCCAGGCGCTGTCAATCGGGTGGCATTATTGCGCACCGCAAATGCCGCCGCCTGCGCCTCGGACTCCTGCGGCCACAATGAACATGTCACGAATAACAATTTACCATCGGGGCGCAGCATCTGCCACAGGTTGTCCAGAATTTTGGCGGAAAGTGTTGCAAGTTGGAACGCATCACCCTTGCGGCGCAACCAGCGAATGTCCGGATGGCGGCGCACGATGCCCGAGGCAGTGCACGGCACGTCGGCCAGGATGCGGTCGTACTGCTGGCCGTCCCACCACGCGCTCGATTGCGCATCCTGCGCCTTCAAGCTTGCGTCCAGGCCCAGGCGCTCGAGGTTTTCCGCGATGCGCGGCAGGCGCTTGGCGTCGGCGTCGATGGCGGTGACCTGCACATCGGCCAGTTCCAGGATATGGCAAGTCTTGCCGCCGGGCGCCGCGCAGGCGTCGAGCACGCGCATGCCATCTTGCAAGTCCAACAGCGGTGCGGCCAGTTGCGCACCGGCATCCTGCACGGAAACGACGCCCTGCTCGAAGCCGGGAATCAGCGCCACGCCGATGGGCTTATCCAGGCGCACGGCAAACGGTCCCACCTGACGCGCCGCGATACCCGCTTCGGCCAGCACGGCCAGATACGCTTCGAGCGTGCTCTTGCGACGATTCACGCGCAGGGTGAGGGGCGGCACGGCATTGCCGGCCGTCAAAATGGCTTGCCAGTCGCGGGGATAGGCCAGGCGCAGTGAATCGATCCACCATTGCGGATAATTCCATTGCGCCACCGGTTGCTGCAGGGCCGCTTCCAGCAAGGACTTGCGCTCACGCAAGAAGCGACGCAATACGGCATTCACCATGCCCTTGGCGTGCGCCAGGTCAGGATGCGAGGTGGCCACCGTGACAGCTTGGTCGACCACGGTGAATTCTTCGTACGGCTGCTCGTCCGGCTCGGCCGACATCAGCGACAGTGCGCAGCACAGCAGCGCGGCGAGCATCGGCGGCTCGGGCGCCTTCGACGTCATCAGGCCGACCAGGGTTTCGCTGCGGCCCAGCTGGCGCATGGTGCGGTAGGAAATATCCTGGATTGCGCCGCGCGCCTGCGGGCTGGCATTCGATTGCGTAAATACCTTGGCCAGCGCCTGCGGCAAGGCCGTGCCCGTGCGCACTTGCGCCACGGCATTGGCGGCGCCGAGCAGGCAGAACGCCAGCGAGTCGGCGCGCAAATCGGGCTGGAAGCCTGGCTGCAAGACCGGTTTCAGGTCAGGATGATAGCTGGGACGCAATTTCGGTGCGGCAGAGGCGGACGCCTGGCCTGGCGCCGGCTTGGTTTTCAATTTCAGCGTGGGGCGCTTGTTCATAGTTATCCGGTGTGGCTGCGCGCGGCTGGCGGCATGGAGGAAAATACGCGGCCGCGCGTCATCAATAAAGGGTCGATTGTAGCGTTTGTGGCGCCCTCTGGCCCAAGCGATTGCAGCGATAAGGGCAATTTACGGAAAAAAACTGCATATATACAAGCAGAATGGGTCATGCTGATGTTTTCATGCACCAACATGGGCATATTATCCTGACAATATCGAGAAATGTGCTGGCTCGGCAACCTTGCCAGCAAGCGTATTGTTCCCGCCGGCAAACCAGTATAATTGACGCAGTCTGGGCGGCCTCGGTACTGGCCGTCCGTTTTGCTTTGTGATTCATTCTATTCATTCTTAACGCGGTTCCACCGCCATCCTGCTCATGCTCGCCCAACAGAAACAAGAAATCATCGCCCTGTTCCAGGCCGCCCTCGCTCCCGTCCTGGCCGGCACTTCGCTTGAGCCATCCGTGGTGCTCGAGCGACCACGCGACGCATCGCATGGCGACGTCGCCTGCAACATCGCCATGCAACTGGCCAAGCAGCTGAAACAGAATCCCCGCGAACTGGCGCAAACCATCGTCGCGGCCGTACTGGCCAATCCGGCTGGCCAGGGCCTGATCGAGGCAGTGGAAATCGCCGGTCCCGGCTTCATCAACGTGCGCGTCTGCGCCGCCGCCAAGCAGGCCGTGGTGAAGGCCATCCTCGGTGCAGGCGACAGCTATGGCCGCGGCACGGCAGGCGCCGGCCAGCAGGTCATCCTGGAATTCGTCTCGGCCAACCCGACCGGTCCGCTGCACGTGGGACACGGCCGGCAGGCAGCGCTGGGCGACGCGCTGTCCTCGCTGTTCGACGCGCAAGGCTACCAGGTGACGCGCGAGTTCTACTATAACGACGCGGGCGTGCAGATCCAGACCCTGGCCAATTCGGTGCAGGCGCGCGCGCGCGGCTTCGTGCCGGGCGACGCCGAATGGCCCGAGTCCGCCTATAACGGCGACTACATTGCCGACATTGCCAACGACTTCAAGGCCGGCAAGACCGTCTCGGCCAGCGACGGCCAGCCTGCCACTGCCAATGGCAACATCGATGACATCGAGTCGATTCGCCCGTTCGCCGTCACCTACCTGCGCAACGAGCAGGATATCGACTTGCAGGCGTTTGGCGTAAAGTTCGACAATTACTACCTCGAATCGTCGCTGTACGCGGACGGCAAGGTCAATAGCGCGGTCGAAACGCTGATCAAGGCAGGCCACACCTACGAGCAAGATGGCGCACTGTGGCTGCGCACCACCGACTTCGGCGACGACAAGGACCGCGTCATGCGCAAGACGGACGGCAGCTACACGTATTTCGTGCCGGACGTGGCGTATCACCTGGTGAAATGGCAGCGCGGCTTCATACAGGCCATCAATATCCAGGGCAGCGACCACCACGGCACCATTGCGCGCGTGCGCGCCGGCCTGCAAGCGGTCGACATGGGCATCCCGCAAGGCTACCCTGACTACGTGCTGCACAAGATGGTCACCGTCATGAAGGACGGCGAAGAAGTAAAAATTTCCAAGCGCGCCGGCTCCTACGTCACCGTGCGCGACCTGATCGAATGGTCGGGCGGCGGCGACATCACCAAGGGCCGCGACGCCGTGCGCTTCTTCCTGATCTCGCGCAAGGCGGACACGGAATTCGTCTTCGACGTCGACGTGGCGCTGAAAACTACGGATGAAAACCCGGTGTATTACGTGCAGTACGCGCATGCGCGCATCTGCCGCATCCTGGAAAACTGGGGCGGTGATGAAAGCACGGTCGCCGGCGTTGACTTGTCTCCCCTGACGGCGCCGACCGAAGCGACCCTGCTGGCGACCCTGGCCGCCTATCCGGAAATGCTGGCGCGCGCGCAAGCGGAACTGGGACCGCATCAAGTCGCCTTCTACCTGCGCGACCTGGCTGCCAACCTGCACAGCTTCTACTTCGCCGAAAAAGTGCTGGTCGAGGACGAAGCCGTCAAGCTGGCCCGCCTGGCCCTCGTCATCGCCGCGCGCCAAGTGCTGCGCAACGGTCTGGCACTGATCGGCGTGTCCGCGCCGAACAAAATGTAATCGCGAAGGTCATACCGCCTATGAATCACGCTTCCTCTTGCGCTTCGCGCGCCTGGCCGATCCGACGCCAGCAGGGTAATACCCTGGTCGGCATCATCATCGGCCTGGTCATCGGCCTGGGCATCGCCGTGGCGGTTGCCCTGGTGATCACCAAGGGTGCCTCGCCCTTCACCGACAAGTCGGGCAAGGCTGGCAAATCGGCCGAACCGACGGCCGGCCAGATCAGCGACCCGAACAAGCCGATGTACGGCAACAAGGAAGCGGCCAAGGAAGCGGCGCGCGACTTCTCCAAGGAGCCACGCGAGATCGTCACGCCGACGCAGCCAGTGGCGCCCGCGACAGCTACCGCGCAGCAGCCGAAGGCACCGCCGCCGGACGCATTACAGGAATTGATCGGTACCCTGAAAGACAAGCCGACGCCGAAAACGCCGGCCGCCGCGCCGGCAGTGCAAGCCAAGGCCGAAACGAAGGCTGAAGCCAAGGCCGATGCCGCCAGCGAAAAATGGATTTATTATTTGCAGGCCGGCGCCTTCCATGACATGTCAGATGCCGAAAGCACGCGCGGCAAACTGGCGCTGCTGGGCTTCGAAGCGGCCATCAGTGACCGCAGCACCGATGCCGGCGTGCTGCACCGCGTGCGTATCGGTCCGTTCAACCAGCTCGAATCGATGAATCGCGCGCGCACCAAGCTGTCTGAAAACGGCATCGATGTCGCCGTCGTGCGCAACCAAAAATAAGGAACCAGCATGCGTTTTTTGAAGCAAGTACTGTTTGCCGCCGCCCTGTGCACTGCGGCCCTGGGCGCATCGGCCTCGCCGGCCGAGCCGAAGAATGGCGTCGAGTACGAAACCCTGGCCACGCCGCAGGCGACGGAGTCGGGCAAGAAAATCGAAGTGACAGAATTTTTTGCGTATTACTGCCCGCATTGCAACGTACTCGAACCGCAACTGGCGGCCTGGGTCAAGAAACAGGGCGACAACATCGTCTTCAAGCGCGTGCACGTATCGCGCGATGACAGCGTGGCGCCACAGCAGCGCTTGTTCTTCACGCTGCAAGCGATGGGCCTGCTCGACAAGTTGCACACCAGCGTCTTCCACGCCATGCATGTGGAGCGCAACCGCCTGGCCACCGACGACGCCGTATTCGACTTCGTCGCCAAGCAGGGCGTGGAACGCCAAAAATTCATCGACACCTACCGTTCGATGGGGATCTCGGCGCGCGTGCGCCGTGCCGACGCCATGATGCAAGGCTATAACGTCAGCTTCTGGCCCATGATCGCCATCGATGGCCGTTACATCACGTCGCCGTCGCAAGCCGATCAAGGCAGCAAGTCGGCCAAGAACGAAGAGCAGCTGAATGCCCAGGCGCTCAGCGTGATGGACGTGCTGCTTGCGAAAGCCAAAGCGGAAAAGAAATAAGCATGTCTAGCTCCCTGGCGCTGCCCTGGCACGCGCGCATCGCCTGATGCGCAGCGTTTTCATCACCGGGGCGTCGAGCGGACTGGGCGCCGCTCTGGCGCGGCAATACGCGCGCCAGGGTGCCAGCCTCGGTTTGCTGGCGCGCCGCGGCGATACGCTGCAGCAGCTGATCGCCTCCCTGCCCCACCCTGAACGCCACCGCGCCTACGCCGTCGATGTATGCGACCACGCCGCGCTGAAAAACGCGGCGCAGGACTTCATCGCCCATGCCGGGCAAATCGACATCGTCATCGCCAGCGCCGGCGTGTCGTTCGGCACTCTGACCGAACACGCGGAAGACCTCGACGCCTTTGCGCGCCTCATCGCCATCAACGTCACGGCCACCGTTGCCACCTTCGCTCCCTTCATCGCTGCCATGAAAACCCAGGGCAGCGGACGCCTGGTGGGCATCGGCAGCGTGGCCGGCATACGCGGCCTGCCCGGCGCCGAAGCCTACAGCGCCTCGAAGGCAGCCGTCATCAGCTACTGCGAATCGCTGCGCCTGGAACTCAAGCCGGCCGGCATCAAGGTCGTCACCATCACACCCGGCTACATCGACACGCCGATGACGCGCCTCAACGCCTACCGCATGCCCTTCCTGATGCCGGCCGAAAAATTCGCCAC
This sequence comes from Janthinobacterium paucivorans, assembly GCF_051380805.1. Classification (NCBI taxonomy): domain Bacteria; kingdom Pseudomonadati; phylum Pseudomonadota; class Betaproteobacteria; order Burkholderiales; family Oxalobacteraceae; genus Janthinobacterium; species Janthinobacterium paucivorans. The sequence goes on from NZ_JBNYXR010000023.1 coordinate 12,540, forward strand.
GCGCGCCGCGCGCGCCATCGCCGACGGTGACAGTTACCGCGTGATCCCGTGGCAGATGGGCGTCGTCGCCAAGCTGCTGCGCGTGCTGCCCAATGCCATCTACGACATGGCCTTCGCGAATGCGCCGCACAAGGCGCGTAGCAAGCCATCCGGCGACAGCCAGTAAAACCACCCAAAAAAAATGACGAAGCACTCAGACCTGAACAGCGCGGCCATCGCCGCCCATTGCGCCGCGGGCGCCTCCCACGTAGCCATCGAAGTAGTCGGCGAAACTGGCTCGACCAACGCCGACCTGCTGGCGCGCTGCGCCACACTGACTGGGCCGACCCTGCGCATCGCCGGCCAGCAGACGGCCGGACGCGGACGCGCCGGAAGGCGCTGGGTGTCGCAGCCGGACGCCAGCCTGATGTTCTCGCTAGCCTGGCGCTTCAAGGGGCCGCTGCATCAACTGGTCGGTCTGCCGCTGGCCGTCGGCGTGGCGCTGGCAGAAAGCATGACGTCCCTGGGCGTGCCGGTGCAATTGAAGTGGCCGAACGACATACTCAAGGATGGCCATAAACTGGCCGGCATCCTGGTCGAGACGCAGCAGGCACAGGGCAACGACAGTGGCGGCGTGTGGGCCGTGATTGGCTGTGGCATCAATTTGCTGATGCCCGATGCGCTGGAACAGCAGATCGGACGCAGCGTCTCGGCCGTACCCTGGCTGGCGCAGATGGAACGCAATACGCTGGTGGCGGCCCTGCTCAGCCGTCTGGCCGGCGTGCTGGCCGAATTCGACGACACCGGCTTCGCGCCGTTTACCGAACGCTGGAATCTGCTCCACGCCTGGCAGGGCCAGCGCGTGAACATCCTCGACAACGGCCAGCTGCTGCAGCAAGGCATGGCTGCTGGCGTGGACCAGCTGGGACGCCTGCTGCTGCACACCGAGGGCGGCTTGCAGGAAATCATATCGGGCGACGTGTCGCTGCGCCTGAGCGGGGAGTAAGCACATGCTACTGCTGATAGACGCCGGCAATACGCGCATCAAATGGGCACTCGTGGCCGCCGAAAGTGACGTCGGCGGCTGGCTGGCCAGCGGCGCTGTCGCGCATGCGCAGATCGACACGCTGGCAGGCCAATGGGCCAAGCTCGCCATCAGCGCAGCGCTGCTGTCGAACGTCGCGGGCAGCGCCATCGGCATGCGCCTGCGGGCCATGCTGCCGGTAGCTGCGCGCGACTTTGCCTCACTGGCGCAACTGGCCGGTATCAGGAACGCTTACCGCGAGCCGTCGCAGCTGGGCTGCGACCGCTTTGCCGCCGCTATCGGCGCGCGTGTGCTGGCGCCTGGCCAAGCTGTCATCGTCGCCAATTGCGGCACCGCCACCACCATCGATGCCATCACGGCCGATGGCGTTTTCCTCGGCGGCATGATCTTGCCAGGATTGCGATTGATGGCCAGTTCGCTGGCGCGCAACACAGCGCAGCTGCCGCAAATCGCCGGCGACATCACGCTGCCAGCCGGCTTTGCCGACAACACGGACGATGCCATTTTGAGTGGATGCCTGGCCGCGCAAGCGGGCGCCATCGAACGGGCAGTGCGCATGCACGGCGCCAGCGCCTGCCTGCTGTCAGGCGGCGCCGCCGCGCGTATCGCGCCGGCGCTGGCACTGGCGGTACCGCTGCAACTGGTGGACAATATCGTCATGCTCGGCCTGCAGGCATCCGCGCGCGCCGGTGCCGCAGGAACACAAGGAAACCACGTATGCTGAAATTCGTCTTCTGGCTGCTGGCCGGCATCAACCTGCTGGTCTTGGCCATCGGCCAGGGTTATCTGGGTAGTTTTCGCAGCGAGACGCGCGAACCGGCGCGCCTGAAAAACCAGCTGCAGGCGGGCAAGCTCAGCTTGCTGACGCAGGAGCAGGCCATGACACCGGCTGCGCCAACGCCCGCCGAGGCAGCTGCGACGCCAGCACCGGCCGTACCGGAGCCGCCAACATCGTATGCCTGCACGGAGGTGGGCAATTTCCTGCTCGCTGACGGGCGCCGCTTCGAGGCACAAGTGGCAGCGCTGGACCTGGGCGAGCGCCAGTCGCGCCGCAACGTGGCCGGACAAGACATTTCCAGCTACATGGTGTACATCCCGCCGCAGGGCAGCAAGGAAGGCGCCGACCGCAAGGCCGGCGAGTTGAAGCAGCTGGGCGTGACGAATTACTTCATCATCAATGAAGGCAGCGCGCTGCGCTGGGGCATTTCACTGGGCGTCTTCAAGTCGGAAGGCGGCGCGCAAAACCAGCTGGCATCGCTCAACAGGCAGGGCGTGCACAGCGCCCGCATCGCGCCACGCTACAGCGCCAGCAAGCAGATGGCCTACCAGTTCCGCGACCTCGATGCCGCTACGCGCGCGCGCCTCGAAAAGATCAAGGTACAGTTCCCGGACCAGGAACTGCGCAGCTGCAAGTAAGCACCTGACCAAACCTGGTGCGCGTCGCGATGGCAAGCTGCGATGCTCGCTACGCTTTTGTCAGGTGCTTTATCTTTGAATGACGATGGGTTTGATGCCTGTCGATTCCGGCAAATTCGCCGCTGCGCGGGCCGCATCGGCACGGCTGGAGAACGGTCCGCCGTACAGACGGAACAAATTGCCTGCCTGCACCACCGCCAGCGTACCGAGGCCCGCCGCGTACGGTGCCAGGCGCGCACGCCCGGTTTCCGCATTATCGGCGCGCGAGTAGGCACCCAACTGCAAATAAAAGCCGCTCAGCAGCGCCGCCGGAGCCGGCATCGCCAGCGTCGCATCGACGGGCAGCATTTGCGTCGACACCTGCGGCTGCAGCACGGTGCCCGTTTCCACTGGCGTATCGATGGAGATGGCCACCACCGACGGTACAGGCTTGGGCGCCGCTCGCGCCGCCAGCATGGCGTCGATATCGGCTGGCAGCAAGCGTTCCACCACTACCTGATGGCTACCCTTGCCCAGAAAGCCCAGTTTCAGCGCCGCCGTGTAGGATACATCGATCGCACGCGTGGCGTGGAAGGGACCACGGTCATTGATACGCACGATCACCTGCGCGCCGCTGTCGATGCTCGTCACGCGCGCATACGAGGGAATCGGCAAGATCGGATGGGCCGCCGTCATCTTGTACATATCGTAGATTTCACCCGACGAAGTGCGCTGGCCATGGAATTTCTTGCCATACCAGGTGCCCGTGCCCTTCTGCGTGAACGGTTCGTTGTCGGTAATCGGCGTGTACGTCTTGCCAAACACCACGTAGGGACGATTCGAGCGCGTCGAATACGGCTCGTTGCGCACTTCCGCATCCGGCACATCGCGCAGGTTGGCCGGCGGATTGTCGCCCGGGCCATCATCCTTGTAGTAGCCGCCGCGCCCGGAGCCGGCCGCCGGCAACACCGGCAGGGTCGGATCCGGGCGCGCGGCGGACTTGGCCTTGCCGCCTGACGGCAGCGGCACATTATTGGCTGCAGGCTTGAGCGGCGAGGTGCCGCAGGCGGCTAGGCTCAGCAAAGCAAGCAAGCCCAGCCCGCGCATGGCGAAGGTATCGAAAGGCGCGCGCATCAGGTCTGCACCAGCTTGCGATGACGCTGGATGCTCATCAGGATACCGGTGGCCACGCCCAGCGTCAGCAGCGCGGTACCGCCATAGCTGAGGAAAGGCAGGGGAACGCCGACCACCGGCACGATGCCGCTGACCATGCCCATGTTGACGAACGCATACGTAAAGAAAATCATTGTGATCGCTCCTGCCAGCAGGCGAGTGAAAAAACTGGGGGCGTTGGCGGCGATCATCATGCCCCGTCCCACCAGCAGCAAATACATCAGCATCAGCATCAGATTACCCACCAGACCGAACTCTTCCGAATACACGGCGAAGATGAAATCGGTCGTGCGCTCCGGGACAAATTCCAGGTGCGCCTGGGTGCCGTGCGTCCAGCCCTTGCCCGTCATGCCGCCGGAGCCGATGGCGATGATGGACTGGATAATATGGAAGCCCTTGCCCAGCGGGTCCTTGGTCGGGTCGATCAGCATCATTACACGGTCGCGCTGGTAATCATGCAGATGCGACCAGGCGATCGGCAGGCAGCAAACAAAGGTGATCAGCAAGCCGGCCAGTACTTTCCATGACAGGCCCGCCAGGAAGATGACGGTAAAGCCGGCCGCCACCACCAGCAGTGCCGTGCCCAGGTCGGGCTGGCGCGCGATCAGGTAGACGGGCACCAGCAACAGCACGGCCGCCATCAGGAACGATTTCCAGCGCAGGGCGCCCGCATTGTGCTGGAAGAACCAGGCCAGCATCAGGGGCGTGGCGATCTTCAGGAACTCGGACGGCTGGATGTCGATCACGCCGAGATGCAGCCAGCGCCGCGCACCGAGCTTGATCGTGCCGAACAACGCCACGGCCACCAGCAGTATCACCGATACCGTGTACGCGGGCACGGCGATGCGCATCATCATCTGCGGCGTGACGTTGGCTGCCACCCACATGACGAAAAAGCACAGCAAGATGTTGCGCAGGTGGTCCTCGATCTTGCCGGGAATGCCGATGCTGGCAGAATACAGGGTCAGCAGGCTGGTACAGAGCAGCATCAGGATGATGATCATCAGCGGCGGATCAAACACCGCCAGATAGGGCTTGGCGCGCCGCCACAGCGAGCGCCTCTCGTTAATGGGCATGTGCTTCCTTATTGCCTTGGGGTCTGGCGCGCCGCCATCGCGTGCGCCTCGCGTAATGGGAAACGTTTCATTGTTACCTGGCAGGCGCCGCCGGGGCAGCCTGCTCATCAGTGATTTCTTCCAGGGTGCGCACTTCGTCGACATCTTCCTTCGGCACCTTGGTAGTGTCTTTTTCCTTGTCGCTTGGGCGCTTGCCCAGCAGGTAATAGTCGAGCGCCTTGCGCGCAATCGGCGCAGCCACGCCGGCACCGAAGCCCGCGTTTTCCACCACGATGGCAATCGCGATGCGCGGCTTGTCGGCCGGCGCGAAGGCCGTAAACAAGGCATTGTCGCGCAGGCGCTCGGCCAGCAGCTTGGCATTGTACTTCTCGTTTTTCTTGATGCCCACCACCTGCGCCGTACCCGTCTTGCCGCCCACCGTATACTGCACGCCAGCGAAGATGCGCGCGGCCGTGCCGCCCTGTTCGCTGGTCACGCCCACCATGGCGCGCTTGATGGTATCGATGTTTTCCTGCTTGAGCGCGATGCGGTAACTTTCCTTCGGCACCGTCAGGGTACGCGCGCGCGTGGCGGCGTCTTCGATGATCTTCACCAGATGCGGCTTCATCACCACGCCGTTATTGGCCAGGTTGGCTGTTGCGTGGGCGATTTGCAGCGGCGTATAGGAATTGTAGCCGGAACCGTTACTCACCGAAATCGTGTCGCCGCCCACCCATTTTTTCTGCTGTGGCGCCTTGAAGCGGTTGCGCTTCCATTCCATCGACGGCAGCACGCCCGTCTTTTCATTATTCAGGTCGATACCCGTCAACTGGCCGAAGCCAAACGGCTTCATGAAGTCGTGGATGGCATCGATGCCCATATCGCGGCCCAGCTGATAGTAATAGGTGTTGCAGGATACGACGATGGACTTGTGCATATCCACCGTGCCATGGCCACCCACCTTGTCATCGCGGAAGGTGTGGCCGCCCAGGATGAAGAAGCCGGGATCGGCAATCGACTGGCTCGGCGTACGCTTGCCCAATTCAAGGGCGGCCAGCGCCATGAAGGGCTTGAAGGTCGAGCCTGGCGCGTAGGTGCCCGATAGGGGGCGATTCACCATCGGCCGGTCCAGCGAGGTATTGAGTTCATTCCAGCTTTGCTGGTCAATGCCGTCGACAAACAGGTTAGGGTCGTAGCCGGGCTTGGAGACGTAGGCCAGGATATCGCCCGTGGCCGGATCGATCGCCACGGCCGCACCGCGCCATTCGCCAAACGCTTCCTCGACCACTTTTTGCAATTCGATGTCGATCGACAGGATCAGGTTATTGCCAGGCGTCGCTGCCGTGCGCGACAAGGTGCGCATGGCGCGCCCGCCGGCCGACACTTCCACTTCTTCGTAGCCGGTGGTGCCATGCAACTGCTTTTCATAGCTTTTTTCCAGGCCTTCCTTGCCGATATGGTCGGTGCCGTTGTAGTTTGCCGCGTCATCGCCCTCGTCCAGCGCCTTGGCTTCATTGCGGTTGATGCGGCCAATGAAGCCGACCACGTGCGACGCTACCTCGCCCATCGGATACTGGCGGAACAATCGCGCCTGCACCTCCACGCCGGGGAAGCGGAAACGCTGGGCCGTGAAACGGGCCACTTCTTCATCCGTCAGGCGCGTGCGCAGAGGCACGCTGACAAAATTCTTTGATTCTTCCAGCAGCTTCTTGAAGCGGCGGCGATCCTTGATGTCGATCTGCACCAAGGTTGACAGCTCGTCGATCACCGAATCGAGGCTGGTACTCAGTTTCGATGGCGTGATTTCCAGCGTATAGGCCGAGTAATTGCGCGCCAAAACCACGCCGTTGCGGTCAAGGATCAGACCGCGCGTGGGCACGATGGGCACCACGGCGATGCGGTTGTCTTCGGCCTTGGTCGCGTAGTCTTCGTGTTTGATCACCTGCAGCCAGATGAAGCGTGCCAGCAGTAGTGAAAAGCAGAGAAAGACAAGCGCGCCCAGGATGCTCAGGCGCATGCGGAAAAAATGCAGTTCGCGCTCGGTATTCTTAAGTTCAGTCATGGCAGGCGCGCGTCAAATCGGCCGGTTATGGTCACGGTCCACGGCGCGGCGCTGCGGCGCCAGCAGGAGCCATGTAACGAAGGGCCACAGGGCCACGGCGACGAAGCTCTCGATGAAATTGAGCCAGCCGGGGAAACGGCCCGAGACGATCAGGCGCGTCAGCAACTGCAAGGCCTGCGTCAGCAGCAGCAGCGGCAGTACGTGCAGCGCCTGGGTCAGGATGGGGAACCACAGCACGCGGCGGTGCATCATGATGGCGAAGTAGGACAGCAAGGTGTAGGCCAAGGCATTCTCGCCCAGCAGGGTCGAGTCGTGCACGTCCATCATCAAACCCATGAAGAACGCCATACCGATGCCGACCTTGCGCGGCTGGTGGACACCCCAGAAAACCAGCACCAGGGCGACGAAATCAGGCACGCCGACGAACTGCCCCCACGGCAGCAGGTTCAGCAGAAAAGCGCACAGCAGGGAAAAACCGATGAACAGGGGGCTGACCGGCAGCAGGATGTAATGCGGGCGGTTCATCGTGTCGCTTCCTTCGGTGGCACGGCAACTGGTGTGGTGGCAGCCGCAGGCGCCGCCGGTTTGGGAAGCGGGCTGGCGGGTGGCTTGACGGCCGGCGTGGCGGGCGCCGGCACGGGCGCGGCACCGGCAGCAGGCTCCTTGGCCGCTTCCTTGATCGGCGCCATCTTGCCAGCGATCTTGCGGCCCGTCTTGACTTCTTCGCTCGGCGGGCGGGCCGGCATCTCGGGCGAGGTCATCAAGATCAGCAGTTGGGTATTGCGTTCGATGCCGGCCAGAGGCTGGCACACGACGCGGCCAAATGGACCATGCGCATTGCGCTCGACCAGCGTCACGCGCGCCACGGCCAGGCCGGCCGGGTACAGGCCGTCGAGGCCCGAGGTAATAACGATATCGCCGATCTGGATGTCGGCGGTGGGGGCCGTAAAGCGCAGCTCCATGGTGCCGGACTTGCCGCGGCCGATGGCCACGCTGCGCACGCCGTTGCGCAGCAGCTGCACCGGAATGGCCTGTTCTTCATCGGTCAGCAAGGTCACTTCCGAGGTGAACGGAAACACGCGCGTGACTTGTCCCACCACGCCCAGGTTGTCGATCACGGGGCGGCCCAGCTCGACGCCATGCTGCATGCCCCGGTCCAGCACGAGCTTGCGCGTGGCAGAATCGCGCGTGTCATACAGCACTTCAGCCATCAGGGTCTTGACGGGCACGCGTTCGCGCGCCTCCATCAATTTACGCAAATGGTTGTTTTCAACGATATTGAGCTGCGCCTGCTGCATGATCTGTGCCGAGGCGATTTGTTCGTGCTTCAGGTCGCGCACCTGTTTTTCCAGCGCGGACAGCGAAGAAAAGTAGTTGCCGACGCCAAGCACCACATCGCGCGGCACCAGGGCAGCCATCTGCACCGGGTACAGCACGGTGCCGACTGCCTGGCGCACGGCCGTCAAGGCGTGCATGCGCGAATCGAGCAGCAACAGGGCGATAGAAATGCCGGCGAACACCATCATCTTGACGCGGGCGGAAGCGCCTTGTTTGAAAAGTGGCGGAGGACTGTATTCCATGACATCCAATAATCAGGCGCAGTACGCCAACGTGCAAGCCCCGGTCGAACGCCGGCGCCAAAACCAAAGCCGGAGACCCGCTCTCCGGCCCGTTGATCCGATTATTCGTAGGAGAAGATCGAGCCGAGCTTGTCCATACGCTCCAGGGCCATCCCGGAACCGCGCACCACGCAGGTGAGCGGGTCCTCGGCCACCAGCACCGGCAAGCCGGTTTCCTCCATCAGCAGGCGGTCCAGGTCGCGCAGCAGTGCGCCGCCGCCTGTCAGCATCATGCCTTTTTCGGCGATGTCGGCGCCCAGTTCCGGCGGAGTCTGTTCCAGCGCGTTCTTCACAGCCGAGACGATGTTGTTCAGCGGGTCGGTCAGCGCTTCGAGAATCTCGTTGCTGGAAATGGTGAACGAGCGCGGAATGCCTTCGGACAGGTTGCGGCCCTTGACTTCCATTTCCTTCACTTCCGAGCCAGGGAAAGCCGAACCGATGGCCTTCTTGATGGCTTCGGCCGTTTGTTCGCCGATCAGCATGCCGTAGTTGCGACGGATGTAGTTGACGATGGCTTCATCGAACTTGTCGCCGCCCACGCGCACGGAACCCTTGTAGACCATGCCGCCCAGCGAAATGATGCCCACTTCCGTGGTACCGCCACCGATGTCGACTACCATCGAGCCGGTCGCTTCGGACACGGGCAAGCCCGCGCCGATGGCCGCAGCCATCGGTTCTTCGATCAGGTAGACCTGCGATGCGCCGGCGCCGAGCGCCGATTCGCGGATTGCGCGGCGCTCGACCTGGGTCGAACCGCACGGCACGCAAATGATGATGCGCGGCGATGGACGGAAGAATTTCGAATCGTGCACCATGCGAATGAATTGCTTGAGCATCTGCTCGGTCACGGTGAAGTCGGCGATCACGCCATCTTTCATCGGGCGGATCGCTTCGATATTGCCCGGCACCTTGCCCAGCATTTGCTTGGCTTCCTTGCCGACTGCCTGAATGGTCTTCTTGCCGTTCGGACCGCCTTCCTGGCGGATGGCGACGACCGATGGTTCGTCCAGGACAATACCGAGGCCGCGCACATAGATAAGGGTGTTGGCCGTGCCTAAGTCAATGGCCAGATCGGTGGAGATATACCTGCGTAAAAAACCAAACATGAGTGTCCTGTAGCGCATCGAGCTGCGCAAAAGCTGTTTATGGGGAGTTTCAAAGCGGGCGCTTTCAGGCCCCATGAAAATCCATGAAGACGATTTTCTCGGGTGTCGCTTAGCGCTTGCGCAATCTTTTCTATGCTGCGGCAGCAGTCCATCAGCGCCGGCAACGCATTAACCCGCCATTCTACCTTATAATTTGAATGCGATTTGCTCAAAAACCATGGAAAAGTGCGACTCTTGCAGCCGCAAATTACGCGGCATTCCTTGGCTTTTATGCGCAAAAGAGCAGTACATACTCGCGTTTTATCAAAACGCCAACTTAATACTAATGCGCGGCACTCCGCGCCATTCGCCATGTCCCTGACACTCTCCGACGTAAAACGCATCGCCCACCTGGCACAACTCGAAATGGCCGACGATCAGGCCGTCACGTCGTTGGCCCAATTGAACAAGATTTTTGCACTGGCGGAACAAATGCAAGCCGTCAATACCGATGGCGTGGCCCCCCTGAGCCATCCGCTGGCCGCCCACATGGACAATATCGCCTTGCGCTTGCGCGAGGACATTGCCACCGAGGCAAATCGCCGCGAGGCCTACCAGGCCGTGGCACCGAAAGTCCAGGATGGACTCTATCTGGTACCAAAAGTAATCGAGTAAAGCGCAGCTCCATGCTTTTGTCTTCCCGTCGAATATCAAAATAGAAACGCCATGCATACAAAATCCATCAAACAGCTGTCCACGCTTTTGCAGAACAAGGAAATTTCCGCCGTTGCACTGGCGACGCACTTCCTCGACCGCATCGCAGCGGACACTTCGAACGCCTTCCTGCACGTCGACCGTGATCTGACCCTGGCGCAAGCTGCCGAAGCCGATGCGCGCATCGCCGCCGGCACGGCCACGCCATTGACGGGCGTGCCGATCGCGCACAAGGACCTGTTCGTCACTAAAGGCTGGCGCACGACGGCCGGCTCGAAGATGCTGGCCAACTACGCCAGCCCGTTTGACGCCACCGTGGTGGAAAAATTCCAGGCGGCCGGCATGGTCACCCTGGGCAAGGTCAATTGCGATGAATTTGCCATGGGTTCCGGCAACGAGAACTCGGCCTTCGGCGCCGTCAAGAATCCTTGGGATACAACAGCAGTGCCTGGCGGCTCGTCCGGCGGCTCGGCCGCCGCCGTTGCTGCCGGCCTGACGCCAGCGGCCACCGGCACCGACACGGGCGGCTCAATCCGCCAGCCGGCCGCGTTTTGCGGCATCACCGGCATCAAGCCCACCTATGGCCGCGTCTCGCGCTTCGGCATGATCGCCTTTGCCTCGTCGCTGGACCAGGGCGGCCCGATGGCCCGCTCGGCCGAAGACTGCGCCCTGCTCTTGAGCGCCATGGCCGGCTTCGACGAACGCGACTCGACCAGCCTGTCACCGCAACAGGGCGGCGTGGCGGAAGATTTTTCACGCGAACTGGGCCAGCCCCTGACGGGCTTGCGCATCGGCGTGCCGCGCGAATACTTCGGCGAGGGCCTGGCCAAGGACGTGGAAGCGGCCGTGCGCGGCGCGCTGGCGCAATATGAAAAGCTGGGCGCCACCCTGGTCGACATCTCGTTGCCGAACACCGCCCTGTCGATTCCCGCCTACTACATGATCGCGCCGGCCGAAGCGTCGTCCAATCTGTCGCGCTACGACGGCGTGCGCTACGGCCACCGCGCCACCGAGTACAAGGACTTGCAGGACATGTACAAGAAATCGCGCGCGCAGGGCTTCGGCCCGGAAGTGCAGCGCCGCATCATGGTCGGCACCTATGTGCTGTGCCACGGCTACTACGACGCCTACTACCTGAAGGCGCAAAAAATCCGCCGCCTGATCGCGCAAGATTTCGACGCCGTACTAAATGGCCCGAACGCCGTCTGCGACGTCATCATGGGACCGGTCGCGCCAACTGTCGCCTGGGACCTGGGCGACAAAACGGACGATCCGGTGGCGAACTACCTGGCCGACATCTACACCTTGTCGACCAGCCTGGCCGGCCTGCCCGGCATGTCGATCCCTTGCGGTTTCGGCAGCGGCGAAAAAAATGCCAAGCGCCCCGTCGGCCTGCAAATCATCGGCAATTATTTTGGCGAAGCCAAGCTGCTGAACGTGGCCCACCAGTTCCAGCAAGTGACAGACTGGCATACACGCGCTCCAGGCAACGCAACTGCCGGCATCTAAGAAAAAATTCGCGCCGCCATGGCGGCGCCACCAAAAAATAAGCGAGAACACTATGCAATGGGAAGTCGTCATCGGTCTTGAGAACCACGTGCAGCTCACGACCGAATCCAAAATTTTCAGCGGTTCGCCGATCAAGTACGGCGCCGACGCCAACACACAGGCCAGCCCCGTCGACCTGGCGCTACCGGGCGTGCTACCCGTCATGAACAAGCAAGCCGTCGACCGTGCGATCCGCTTCGGCCTGGCCGTTGGCGCCACGGTGGCGCCGCACTCGGTCTTCGCGCGCAAGAACTATTTTTATCCCGATTCGCCCAAGGGCTACCAGATCAGCCAGTTCGAAGACCCTGTCGTCATCGGCGGCGCGCTGACCTTCGGCTATGAAAAGGATGGCCAATTCGTCACCAAGACGGTGAACCTGACGCGCGCCCACCTGGAAGAAGACGCCGGTAAATCGCTGCACGAAGACTATGCGGGCATGAGCGGCATCGACTTGAACCGCGCCGGTACGCCACTGCTGGAAATCGTCTCGGAACCGGAAATCCGCAGCGCCGCCGAAGCCGTGGCCTACGCCAAGGCCCTGCACTCGCTGGTCATGTGGCTGGGCGTATGCGACGGCAACATGCAGGAAGGCTCGTTCCGCTGCGACGTCAACGTCTCCGTGCGTCCCGTCGGCCAGAAAGAATTCGGCACCCGCTGCGAAATCAAGAACCTGAACTCCTTCCGCTTCATCGAGGAAGCCGTGCACGTCGAAGTGCGCCGCCAGATCGAGCTGATCGAAGACGGCGGCAAGGTGGTGCAAGCGACGCGTTTGTACGATCCGGATCGCAAGGAAACGCGCGAAATGCGCAGCAAGGAAGACGCTCAGGATTACCGCTACTTCCCGGACCCTGACCTGCCGCCGCTGGTTATCTCGCCAGAGTGGATCGCCACGGTCAAGGCCTCGATGCCGGAACTGCCAGCGGCCATGCGCGCGCGCTTCATCAGCGAATACGCGCTGCCTGAATATGATGCTCTGGTGCTGACGCAATCGAAAGCCATGGCCACCTATTTCGTCGCCGTGGTCGACAAGGCCGGCAAGGAAAACGCCAAGGCCGCCGCCAACTGGCTGATGGGCGACGTATCGTCGACCCTGAACCGCGAAGGCGTGGACCTGGACGACGCCCCCGTCTGCGCCGCGCAGCTCGCTGCCATGCTCAAGCGCATCGCCGACGGCACGATCTCGAACAAGGCGGCGAAAGAAGTCTTCGCCGGCATGTGGGAAGCCAAATCAAACGACGAAAATCTGGTCGATACCATCATCGATGCCAAGGGCTTGAAACAGATTTCGGACACGGGCGCACTGGAAGCCATCGTCGATGAAGTCCTGGCGGCCAACGCCAAGTCGGTAGAGCAGTACCGCGCAGGCAAGGAAGCGGCCATCAACGCGCTGATCGGACAAGCCATGAAGGCATCCAAGGGCAAGGCCAATCCGGCCCAGCTGACGGAACTGCTGAAAGCCAAGCTGGCGGGATAAGCGCCTGTGTACCAAGAAGGGATGCTGCGGCATCCCTTTTTTTATGCGCCGCATCGGCGCTGGCGACGCACGCTTGCGGGTATGATCATGGATTCTTCCACGCACCTGTGAGCCCGCCATGAACAAGATCAAAACCGGCCTGGTCGGCTACGGCTTTGCCGGCGCCACCTTCCACGCCCCCGTGCTGTCCAGCGTCGACGCCCTGGAACTGACGGCCGTCGCCTCCAGCAAACCGGAGCTCGTGCTCAAGGATTGGCCGAATACGACCGTGTATGCGCAAGCGGCGCAGCTGTTTGCCGATCCGTCCATCGAGCTGGTCGTCATCGCCGCGCCCAATGAAGCGCATTTCAGCCTGGCCCTGGCGGCCCTGCAAGCGGGCAAGCATGTGGTGGTCGACAAGCCATTCACCATTTCCAGCTTTGAAGCGCAGAGCCTGATCGCGCTGGCGCAGGAACGCAAGCTGGTGCTCAGCGTGTACCACAACCGGCGCTGGGATGGCGACTTCCTGACCCTGAAGGCGTTGCTGGCGCAAGGCACGCTGGGGCGCATCACCAGCGTCGAATCGCATTTCGACCGTTTCCGCCCCGAGATCCGCCAGCGCTGGCGCGAGTCCGACGCGCCCGGTGGCGGCTTGCTGTACGACCTGGGCCCGCACATGCTGGACCAGGCCATGCAGCTATTCGGCCGGCCGCAAAAACTGTCTGCCGATATCGTGCTGCAGCGTGATGGCGCCCAGGCAGTCGATTATTTCCACCTTGTGCTGTACTACGAGCGCCTGCGCGTCGTGCTGCAAGCCGGCTGCCTGGTGAAGGCGCCGACGGCGCGCTTCGCCGTGCATGGCGACAAGGGTAGTTTCGTCAAGTTTGGCCTCGATCCGCAGGAAGATGCACTGAAGGCGGGCGGCAGGCCGGGACAGCCTGGCTGGGGCAAGGACCCCGTGCGCGGCGCGCTACACCTGGGCACGCAGCCGGACGGACATTGCGAACACCTGGAAATGCAGGCGGGCCGCTACCAGGACTTTTACCAGGGCATGGCCGACGCGATTCGCCACGACGCACCGGCGCCCGTGGCAGCCGAAGATGCGGCGGCGACGATACGCCTGATCGAACTGGCACTGCAAAGCGCGGCAGAAGGCCGCGTGCTCGCGGTCAGCTGATGCAAGCTCAGTGGATCAGGGTCAGCTGATGAAGGCGGCCAGCAGCACGACGCGCGGCATCAAGACTGGCCCTGGTTCGTTCCCGCCGGCCAGACCAGTTCCACGCGCGCCGACGATCGCGCCTTGACCTGCACCTGGCGTTCCAACGTCTGGCCGGCCAGGGTGGCGCGCAGGCTGTAGCTGCCAGGCGCCAGTTTCGCCAGCAGGAATGGTCCGCTGGCCGTCGTTTCCAGCACCATGATGCCCTTGGCATCGCGTATTTCCAGCTTCACGTCGGAGGCAAATTGCGCCTTGCCCGCCGTTTGCACGGAAAACACCAGGCTCAAGGGCCAATGCCGGCTCGCACTCTTGATGGCAGACGACTCATCGAGGCCGATGCCGCCGCTCAGGTATTGCACCGCGCCGCTCTTTTGCACAGGCGGCAAAGCGCTAACACTCTGCGCCTGCGCTGCACTTCCCAACAACAGCGCGCCGGCCAGCATCGCCGCCGCCAGGCTCAAGGTACCGCGTTTGTCTGGTGCCATCTCACTGTCCTTATGTTGTTTGAATCAAGATGGGAAACGCAGCTTAAGCCAGCGTTAGAACACGATCAGCGGCGGCGCATGGCCTCGGCGATTTTCTGGTCCGTCTTGTACTGGCTCAGCGCATACACGGCCCAGATCGTCGCTGGCAGCCAGCCGATCACGGTGATTTGCAGGATCAGGCAAATGATGCCGGCAATCGGGCGGCCGATGGTAAAAAAGGTCAGCCACGGGAGTATCAGGGCAATCAGTAAGCGCATCGTTCGTTCCTTGAGTATTCCCCTGTGCCGCGGGGACCGGGCCGGCACGCCGGCAGTCAATTCAGCTAAGCCGATTATAACGATACCTGTGCCTCACACTGCTGCTGGCACACACAGTTTTTCCATCCAGGCCAGGATCGCGGCAAAGATCGTCTCGCGGTTCACTTCATTGAAATTCTCGTGGTAATTGGCCGGGTAGAAATGGTAGTCGAGCAGGCCATCGGGCACGCTGCGCAGCAGGCTTTCCGTGGCGCCGCTGTTGGCCAGCTTGTCGTCGCCCGCCACTGCGGCAAACAGGGGGAAGCGCCAATCCGACAAGCCACCCGCCAATTGCTTTTGCGCCGACGTCAATGCATGGGCGAAGCGTACCGACGCGGCGCTGGCGCGGATGCCGTCGCGCTCGTCCTGGAAATGGCGTGCAGTGATGGCTTGATCGTGCGTCAGCAACATGGTCAGATTGCCCAGCGGCACTTTCATCAGGGGGAAACGCCTGGCCAGCCAGCCCGACAGCATCTGCAGCACCTGCGGCACGGGAATCGCATTCACGTAGTACGGCGATGAAATGACAAATCCCTTGATGGCCGGGTCGCCCGCAAAACGCCGCAGTCCCAGGTGGGTGGCGATCAAGCCCCCCATCGAGTGGCCCATGACAAAAATCGGCACGCCCGGATACGTTTGCTTGACCCAGGCGAGGAACAGTTGCGCGTCGTCGAGGAAGGCGTCGAAGGAAGCGATATCGACCTTGCGCTTGCCATCGTGGCCGACCATGTCGAAGCTGACGGTGGCGATGTCGTGCTGGCGGAAGAACAGCGCCGGCGTGACATAGTCGCCCGCATGCGCCATGCCGCCGTGGATCGCCAGGATCACGGCGCGCGGCTGTAGTGGCGGTGGCGGCTGCCAGATGTGGATGGGCCGCTCGACCCGGTCGCTGCACAGCAGGCTGGCCATCTTGTCTTCTGAAAAACGCATCGCTGCTCCTGTCATGCCCTGTCACGCTTTCAAATGATCGATCAACTGGCGCGCATACAGGGGTAATTCACTGAACTGGCGCACGCAAATAGTCAGATTGCGTACCGACCAGGGATCGGATAATTCCAGGCAGCGCAGCGCCATCGTCTGCTGGCAGCGGCTTGCCGCCGCCAGAGGCACCACGCTGATGCCAACGCCGCTGGCCACCATGCGGCACACGGCATCGAAACTGCGCAGGCGCACGCGCACCTTCAACGGACGGCCCAGGCGCGCCGCGTGCATGCCCAGGTACTGCTGCATCGCGCTGTCGTCGGCCAGGCCGATGAAATCATGATCGAGCAAGCTGGCAAAGTCGACGGCGCCATCATGGCCCAAGGCGCGGTGATGCACGCCATCGGCCGCCGTGATCACCACCAGCCGGTCAGGGCGGAACAGAAACGTCTGCAAGCCGCGCATGTCGACCGAGTCGGACACGATGCCCATATCGGCCAGCCCTTCCGAGACGGCCTTGACGATATCGTAACTGAGGCGCTCTTCCAGGTCGATGGTCAGGTTCGGATGGCGGTCGAGGAAAGCGCCCAGCGCCTCGGGCAAAAATTCGCTGAGTGCAGCCGTGTTGCACAGCAGGCGCAACTGCCCTTTCAAGCCAAGCGCAAATTCGCCGAGCTCACCGCGCATTTTCTCCATTTGCAGCAACACGAGGCGCGCGTGATGCAGCAGCGTCTGCCCTACCGGTGTCGGCGCCACGCCGCGCCGCCCGCGCAGCAGCAGGGGCATGCCCAGCATCTCTTCCATGCCGCGCACGCGTGCACTGCTGGAGGCCAGCGCCAGATGGCTGCGCGCGGCGCCCGCCGTCAGGCTGCCCGCCTCCACCACGTTGACAAACAGCTGCAAGTCGACCAGATCAAAACGCATGACAGCTCTCCTTTTCGCCATCTTATCAGCCTTCGGCTATCCCTTAGGCTGACTCAACATAATCCATCTTGGCGAAAGTCACGGGCAAGCGCAGAATCCACGCAAAATCAATTTGGAATAGAAAGATGGAGATGTCATTCCTGCTGGCCGTCGGCGCCAGCTTCCTCGTCGCAGGCTTCGTCAAGGGCGTAGTCGGACTGGGCCTGCCGACCGTGGCCATGGGCACACTCAGTCTCGTCATGCCGCCCGTGCAGGCGGCAGCGCTGCTGATCGTGCCGTCGCTGGTGACGAATGTCTGGCAGCTGGCGGCCGGTCCCGGCCTGCACGCCCTGCTGCGCCGTTTGTGGCCCATGCTGGCCACCGTCATGGCCGGCACGCTGGCAGGTGGCGCCCTGCTGACGCAGGACAGCGGTATCGGGGCCGTCGTCGCACTGGGCGTGGCGCTGATGCTGTATGCGCTGGCGGGATTATTCTCGCTGCAGTTGCGCGTGCCGGCGCGGCACGAAGCCTGGCTGGGCCCCATGGCGGGCGCGGCGACGGGGCTGGTGACGGCCGCCACGGGCGTGTTCGTCATCCCCGCCGTGCCGTATCTGCAGGCACTGGGACTGCCACGCGATGCGCTGGTGCAGGCGCTGGGACTGGCTTTTACGGCATCGACCATTGCGCTGGCGGCCAGCCTGGCCGTGCACGGCGACTTCAGCCTCGGTGCGGCCGGCGCTTCCGCGTATGCGCTGCTGCCGGCGCTGGCCGGTATGCTGGCCGGTCAATGGCTGCGCGGGCGCATCGCACAAGAAGTATTCAAGCGCTGCTTTTTTACCGGGCTGTTCGCCCTCGGCCTGCATGCGGCGCTCAAGCCATGGCTGGCGTGATGCACATCGATTGGCAAGGCGACAGCGCGCTGTGCGCGTGGATCGACGGCCAGCAAGTGGCCATGCTCGACATCAGCAAGTACGCGGACGGGGTGACGGTGAACATGCTGTTCGTGAAACCGCCGTTCCGGCGGCGCGGCATCGGCGGCGCGCTGTTGCGGCGCTTGTTGCAATGCCACCCATCGGCCAGCGCTACCTGCAGCGACCCGCGGCTGCGGGCGCTGCTGGAGAGGACTACTTAAATTCCATACCGATTGCGGTATGCGGAAACAGCCTCTTTATATTTCAGCAGTTCCGGATCGGCGCCCGCGCCATTCAGGTAGCCGAACAAGTCGTCCAGGTTGCCGATCGAGATGACGGGAATGCCATACTGTTTCGATACTTCCTGCACTGCCGAACTGGGCGACAGCTGGCCGTCCGGACCCGAACGCTCCATGCGGTCCAGTGCGATCAGCACGGCGCATGGCTCGGCGCCGGCGGCGCGGATCATGTCTACCGATTCGCGCACCGAGGTGCCGGCCGAGATCACATCGTCGATGATGACGACCTTGCCATGCAGCTTGGCACCGACGATGGTGCCGCCTTCGCCGTGGTCCTTGGCTTCCTTGCGGTTAAAGGCGAACGAGGTGTTGCGGCCCTTGCCGGCCAGCGCCACGGCTGTAGCCGACGCCAGCGTGATGCCCTTGTAGGCGGGGCCGAACAGCATGTCGAATTCGACGCCCGAGTCGAGCAGGGTCTGCGCGTAGAACTGCGCCAGCTCGGCCAGGGTGGCGCCGTCATGGAACAGGCCCGCGTTAAAGAAGTACGGCGACTGGCGTCCGGCCTTGGTGGTGAACTCGCCAAACCGCAAGACTCCCTTGGATACTGAAAACGCGATAAACTGCTGGCGTAAATTATTCACATTAGCCTCATTTTTTAAAAGTGCCTGTATTTTAATCCGCGCGCACCGGCGAGACAATCGCCATGCCGCGCCCGCCGGCCCAGGCCAGCGTCCTTTCACTCTAGACCTATGCCAAAAATTATTTCTGCCAACCTGAACGGCATCCGTTCCGCCGCCAAAAAAGGCTTTTTCAACTGGATGGGCACGCAAACGGCCGATTTCATCTGCGTGCAGGAATTGAAGGCGCAACTGCCCGACATGACGCCGGAATTCCTCAACCCGCACGGCTATCATGGCCATTTCCACTACGCCGAGAAAAAAGGCTATTCGGGCACGGGCGTGTACAGCAAGGTGGAACCGGACGCCGTGCATATCGGTTTCGGCAGCCCCGAATTCGATGCCGAAGGGCGCTATGTGCGCTGTGATTTTGGCAAACTATCCGTCATTTCCGTGTACTGCCCGTCCGGCTCGTCCGGCCCGGAACGACAGGAAGCCAAGTTCCGCTTCATGGAGCTGTTCCTGCCGCACCTGCTGGAATTGAAGGCCCTGGGACGCGAAGTGGTCATTTGCGGCGACTGGAACATCGCCCACCACGAAATCGACCTGAAAAATTGGAAGGGCAACAAGAAAAATTCCGGCTTCCTGCCGGAAGAGCGCGCGTGGCTGACGCGCGTCTTCGACGAAGTGGGCTATGTTGACGTGCACCGTGGCCTGGATAAGCGCGAAGAGCAGTACACGTGGTGGAGCAACCGGGGCCAGGCCTACGCGAAGAACGTGGGCTGGCGCATCGATTACCACGTCGCCACCCCTGGCATCGCGGCGCAGGCGCATACGGTCAGCGTGTACAAGGACGAACGTTTTTCCGACCACGCGCCCTTGATCATCGATTACACCATCAAGGCGTAAGCGCCCTCACAGGCTGCGCCGGCTCTCAAAGTGGCGCGGCTCGCCGCTCAAAGGGTCGGTGAAATCGATCGCGCGTGCCAGCAACTGCAAAGGCTGCGACATATCGTCTGCCTTGCACGGCAGGGCCAGCGGGTAAAACGCATCGTTGACGATGGGAATGCCGAGTGCCGCCAGGTGCACGCGCAACTGGTGCTTGCGCCCCGTATGCGGCTGCAGACGGTACAGGCACAGGTCGCCGCGCCGCTCGATCACATCGATGACGGTCTCCGAGTTCGGCTCGCCCGCTTCCTCGCGCATGAGGAAAAACTGCTCGCCCTCGACCATGCGACTGCGGTAAGTGAACGGAAAATCGAGCGGAAAATCGCCGCGCCTCAGGATAGGCGCCAGCGCCTCGTACGTCTTGCGCACTTCGCGGCGCTGGAACAGCGACTGATAGGCGCCGCGACTGGCTATCTGACGCGAAAAAATGACCACGCCAGCGGTCTCGCGGTCGAGGCGGTGGATCGGCGTCAGGTCGGCACTGTCGAGCTGTTTCTTCAGTCGCGTCAGCAAGGTCTCCTGCACGAAGCGCCCGCCCGGCGTCATGGGCAGAAAATGTGGCTTGTCGACGACGAGCAAATGCGCGTCCTGAAACAGGATCTCCTCGTGAAAGGGGATCGGCGTTTCGCGTTCCAGCTCGCGGTAATAAAAAATGCGCATGCCGCGCCGGTAGGCGCTGTCGGGGCCCAGCACGGCACCGTCGCCGTTGACCACTTCGCCGCGCCCCATGCGGTCCTGCCATTGCGCGGCGCTGATCTGCGGATAGCGCTCGAGCAGGAAGCTGATCATGTCCGGCCACTGCCCCTCCGGCAGCCACAGATAGCTGGGCGCGACGCCGTCGCGCATGGGTAGCGGCACAGGGCTGCGAAGCGAAGACATCCTAGCGCGCGGCGATGGCGCTGCTGCGGTACGGCGGCAAGGCGTCCACGCTGACGCCCTTGCTGCGCGCGTACAAGGGCAGCACTTGCGCCATATGGCTATTCATCTGCGAGATGCGGTCCTTGCCGGAAGGATGAGTCGAGAGGAATTCCGGCGGCGCGCCCTTGCTTACGGCAGCCATTTTCTGCCACAGGATCACGCCGGCCCGCGGGTCGAAGCCGGCGCGCGCGGCCAGGTCCATACCGATCAGGTCGGCCTCGCGTTCGTCGTCGCGCGAGAACTTCAGCATCACCCCCTGCGCCGCCATATTCGTGGCGGTGCTGGTGATGCTCGGATCGATGCCCAGCCAGGCCGACAAGCCGGCGCCGGCCAGCTTGGCGCCGACGGCCGCCAGGTTGCCCTTGCCGGCCTGCGCCTGTGCGTGTTCGCGCAGCGCGTGCGAAATTTCATGCCCCATGACGATGGCTACTTCATCGTCGGTCAGATTGAGCTTGTCAATAATGCCGCTGTAAAAGGCGATCTGCCCACCCGGCATGCAAAAAGCGTTCACCTCGTCCGAATTGAGCAGGTTGATCTGCCAGTTCCAGTTGGCCGCCGCCTCGTTCCAGCGCGTAGCGAAGGGGATGATGCGCTGGGCGATGGCGCGCAGGCGCCTGACCTGCGGGTCGCTGGCGGGCAGCAGCGCATTTTTTTCTCTCGCTTCGTTGACCAGCTGCGTGTATTGCTGCTTCGATTGTTCATTGAAATCGGCACCGCCGGCAAAGATGCGCGAACTCGACAAGGGACGCACATTAATGCCGTCTTGCACCACCTGCTGCTGCGAGTGGGCAGATAGCGGTGCCAGCGCGGTGGCCGCGCACAGGCTGGCCAGGACGACATAACGTTTAGGGAATATTGGTGCCATTGGCAGACCTCCATGGGGCAATTTTAGGTAGCATCATCATGGCCGGGAAGGCCAGGAAAAAGCAAACAATGAAAAACGAGAACCAGCCAAGTTCGGCGACCAGAAAGCCCACCGAGGCATTGATCAGGGTGCGCGGCACGGCACTCAAACTGGAAAACAGCGCATATTGGGTGGCCGTGTAGCGCGGGTCCGTGGTGCGCGACAGGAACGCGACAAAGGCAGCCGCACCCAAGCCCAGGCTGGCAAAAGCTTCAAAACCGATCACGGCGCTCAATAGCATGGTGTTCGGCCCCACCTGCGCCAGCCAGGCAAAACCGAGGATGGCGATCGCCTGCAGCGCGCCAAACACCCACAGACCGCGGTTGATGCCCAGCTTGAGCATCCACACACCGCCCACCACGCCACCGGCCAGGCTGGCCCAGAAACCCGTGGTGTTGGCGGCCAGGCCGATCTGCGTCATGGAAAAGCCCAGGTCGAGATAGAACTTGGTCGCCAGCGCCGTGGCCATGCTGTCGCCGATTTTGTAGAGTAATACGAAGGCGAGAATCCACATTGCGTTACGCCAACCATCGCGGGCGATGAATTCCTGGAACGGCAAAATGATGGCTTCGCGCATGGTCTTTGGCGGCGTGCCGTAGACGGTGGGCTCCTTGATCAGCAAGGTACAGACGAGGCCAGGCAACATGAAAGCGGCCGTGATCCAAAAGACGGGCTGCCACGGCATGCGGTCGGCCAGGATCAGCGACAGTGCGCCCGGCACCATGCCCGCCACTTTATAGGCATTGACGATCACGGCGGCGCCCAGACCCTGCTCGTTATCGGCAAGGATTTCGCGCCGGCAGGCATCGATGACGATATCCTGGCTGGCCGACAGAAAGGCGACCCAGCCGGCGGCAGCGGCAATCAGGCCGATCTGCGTGAGTGGATCGAGCATGCCCATGGCGCCGATAGAGAAGAACAGCGCCACCTGCGTCAGGGCCATCCAGCCGCGCCGGCGCCCCAATCCCAGAATGCGGTAGCGGTCCATCAGGGGCGCCCACAGAAATTTCCAGATGTAGGGGAACTGCACCAGCGCGAACAGCCCCAGTGCCTTGACGTTCAAGCCCGACTTGGCCAGCCATGCCTGCAGCAAGTACAGCAGGATGAACAGGGGCAGGCCGGAACTGAAGCCCAGCACCAGCACGGCCAGCATGCGGCCATTGGCGTAGGAACGCCAGCCTGGCGCCGGACTGATCGTCATCAATGCACCGCTTTTTTGCGCAGGCGGAAGACGGCCAGGTCGCCGCGCAAATTCGGCAGCACGGAGACCATCTTGCCTTCGGCCAGGGCCACGCAGTCGATCACTTCCAGGCCGCATTCCTCGGCCAGTTCGCGGAAATCATTGATGGTAGCGCAGCGCACATTGGGCGTGTCATACCACTGGTAGGGCAACGATTTCGACACCGGCATGCGGCCTTTGAGCAATGCCACGCGGTGTGGCCAGTAGGCGAAATTGGGGAACGAAACTATGGCTTCGGCACCCACGCGCACGATGTCGCGCAGCAGCGGCTCGACCTGCTTCATCATCTGCAGGGACGACAGGCACAGCACCGTGTCAAAGCTGTTGTCGCCAAAAATGGCCAAGCCTTTTTCCATGTCCTGCTGAATCACGTTGACGCCACGCAGGGTGCTGGCCAGCACCTTGTCGTCGGCAATCTCGATGCCGTAGCCGCTGCACTCCTTGTCGCTTTGCAGATACTGCAGCATCACGCCTTCGCCGCAGCCCACGTCCAGCACATGTGCCTTGTTCGGCACCCAGTGGGCGATGAAGGCCAGGTCGGGGCGCAGGGCGCTCAATTCGTCAAAAGTCATGCTGTCTCCTTGGCGCCCTGGCGCACGGCGGTGTTCTTGGCTGCTGCATGCGCGCCTACGTTGATGTCATTCCATACCTGGCCATAATAGGCGCGCACCATGTTCATGTAGCGCGAGTCTTCCAGCAAAAAGGCGTCGTGACCGTGCGGCGCGTCGATTTCCGCATAGGTCACCTGGCGGCGGTTGCACACCAGGGCCTCGACGATTTCGCGGCTGCGCTCGGGCGAGAAACGCCAGTCGGTAGAAAACGAAGCGAGGAAAAACTTGGCCTGGGTGCCCGACAGGGCCTTGGCCAGGTCGCCGCCATGCGCGCGCGCCGGATCGAAATAATCGAGCGCCTTGGTAATGAGCAGGTAAGTATTGGCGTCAAAATACTCGGAAAACTTGTCGCCCTGGTAGCGCAGATACGATTCGATCTCGAAGTCGATGCCGAAGCCGAACTTGTAGTCGCCCGTCTGCGCCGCGTCGCGCAGCTTGCGGCCGAATTTCTCGGCCATGTCGTCATTCGACAGATAGGTGATGTGCCCCACCATGCGCGCCACGCGCAAGCCGTTCTTCGGCACCACGCCGTGCGCATAAAAGTCGCCGCCGCGGTAATCGGGGTCGGACAAGATGGCTTGGCGCGCCACGTCATTGAAGGCGATATTTTGCGCCGACAGCTTGGCCGTCGAGGCAATCACCACGCAATGACGCAAGCGCTCGGGGAACATGATGCTCCACGCCAGCGCCTGCATGCCGCCCAGAGAGCCGCCCATCACGGCGGCGAACTGGGTGATGCCCAGTTCATCGGCCAGGCGCGCCTGTGCGCTGACCCAGTCTTCCACCGTGACGACGGGGAAGGAAGCGCCATACGGCTTGCCGGTCGCGGGATTGGTGTGCATGGGCCCCGTCGAGCCGAAGCAGGAGCCCAGATTGTTGACGCCGATGACGAAGAATTTGTCCGTGTCGAGCGGCTTGCCGGGACCGACCATATTGTCCCACCAGCCCGTGCTCTTTGCTGCGTCGGCATACACGCCGGCCACGTGGTGCGAGGCATTGAGGGCATGGCAGACCAGCACCGCGTTCGATTTGTCGGCGTTCAGGGTGCCGTAGGTTTCATACATCAACATATAGTCCCGCAGCGATGCTCCGCTTTGCAGCTGCAGGGGTTGCGCAAAATACATAGTTTGCGGCGAAACGATTCCAATGGATGACATGTGTGTCGGTTTATAAAGGAGGCGGCCCCACGGGCCATAGTCGATGCAAAACCCCGATGATAGGTTTTGCAACATGAGTGCATAACACCTCGCAAAATCGTAGCGAGCGGCAGTGAGTTGTGGCCGAGAAGCGCAGCTGTGCTTGAGCACAGCGAGCATCGCAGGCCGCAAATCGCGACGCGCAGTAGGTTTGGCGAGGTGTTAGTTTACATGAGCTGCAACTGCTGGACAGCTTCCGCGATCACATTTGGTTCCATGGAACGCATAATTTTGCGCATTTGTGGTGCAATCAGGCCCAAATCGCTATTGAGTATCTCTTGCTTGACCGCCAGCAGTTGCGCCGGGTGCATGGAAAACTCGCGCAAGCCCATCCCCAGCAGCAAGCGCGTGAGCTTCACGTCGCCCGCCATTTCGCCACACACGGCCACATCGATGCCCGCCTTGTGGCCAGCCGCGATCGTCATGGAGATCAGCTGCAGCACAGCCGGATGCAGCGGATTGTACAAATGCGCCACTTCGTAATCGACGCGGTCGATCGCCAGGGTGTACTGGATCAGGTCATTCGTGCCGATCGACAGGAAATCCATGCGCTTGACGAACATGGGCAGCGCCAGCGCAGCAGCCGGTATCTCGATCATGGCGCCCACTTCGACGGCATCGTCGAACTTGACACCGTCCTCGCGCAGGCTGGCCTTGGCTTGCGCGATCATGGCCAGCGACTGGTCGATCTCGAAGGCATGCGCCAGCATGGGGATCAGGATGCGCACCTTGCCGAAGGCCGAGGCGCGCAGAATCGCACGCAACTGCGTCAGGAACAGCTGCGGCTCGGCCAGGCAGTAACGGATGGCACGCAAGCCCAGGGCAGGATTCAAGGCCGTATGGTCGGACTGGTCGAGCGGCTTATCGGCGCCGATGTCGAGCGTGCGGATAGTCACCACGCGCCCTTTCATCGACTGCACCGTGTTGCGGTAAGCCTCGAACTGCTCATCCTCGGTGGGAATCTTGTGGGCGCGACCCATGAACAGGAATTCGGAACGGAACAAGCCCACGCCGCTGGCACCCGATTCCAGCGCAAACACGCAATCTTCGGGCAATTCGATATTTGCCAGCAGGGTCACCGGCGTACCGCACCTGGTGACGGCCGGCGTTTTTTTCAGTTTGCCCAGCTTCTTGCGCGCGCGCTGCATGGCCACCTGGCGCTCGCGATACTGCTCCAGCACCAGTGCGCTGGGGTTGGCAATGACGACGCCAGCGTCGCCGTCGATGATCAGCCAGTCGTCCTGCCCGATCAGCATCGAGGCCTGCGACATGCCGACGGCTGCCGGGATATCGAGGCTGCGCGCAACAATGGCCGTGTGCGAATTCTGTCCGCCCACATCGGTGATAAAGCCGATAAAGGAACGGTCGCGGAACTGCAGCATGTCGGCCGGCGAGATATCGTGCGCGACGACGATCATCTGCGCCAGCAATTCATCTTCGGCGGGCGCTTTCGGCAGCAGCTGCTCGGTGCCCAACAAGACCTTCAGCACGCGCTCGGCCACTTGCTGGATGTCGGCCTTGCGTTCGCGCAAATACGGGTCTTCGATTTCGTCGAACTGCGCCGACAATTCATCGATTTGCGTCAGCAGCGCCCATTCGGCGTTGTAATGGCGCGAACGGATGATGTCGAGCGGCGCTTCGGCAATCAGCGGATCCGACAGGATCAGCGCGTGCACGTCGATGAACGCGCCCAGTTCGGTGGGCGCATCTTTCGGCAGTTCGTTCCACAGGGTTTGCAGCTCTTTGTGGACGGCAGCAATGGCGTTTTGCAAACGCTGGACTTCGGCTTCGATCTGTTCCTGGGCGACCAGGTAATGTTTGACGTCTAGGGCGGCCGGCGCCAGCAGATGCGCGCGGCCAATGGCGATGCCGCGGGAGACCGGGATGCCGTGGAGCGTGAAAGATGCCATGGGGTGACCTGTCGGAAGGCGGCTGCGGCTGCGTTCGGCGGGCATTACTCGCCTTCGCCAAACCTGTCATTAATCAGGGCGGTGAGCGCATCGACACATGCTTGCTCATCATCGCCCTCGGCTTCCAGGGTCACTTTCGCGCCCTTGCCGGCGGCCAGCATCATGACGCCCATGATGGACTTGGCGTTGATGCGGCGCGCGTTACGGGTCAGCCAGACGTCGCTCTTGAACTTGGCGGCGAGCTGGGTAAATTTGGCGGAGGCGCGAGCATGCAGTCCCAGCTTGTTGATGATTTCGAGTTCTTTTTGAATCATTTTTATATGGTCTCTATCCCTGAATGCACTACGCTGATGACAATCTTGGTCTATAAAACCCGCCGCCTTCAGGGCGGCGGCCATGTACTTCCTTATTCGCCCACGCGGATACGGTTATCGACGCGCACAGCGCCGCTTTGCGCACCTGCCAGCGCCATCTCCACCACCACGTCGAGCGTGTCGCGGCGGTACGTGATGGCGCGCAGCAGCATGGGCAGGCTGATGCCGGCGATGACTTCCACCCGGCCCGCATCGGCCAGCTTGTTGCAGCAGTTCGACGGCGTGCCGCCCTTCACATCGGTAATCACCAGCACGCCGGAGCCATCGTCGAGGCGGCAGATGGCTTCGGATGCCAGCTTTTGCACTTCCGCCAGGTCCTGGTCTGCGACGACGTCGATAGCTTCAAAACGTTCCGTTGGCCCGCGAAACACATGCGCGCAGGCGGCGATGAACGCCTGTCCCAGCGGTGCGTGGGTCATGAGCAAAATCCCTACCATGGTCATTGCACCTTTTGACGCTGCTGCGCTTGCGCAACGCCATGCTCGACGGCGTCGACAAACATGGCAGCGACATCGAAACCGGTCTGCTGCATGATTTCCTGGAAGCAGGTCGGGCTGGTGACATTGACTTCCGTCAGATAGTCGCCGATGACGTCCAATCCTACCAGCATCAGGCCACGCGCGGCCAGGATCGGGCCCAGTTTTTCAGCAATTTCCAGGTCGCGCGCCGTCAATGGCTGCGCCACCCCCGTGCCGCCGGCGGCCAGGTTGCCGCGCACTTCGCCCGCCTGCGGGATGCGCGCCAGCGCGAACGGCACCGGCTTGCCACCGATGACGAGGATACGCTTGTCACCCTTGACGATATCGGCAATAAAACGCTGCGCCATGATGGTCTGCGCGCCATTCTCGCTCAAAGTCTCGATGATGGCGCCCAGGTTCAGGCCATCGGCCTTGACGCGGAAGATGCCCGTGCCGCCCATGCCGTCGAGCGGCTTGAAGATGACGTCTTGGTGCTTGGCGTGAAAGGCGCGCAGGCGCGCTTCGCTCGACGTCACCAGGGTCGGCGAAGTGAATTCGGAAAACTGCGCAATGGCCAGCTTTTCATTATTGTCGCGGATCGCAGACGGCTTGTTGAAGACGTGTGCGCCCTGCTTTTCCGCCAACTCCAGCAAATACGTGCCATACACATATTCCATGTCAAACGGCGGGTCTTTGCGCTCGATGATGGCGTCCAGGGCCGACAGGCGCACTTCTTCGCTCGATACGATTTTATACCAGTCGTGTTCATCGCCGGTCAACTCGATATGCTGTACCAGTGCCGTGACGATGCCCTCTTCGAGCGCCATGTCCTTCTGCTCGAAGGCGTAGATGGCATGACCGCGCCTGGCCGCCTCGCGCATCATGGCGTAGGTGGAATCTTTGTAAGTCTTGAAGCCTGCCAGCGGGTCGGCAAGGAATGCAATTTTCATGGTGCGTCCAATCGGGGAACCTGGATAAGGAATGCATGATTCTAGCCGAGATCGCCGGGCGCAGTCGTCATCGCGCCCGGCAAACCGCAGTGATGAATCAATACACCTCGGGATTCGGGTCCGTGCGCTCCATTTCCAGCGACGCGGCCAGCAAGGCCAGGCGCGCCACCACGCCATACACATAGAAGCGGTTCGGCGCGGCCGTGCCCGGCTTGGCCTGCAGGTCCGGTACGGCATGCTGCTGGGCAAACGCCAGCGGCACGTACTGCGAGCCGGGCGCGTTCAGATTCTGATCCACGCCGCGCTCCGCATGCACGCGGTAGTAGCCGCCCACCACATAGCGGTCGATCATGTAGACGACAGGCTCGGCGACGGCATCCTTGATGCTTTCAAAGGTCGGCACACCTTCCTGGATGATAACGTCGGTGACGATCTTGCCATCCTTGACGATGGACATCTTGTCACGCTGCTTGCGCGACAAGTCGCGCACTTCGCTGGCGTCGCGCACCGTCATGATGCCCGTGCCATACGTGCCTGCATCGGGCTTGACGATGACGAAGGGCTTTTCCTTGATGCCGTATTCCTTGTATTTTTTGCGGATCTTGGCCAGCAGCACGTCGACGCTGGCGGCCAGCGCGTCTTCGCCCTCGCCTTCCTGGAAGTTAACGTCGCTGCACTTGGCGTGGAAAGGGTTGAGCATCCAAGGGTCGACATCGATCATCTTGCCGAATTTTTTCACCACTTCATCGTACGCTGTGTAGTGGTTGCTCTTGCGGCGCAAGGCCCAGCCAGCGTGCAAGGGCGGCAGCAGGCTTTGTTCATGAATGTTTTGCAAGATATCGGGGATGCCGTCCGACAAGTCGTTATTCAGCAAGATGGTGCATGGATCGAAATCCTTCAAGCCCAGGCGACGGCCATTGTTCAGGCGTACGAGGGGCTCGATGACGAGCATATTGCCATCTGGCAGTGCCAATGGCGTCGGCTGCGTGATCTCGGGCAACCACGAGCCGAGGCGCACGTGCAGGCCCGTCTGGCGGAAAATCTGCATCAGGCGCGCCACGTTTTGCAGGTATTGCGGCGTGGTGTTGTGCAATTCCGGCACCATCAGCAGATTGCGGGCGTCCGGACAATACTTGTCGATGGCAGCCATGGCCGCCTGCACGGACAAGGGCAGCATTTCCGTGGCCAGGTTATGAAAACCACCGGGGAACAAATTGGTATCGACAGGCGCCAGCTTGTAGCCCGCGTTACGCAAGTCTACCGAGCAATAGAACGGTGGCGTGTGCTCTTGCCACTCCATGCGGAACCAGCGCTCAATGGCCGGCGTCGCGGCCAGAATCTTTTTTTCGAGGTCGAGCAGCGGTCCGGTCAGGGCCGTGACGAGATGGGGAGCCATAGTTACATCCTTAAATTATGTGCAGTATTCAAAAAAGCACACAGAACTACCGACTATATTACCGTGTAAGTAGCCTACATCGGGGCAAAGGCCTTGTTTTAAAGACCTTTACGGTTCCCACAATGAAAAAAAGGCACCTCGATGAGGCGCCTTTGCACACCAGACATGCCGCAGCGAAACGCTGGCATGCCTGATTATTATCATTTAACCATGATAAGCCTGCTCACCATGGCTGGTGATATCGAGCCCTTCACGCTCTTCTTCTTCCGGCACGCGCAGGCCGATGACGATATCAACCAGTTTATAGGCGATGACGGAGACCAGGGCCGACCAGATGATGGTGGTGCCGACCGCTTGCGCTTGCACCCACACTTGGTGGCCGATGGAATAGGGATCAGCCGACATTTTGTTGGTAACATAGTCGAAGATACCTTGACCGCCCAGCTGTGGTGCAGCAAACACACCGGTCAGCAGGGCACCCAGGATGCCGCCTACGCCATGCACGCCGAACACGTCGAGCGAATCGTCGGCGCCGATCAGGCGTTTCAGGCCGTTCACACCCCACAGGCAGACGATACCGGCCAGCAAGCCGATGACCAGGCCGCCCATCGGGCCGACAAAGCCGGCCGCAGGGGTGATCGCCACCAGGCCGGCAACGGCGCCCGACGCACCACCGAGCATGGATGGCTTGCCTTTGCTGATCCACTCGCCGAACACCCACGACAGGGTGGCTGCGGCCGTGGCCAGCAGCGTGTTGATGAAGGCCAGGGCCGCCACGTCGCCCGCTTCGAGCGAGGAACCGGCATTGAAACCGAACCAGCCCACCCACAACAGGGAAGCGCCTATCATCGTCATCGTCAGCGAGTGCGGCGCCATCGATTCACGGCCGTAGCCGACGCGCTTGCCAATCATGATCGCACCGACCAGGCCGGCGACGGCAGCATTGATGTGCACCACGGTGCCGCCCGCGAAATCGAGCGCGCCTGTTTGCCAGATCCAGCCTGCCTTCAGGGCTTCGCTGGCCGAGGTGGCAGCGTTGGTGATCAGGTCAGGCCCGGTCCAGAACCACACCATGTGCGCCGCTGGCAGGTAGGCAAACGTGAACCACAGCACGACGAAGGCCAGCACGGCGGCAAACTTGGCGCGCTCGGCAAAGGCGCCAACGATCAGCGCGCACGTGATGGCGGCAAATGTGCCCTGGAAAGCCACGAAGATGAACTCGGGAATGACAACACCCTTGCTAAAGGTGGCGGCGGCGGCAAACGTGCCCTTGGCGGGATCCCAGATGCCGTTCAGGAACAAGCGGTCGAAGCCACCGAAGAAGGCAGTTTTTTCCGTGAAGGCGATCGAGTAACCGTAGATGCACCACAGAACGATGATCAGCGCGAACACCATGAACACTTGCATCAGCACCGACAACATATTCTTGGAGCGCACCAGGCCGCCGTAGAACAGAGCCAGGCCGGGAATCGTCATCAAGATCACCAATAAGGTACTGATCATCATGAAGCTGGTATCGCCCTTATTGGCGACGGGCGCGGCCGCTGGCGCGGCAGCGGCCGGCGCCGGCGCCGCAGCAGCGGGCGCAGCGTCAGGCACCGGCGTCACGGCAGCTGTGGCGACGGCAGCCGTCGTGGCCGCCTCCGTCTTGGCGGGGGCATCGGCAAAGCTCGGCGTAGCGACGCCAAACGCACACAGACAGGCTATCCCAGCGAGTAATTTTGTTATATTTTTACGCATCAATATTCCCCTTAGAGTGCTTCGTTGCCGGTTTCACCGGTGCGGATGCGGATGACCTGTTCCAGGTTGTAGACGAAAATCTTGCCGTCGCCGATCTTGCCGGTACGCGCTGCGCCTTCGATCGCTTCGATGGCCTGGTCCACAATGGCGTCATCGACGGCTGCTTCAATTTTGGTTTTTGGCAAGAAATCAACGACATACTCAGCGCCACGATAGAGTTCCGTGTGACCTTTCTGGCGACCGAAACCTTTGACTTCGGTCACGGTAATGCCTTGCACATTGATAGCCGACAACGCTTCGCGCACTTCGTCCAGTTTGAACGGTTTAATGATTGCAGTAATCATTTTCATGGCAATCTCGCTTAAAAGGTTTTGGATACAGTCAGCACGAGACCGGATTTCGCCAGGTTCTTGCCATTCGGTGCCAGCAACGTGATGTTGGCTTTGACGGCGGCCAGCGCTACGGTCACCACGCCGAAATCCTTGCTCACGCCGATCTTATAATCGTTATAACTGAGGGCATCGTTGTGCTCGACCTTCTGACGCCCGGCATGCAGGTTCAAGATATAGCCATCATGCACGTCGATGTTGGCGCCCACATCGAGGTAGCCGCTGTTCTTGCTGTCGGCGACACCGAACAGATTGGTCGTCGAGTGCGAATACTTGATATAGGCCGGACCATAGCCGAGCTGGCCATACAACTCGAAGGTGTTGGCATTGGTGCTCAATCCATTCGAGGGATAGAAGTAGTACAGGCCGCCCACGTCATAGGTAAAATCCTTGCTGATTTCACCGCGCTTGCCGGCGTAGATATCCCATTCCAGGTTGGTGTCGCCGCCGCTATCCTTGATCCATTTAATGCTCGACAGCCAAGTGCCCACATACAGGCCCGTCGGATTATGGGTATAGTCGGCACCGGCGCTGATGGCAGGGTCGAGACGGCTTTGCGACACACCACGGTAACGGTAGTCGCTGCTCAGCGCCACGTTGTAGCTGACCACGTTATCGGCTACGGCTTCGGCCGCAGCAGGCGCTGCCACGGCATCCTGGGCCATGGCGCTATCGCAAACAGCGGTCATGGCCAGCGTCAACGCTGCGACTAAAGTCATGTTCTTGGACAGATTCTTCATGGCGATTCCCTTTTATTGAACTTTTAAAGCGGTTGAGGTTTAAAATCTTGGCTGGAGATCACAAAGCGTTCATGACATCTTTAGCAGAATACGTGCCAGCTCTCTTGTTAGCTTGACTGGCGCATTTCCGTCCATACTTACCCTGCAAGCCGCCAGGACTGGGGCCACGGCCTGCTGAAGAACAATGAAGTGCCCAGTTGCGCACCAGATTAACACCGCTGTGCACCGCAATGGTGCGATGCACAGGCCGCACCATACAAGGACTGACCGTGGACATGAATACCTTCTTTAACGACTTGCAAGGCAAGATCCATCAAGCCATCGAAAACTCGCCCGCCAAGGATATCGAGAAAAACGTGAAATCGATGATGACACAGGGCTTTGCCCGTCTCGATCTGGTCACGCGCGAAGAGTTTGATATCCAGGCACAAGTACTGGCCAAGACCCGCGCCAAGCTCGATGCACTGGAACTGCGCCTAGTCGAACTGGAAACCCGCCTGAACGAGCCAAAGGCATAAAGTATCGTCAGCAAGGTCGCGTGATAGACGGCCTTGCTGGCATACCTCAAGCCTGACAGCGTTTCAAGCGCTAGACTGATCCCGAGCGCGCTCGCGCTACGGGGGAGTCTGATGAGTCTGGCCGTCCTGAAAAGCCGTGCCTTGGCCGGCATGGAGGCACCCGAGGTAAGTGTCGAAGTGCACCTTGCCAATGGCTTGCCGTCATTTACGATCGTTGGCCTGCCGGATACGGAAGTGAAGGAATCGCGCGACCGCGTCCGCGCCGCGCTGCAAAACTGCGGCTTTGAGATGCCGGCGCGGCGCATTACAGCCAATCTGGCGCCGGCGGACTTACCCAAGGAATCGGGCCGCTTCGACTTGCCGATTGCGCTGGGCATCCTGGCTGCCTCCGGCCAGTTGCCGAGCGAACAACTGCAGCACTACGAATTTGCGGGCGAACTATCGCTTTCGGGCCAACTTCGCCCCATCCGCGGTGCTTTGGCCATGACTTTTGCCATGCAGCGCAGCCAATCGGGGCCGCCACGCGCCTTCATCCTGCCGCGGGCCAACGCGGACGAGGCGGCGCTGGTCAGAGACGCCTGCATCTATCCCGCCCACAGCCTGCTCGAGGTCTGCGCGCATTTTGCCGTGCCCAACGGCCAGGCCGCCCTGCAGCGCCATCAACCGGTGCTGGCAGCGCAGGCGTTTACGTATCCCGACTTTGCCGACGTGCAAGGGCAGTTGCAAGCGCGACGCGCACTGGAAGTGGCGGCCGCAGGCGGGCATAACGTCTTGATGGTGGGCCCGCCGGGCGCAGGCAAGACCATGCTGGCCAGCCGCTTCCCCGGCGTGTTACCGCCCATGAGCGATGACGAGGCGCTGGAATCGGCCGCCGTGCATTCACTGGGTGGCCATTTTAAAGTGGAACACTGGAAACGTCGTCCCTACCGTGCACCGCACCAAACGGCATCTGGCGTCGCCTTGGTGGGCGGCGGTAACGTACCGCGTCCGGGAGAAATCTCGCTGGCCCATTGCGGCGTGTTGTTTCTCGATGAAATCGCCGAATTCCAGCGCCGGGTACTCGATGTCTTGCGCCAGCCCATGGAGTCGGGCATCATCAGCATTTCGCGCGCGGCCCGCCAGGCCGAGTTTCCTGCCCGCTTCCAGTTAATCGCCGCCATGAATCCCTGCCCGTGCGGCTATTTGGGGCACGCTTCCGGTCGTTGCCGCTGTACGCCAGAGGCGGTGCTGCGTTATCACAGCCGCCTGTCCGGCCCGCTACTTGAGCGCATCGACTTACAAATCGAAGTTGCCGCCATACCGCCCGCGGCGCTGGGACGGCACGCAGGCAGCGGCGAAAGTACGCAAGCCATCGCGGCCCGCGTGGCGGCAGCCTTTTCGCTGCAGCTGGCGCGCCAGGGAAAAACAAACCAGCGCCTGAGTAGCACGGAAATCGAACAGCACTGTCGTCTGGAAACACATGGTGAACAACTACTAGATGGCGCCATGTCACGCCTGCACTGGTCGGCCC
Organism: Janthinobacterium paucivorans; assembly: GCF_051380805.1. Lineage (NCBI taxonomy): Bacteria > Pseudomonadati > Pseudomonadota > Betaproteobacteria > Burkholderiales > Oxalobacteraceae > Janthinobacterium > Janthinobacterium paucivorans. The sequence goes on from NZ_JBNYXR010000023.1 coordinate 47,058, forward strand.
GCACTTACCACCGGGTACTGCGCGTGGCGCGCAGCATCGCAGACTTGGCGGGGAGTCCCGCGATCATGCAGCCGCACGTTGCCGAAGCGATCCAGTATCGGCGTGTACTGCATGAAATATAAGGCGAGCGCTGAAAGCCACAAGTGCGCGATTGCGCGTGGCTGGCGTCACTGCTACCATCTGCTGATGAAAAAAACATCACTTGCGATCTTCCTGGCCGCGCTCGCTACCGCCTGCACGCTCTGCGCATGCAGTCCGAAATTCGACTGGCGCGACTATCGCAGCCCCGACGCGCAGTTCACAGCCTTGTTTCCAGGCAAGCCGGCAGTGTTGACACGCACGGTCGATCTCGATGGCAAAAAAATCAGCCTAACCATGACGGCGAGCGAAGTCGATGGCAGCACCTTTGCCATCGGCAGCGCCGTGCTCGACAGCGCAGAACAGGCGCAAGCGGCCCTGCCAGCCATGCAGACAGCGCTGTTGAAAAATATTAACGGCACCGTGCGCAGCGAAAAATCGGTCTCGGCGGCCAGCAGCAATGCTGCCGGAACGCACCAGCGCAGTTCGCTCAGTATCGAGGCCAACGGCACGCAGCAAGGCAAGACTGTCTTGCTGGTCGGCCGTTTTGTGGCACAGGACAAGCACCTCTTCCAGATCATCATTCTCGGTGAAGAGCGCAAGCTGTCGCGTGACACCATCGACACTTTCATGGACTCGGTGAAACTGGATTGAGACTTAACGATCGCTTAAACAGGCGATAGCCTGGAATAGCCGCTCTTGTAAATACGTGGATAGTCCAACAGATGACGGTAAACGGCACGCAGATGTGCAATTCGGACAATTCGACAGCCTGTGTGATATTTCAAGTCGTGATATTGTTTCGACACTAACAACAAGTCTTAGAAAGCACGTATGTTGATCTCATTCAAATCCAAATCCTCCCCTGAAGTGCTGATGTTCCAGGAACATGCCCAGCGTATCCTCGACATCCTGCACAAGAATCCTACGCGCGGCGTCATCACGCCTACAGAAGCGGGAGATGCCTTGGTCCTGCTGGAAAAGGAAGTCGCGGAAAGCAGATTGCATCCGGAAAATGACATCGAACACGATGCCCATACGCCAGAAACGCTGGAAGATGGCGAGACCGGCACCCATGCGCGTGCACAGAAAGTGCATTTTTCGCAACGCGCCTATCCCCTGATGGAAATGTTGCGCTCAGCCAGTGCAGAAGGTGAAAGCATCACCTGGGGCATCTAGTGCGGTGCACGCTGCAGACGAAAAAAAACCCCGCATCCGCGGGGTTTTTTTATATAACAAGCCTGACGATAACCTACTTTCACACTGGTTGCAGCACTATCATCGGCGCAAAGTTGTTTCACGGTCCTGTTCGGGATGGGAAGGGGTGGGACCAACTTGCTATGGTCATC
>NZ_JBNYXR010000024.1:0-35684 GCF_051380805.1 Janthinobacterium paucivorans
AGTTGGTCCCACCCCTTCCCATCCCGAACAGGACCGTGAAACAACTTTGCGCCGATGATAGTGCTGCAACCAGTGTGAAAGTAGGTTATCGTCAGGCTTGTTATTTGGTGCAACAGCTCCCGGCTGTTACACCTAGAGAAAAACCCCGCCAGCAATGGTGGGGTTTTTTTTCGTCTGCCGGTTTTAGTAAAAGCAGCGCTATGCGCTGCCTTTATTGTTTAAGGTCGCTCAACTCCCTCGATAAGTCGAATACGACCATGGCGACACCACCAGCGGCACGTGGTAGTTTTCATCTGTATGCGCAATGCCGAAGGCCAGCGTCACCAGGTCGATGAAGCGTGGTGTCGGCAGATCGAGACCCTGGGCAGCGAAGTAGTCGCCTGCATTGAATACCAGTTCATACTGGCCAGCCTTCATGCTGTCGCCTTCCAGCAAAGGCGTGCTACAACGGCCGTCACTATTTGTCATATCCATCTTCAACAGTACTTTCCCTTCCGGCGCGACTGAAAACAAGGCCACCTTGACGCCGGCTCCCGGCCTGCCGTGGGCGATATCGAGTACATGCGTGCTGAGTTTTCCCATTTGCTATCCTGTATATAGGGTGAGTGAATGTGCTTATCGTGCAAATCATATACCGGTGACCGCGCCGGGCTATATGATTGGGCGTATAGCCAACATTGTCCTCCTATAGGCGCGCCTCCGCATGAACAATTACGAACATTATCCACGCGACTTGATCGGCTACGGCCGCACGCCACCGCATCCGCAATGGCCGGGCAAGGCCCGCATCGCGCTGCAATTCGTCCTTAATTACGAGGAAGGGGCGGAAAACAGTGTGCTGCATGGCGATCCCGCCTCGGAAACGTTCTTATCGGAAATCATCGGTGCTGCCGCTTTCCCTGCACGTCACCTCAGCATGGAGTCGATTTACGAATATGGCTCGCGTGCCGGACTATGGCGCTTGCTGCGCATGTTCGAGGAGCGGCGCCTGCCGCTGACCGTATTTGGCGTCTCGATGGCCCTGAAGCGCAATCCAGAAGCGGTGGCTGCGTTTCAGCAACTGGGACATGAAATCGCCTGTCATGGCTTGCGCTGGATTTCTTACCAAAACATGGATGAAGCAACGGAGCGCGAGCACATGCGCGTAGCCGTGCAAATCATCCGTGAATTGACCGGTGCCGCGCCGCAAGGCTGGTACACCGGACGCGATTCGCCCAATACGCGCAAACTGGTGGTGGAACATGGCGGTTTCCGCTATGACGCCGATTACTATGGCGATGACCTGCCATTCTGGGACAAGGTGGCGTACACGGATGCCGCCGGCATGCCCGCGGTGCAGCCGCAGCTGATCGTGCCCTATACCCTGGACACGAACGATATGCGCTTTGCCGCAATGCAAGGCTTTAATTCAGGTACGCAGTTTTTTGATTATTTGAAGGACGCCTTCGATGTGCTGTATGCGGAAGGTGATCCGAACGGCTTGAATCAGCCGAAGATGCTATCGGTGGGCTTGCATTGCCGCTTGGTGGGTCGCCCGGGACGGGCCGCAGCCCTGGCGCGCTTCCTCGACTATGTGCAGGGCCATGAGCAGGTGTGGATCACGCGCCGCATCGATATTGCCGAACATTGGCATGCGACGCATCCCTATACCGTTTGATCATTATTGAAATTGAATGATAAGTAAAATCAATCTTCAAATATAGTTGTCGCATATGCTGGTGTTAATCTCCTATACTGGGACTATACCGAGGCCAGCATGTCAGAACCTATCCGCTTTTACTACCGTGGTGCCGTACAGGAAGTACGCAACGCCGCCCCTACGCAGACTGTGTTGCAGCACCTGCGCGAGGATTTGCATTGTACGGGTACCAAGGAAGGTTGCGCCGAGGGCGATTGCGGCGCCTGCACGGTGCTCATCGGCAGCCTGGTCGATGGCCAGGTCGAGATGAAGGCCGTCAACGCCTGCATCCAGCTCATTCCCACCCTCGATGGCAAGGCCCTGTTTTCCGTGGAGGACTTGCAGCAGCCCGATGGCGCCTTGCACCCGGTGCAGCAGGCGATGGTCGAATGCCACGCTTCCCAGTGCGGCTTTTGCACGCCCGGTTTTGTCATGTCGCTGTGGGGCATGTATCTGGAGAAAAATGGCGCTAGGCCCACGCGCTGCGAAATCGACGACAGCCTGTCCGGCAATTTGTGCCGCTGCACCGGTTACCGCCCCATCATCGATGCTGCCAGGCGCATGGGCGAATTGCCGCATGTGACATTTGACCGCGCTGCGCTGGTGCAGCAATTGCAGGCCTTGCAGCGCGCTAGCCTGACTTCTTACGAGCACGGTGGTCAGCATTTCCACTCGCCGCGCAGCATCGATGAGCTGGTGGCCTTGCGCGCGGCAAAGCCGCAAGCGTGTTTGCTGGCCGGCTCTACCGACGTGGGCTTGTGGGTCACCAAGCAACTGCGCGACCTGGGCGACATCATTTATCTCGGTAACGTGGCTGCGCTGAAAAACATCGCCATCGTAGGCGACAAGCTGCATATAGGCGCTGGCGCCACCCTCAACGATGCCTATGCGGCGCTGTGCGTACATTATCGGCAAGAATTGTCGGAACTGTGGCAACGTTTTGCCTCCTTGCCCATCCGTAACGCCGGCACCCTGGGTGGCAATGTTGCCAATGGCTCGCCCATCGGCGACTCGATGCCGTGGCTGATTGCGCTGGGCAGCGAGATCGTGCTGCGCGGCCCCGGCGGCCAGCGTGTGATGCCGCTGGAAAATTTCTATCTGGCTTACCAAAAGAAAGACCTGCGAGCCGGAGAATTCGTCGAAGCCGTGCACGTGCCCTTGCCGCGTGCCGATGTGCATTTCCGCACGTATAAACTGGCGAAACGCTTTGACCAGGATATCTCGGCCGTATGCGCTGCGTTTGCCTTCCAGCTCGATGGCGAGCGCATCGTCGATGCGCGCATCGCCTACGGCGGCATGGCTGCCACGCCGCAGCGCGCCGCGCAAACCGAGGCGTTTCTGCGGGGGCAGGCGTGGACGCAAGACAATGTGCTCATTGCCATGCGCTTGCTGGCCGACGATTACGCGCCCCTGTCCGACATGCGCGCTTCGAATACCTACCGCATGACGACGGCGCAAAACCTGTTACGCCGCTTCTGGCTGGAGACACGCCCCGGTGCGCCTTTGCTGGGCACTGCCGTCAACGCCTATGCCTGCCGCGCCTGAAAGGACCAGCATGAACTATCCTGCCACGCCTGAGTTGCAAGCGGCCGCCTGGAGCGCCGTGGGTAAGTCCAGCCCGCATGAATCGGCGCAATTGCATGTGCTGGGGCAAGCGACGTATACCGACGATATTGCCCAATTGCAGGGTACCTTGCACGCGGCGTTGGGCCTGTCGCAAAAGCCGCACGCACGCATCAGTGCCATGGATTTGTCGGCCGTACGCGCCGCCGCCGGTGTTGTCGCCGTCTACACGGCGCAGGACATTCCCGGCACCAATGATTGCGGTCCCATCATCCATGACGACCCCATCCTGGCTTTTGATCTGGTGCAATACGTGGGCCAGCCCATCTTCATCGTGGTGGCCGATACGCACGACCATGCGCGCCGCGCGGCCCGCCTGGCGCAAGTGGCGTACGAGGAGTTGCCGGCGATTATGACGCCGCAAGCGGCCAAGGCGGCACAATCCTACGTGCTGCCGCCCATGCAGCTAACGCGCGGCAACTACCAGGCTGCGTTCGAGCAGGCGCCGCACGTCGTCAGGGGCCAGTTGTACGTGGGGGGGCAGGAACAGTTTTACCTGGAAGGACAGATTTCCTACGCCATCCCAAAGGAGGCACAGGGCATGCTGGTCTTGTGTTCGACCCAGCATCCGAGCGAGATGCAGCACGTGGTGGCGCATGCGCTGGGCGTGCATTCGCATAACATCACCGTCGAGTGCCGACGCATGGGCGGCGGTTTTGGCGGCAAGGAGTCACAGTCTGCCCTGTGGGCGGCGGCGGCATCGATTGCGGCAGCGAAACTGAAGCGTCCCGTCAAATTGCGCGCCGACCGCGACGACGACATGCTGGTGACGGGCAAGCGCCACTGTTTTTATTATGAATACGAAGTGGCTTATGACGACGCTGGCCGTATCCTTGCCGCCAAGGTTGACATGACCACGCGCGCCGGTTACTCGGCGGACTTGTCCGGCCCCGTCGCCACGCGCGCCGTCTGCCATTTTGACAACACCTATTACCTGTCCGATGTGGATATCCGCGCCGCCTGCGGCAAGACGAATACCCAGTCGAACACGGCCTTCCGCGGCTTTGGCGGGCCGCAGGGCGCCATTGCCATCGAGTACGTGATCGATGAAATCGCCCGCCACTTGCAACGTGATGCGCTCGACATCCGCCTGCTTAATTTTTATGGTCGCAATGATGCCGAGGGGCGTAACGTCACGCCTTACGGGCAGAAAATCGTCGATAACGTGATCCATGAACTCGTTGCCGAACTGGAAGACAGCAGCGATTACCGGGCGCGCCGCCGCGCCATCGATGCCTATAACGAGGCCAGCCCGGTCTTGAAGAAGGGGCTGGCACTCACGCCCTTGAAATTCGGGATCGCCTTCAATGTCACGCATTTGAACCAGGCTGGCGCCCTCGTGCACGTGTATGTGGATGGCTCAGTGCTGGTCAACCACGGCGGCACGGAAATGGGGCAGGGCATCAATACCAAGGTCATGCAGGTGGTGGCGCACGAACTGGGCCTGGACCTGGAGCGCGTGCGTGCCACGGCCACCGACACCAGCAAAGTAGCGAACACGTCGGCCACGGCAGCCTCGACGGGCGCCGACTTGAATGGCAAGGCGGCGCAGGATGCGGCGCACCAGATCCGTGAACGCCTGGCCGATTACGCGGTCAAACTGTATGGCGGTGAGGCCGCTTGCGTGCGCTTCTTCGATAACCATATCCATGTTAACGGCCATGTCGTGGCGTTTGCCGACCTGGTGCAGAAGGCTTATCTAGCTAGAGTGCAACTGTGGTCGGACGGTTTCTATGCTACGCCCGGCCTGTCGTGGGATGCGAAGACGATGACGGGCCATCCGTTTTCTTACTATGCGTATGGCGCAGCCGTCGCCGAAGTGGTGGTCGATACCTTGACGGGCGAATGGAAACTGCTGCGCGCAGACGCCTTGTACGATGCGGGCCAGTCGCTCAATCCAGCGATCGATCTGGGGCAGGTGGAAGGGGCATTTATCCAGGGCATGGGGTGGTTGACCACGGAGCAGCTGTGGTGGAATGCGGCGGGCAAGCTGATGACGCATGCGCCATCGACATATAAAATCCCCGGCATTTCCGATTGCCCGGAAGATTTTCGCGTCAAACTGTTCCAGAACCGCAACGTTGAAGACAGCATCCACCGTTCGAAAGCCGTGGGCGAGCCGCCGCTTTTGCTGCCGTTTTCCGTGTTCTTTGCCATTCGCGACGCCATTTCCAGCGTGGGCCATCATGCCGTGCAGCCGCCGCTGAATGCACCGGCTACCAGCGAGGAAATCCTCAAGGCCATCATGGCTGTGCAAGCGGCCGGCGTTGCTATTTAGGCGGCGATGATGAGCGACTGGCTGACAGCGATGGCGAACGGCACGCAGGCATCCGTGCTGGTGACGGTCGCCCTGGTGGAAGGTTCCGGGCCGCGCGAGGCGGGCGCGAAGATGTACGTCAGCCTTGATGGCCAGGTCGATACCATCGGTGGCGGTCACCTGGAATTGCGTGCCGTGGAAATCGCCAAGACCATGCTGTCCACGACAGAGACCCATGCGCGGCTCGAGCGTTTTGCGCTCGGTCCCAGCCTGGGACAATGCTGCGGCGGTGTCGTCCACCTGGTGTTCGAGCCGGTCGATGGCAGCTTGAAAGAGGTGCTGGCGAGTCTGCAGGAACGGCGCCAGCAAGATAGCTGGAAAGTCACGGCGCTCGATGGCGACAGTGTGTCGGCCCTGTTTGATGCTTCAGGACAATTTATCGCTGGCACGCCAGCGGGAGCGCCCGCTACGTTTCCGCGCGAGCGCGCGCGCCAGCACGATACGCATGTGGCGCAGGGCAGTGATGGGCGGCGCTGGCTGGTCGACCCATGCCTGGCGCCGCGCGCGCATCTGACGCTGTTCGGCGCCGGCCACGTGGGTGCCGCCATCGTGCGCGCGCTGGCCCACTTGCCCTGCACGATTACCTGGGTCGATGAGCGCGAAGACATGTTTCTTGCCGCGTTGCCGGCGGGGGTGCCAGACAATGTGCGCATCGCCGCCACCGATACGCCGGAGCAATTCGTCGCCATGGCGCCGCCCGGTGGCAGTTTTCTCGTCATGACCCACAGCCATGCGCTCGATCAACGCTTGACCCAAGCGATCATGGAGCGCGAGGACGCGGGCTGGTTCGGCTTGATCGGTTCGCACACGAAACGCAAGCAGTTCGAGCACCGCCTGCAGGCGCGCGGCGTACCGGAGCAGCGCATTGCCGCCATGGTCTGTCCGATTGGCATGCCCGGCATTCGCAACAAGGCCCCGGCCGTGATTGCCGCCTCCGTGGCCTGTCAATTACTCATGGTGTGGGAGCAGGCCGCTAGCGCGGCCCTGGCCGCACCGCTGCGGTTTGCCTCTGCCAGCGCGCCATCGCGCCGCCCGGCACGCGCCGCCATTTATCCCTTATAGAAAGAAGTCATGCCGATTGTTCCTGCCTCATTGCAAGCTTACCGTGCCAGCTTGCTGCACTTCCACGCCGATCCTGCTGTCACGGAGGACGCGCACGCCTGGCATGCGGATGGCTTGCTGATCGTCGCCGACGGCAAGGTCGTGGCAGCCGGCGATTACGCGCAACTGCTAGCGACTTTGTCGCCTGGCACGCAGATCGTCGATTACCGGGGCAAACTGATCGTGCCGGGCTTTATCGACACGCATTTGCATTTCCCGCAGACGGAAATGATCGCCTCGCCCGCTCCTGGTTTGCTGCCGTGGCTGGAAACATATACCTTCCCCACCGAGCGTGCGTTTGAAGACCCGGTGCACGCGCGTAATGTAGCCGAGTTTTTCCTCGATGAATTACTGCGCTGCGGCACCACGACGGCCATGGTGTATGGCAGCGTGCATCCGCAATCAGTGGACGCCTTCTTTGGCGCCAGCGAGGCGCGCGGTTTGCGCATGGTGGCCGGTAAGGTCATGATGGACCGTCATTGCCCCGAGTTCTTGCGCGACACGGCCGAGTCCGGCGCGCGCGAAAGCGAGGCGCTGATCCAGCGCTGGCACAAGCGCGGCCGCTCGCTGTACGCGATTACGCCCCGCTTCGTGCCGACCTCGACGAATGAACAGATGCACCTGGCTGGTGAACTGGCACGCGCTTATCCGGATACGTATTTGCAAACCCATGTGTCGGAAAACGAGGATGAATGCCGCTGGGTGCGCGAACTGCATCCGCAGGCGCGCAGCTACCTCGATGTGTATGATCAGTACGGCATGCTGCGCCCGCGCGCCATGTTTGGTCACTGCATCTGGCTCGATGAGCGTGACCGCGCGCGCATGGCGGAAACGTCTTCGGCGGCCGCCATTTGTCCCACCTCCAACTTGTTCCTCGGTAGTGGCCTGTTCGATTTCGAGCGGGCCGACGCGGCGAAAGTGCTGTTATCGCTGGCCACCGACGTGGGCGGCGGCACCTCGTTCTCGATGTTGCAAACCATGAACGAAGCCTATAAAGTAGCACGCTTGAAAGGCAGCCATCTGCCCGCCTTGCGCATGTTCTACCTGTCGACTCTGGGCGCCGCGCGCGCCATGCAACTGGAAGGCACGCTGGGCAATTTCGCCGCTGGCAGGGAAGCGGACTTCATCGTGCTCGACAAGCAGTCGACGCCGCTGCTCGAGCGCCGCACGGCCCGCTGTCAAAGTCTGGAGGAATTGCTGTTTGCCTTTGCCATGCTGGGCGACGACCGGGCCGTGGCCGCCACCTATTCTGGCGGGCAATGCGTGCATGTGCGGGGGCAGGGCTGACCTATTTGTTGTCCAATAAGAATTATCCTGAGCGAGAACAAGAATGCACAAGAAACTCATAGGCCTGGCGCTTGGCGCCGCGCTGGCATTGACCGGAACGGCGCAAGCAGCCAAGGCAGTGGCCACCCCGTCCGCCAACGAAGCGGCCACCGCGCGTCACTTTGCAGCCTTGCTGGCGGGTGCGCAGCCGAAGACAGCCGAGTTGAGTCTGTTCTTTTCCATGATGCCCAAGGGCGGCGATTTGCATCACCATTACTCGGGCGCCATTTACGCCGAGCAATTCCTCGATTGGGTCGATAAGGAAAACTATTGCGTCAACAAGACGACTTACCGCATCGAAAGCAATAAGGATGTCGTCGCTGCCGAGCGCGCCAAGCCATCCGCGCAGCGTGGCTGCCTGTCGTCCGAGGAAGTGTACGCCGATGCTGGCCTGTATGCGCAATTGCTGCAGCGCTGGTCGACCAAGGATTTCTATAACCACGGCGCCATCCAGACGCCGCCGGACCGCACTTTTTTTGATACCTTTGGCTACTTTGGCCCCGTCGCATCGAGCAACACGGCCGATGGCCTGAAAACCCTGAAGCAGCGCGCCATCGCGGAAAACCTCAGCTATATCGAGACGATTTTCGAGTTGTCGCCATTCGTGCAGAATGTGCAGTTCGACCAGCAGGTGCTGACACCGGGCTTGCAGCCGGCAGCGTTGCAAGCCGTGCTGGCCAACTGGACGCAGAGCCTGGAGCAAGACGCCAGCTTCCAGAAAAGCATTACTGCTTACAATGATAATGTGAATGCCAGCAGCGCTGGCATCGATGACGCCAATTTCACCATGCGTTACCAGGCGTATGTGCTGCGTTTCCTGTCGCCATCGCAAGTATATTCCTCCATGCTGGCGGCGTTCAAGGCGGCCAGCCTGAATCGTCTGCTGGTGGGCGTCAACATCGTCGGCCAGGAAAGCGTGAATGTCTCCATGCGCGACTACAGCCTGCACATGGAAATGTTCAAGTTCCTCAAGGCAAAATATCCGCACGTCAAGATCGCCCTGCACGCCGGCGAACTGGCATTGGGCATGGTGCCGCCGGAAGGCATGGCTTTCCACATCGCTGAAGCCGTCGACGTGGCCGGCGCCGACCGGATTGGCCACGGCATGGACATCGCCTACGAGCGCAATGCACTGGCGACCATGCAAAAGATGCGCGAACGGGGCATCCCCGTGGAAGTGAACCTGACCAGCAACGATTACATTCTTGGCATCAAGGGCCAGGCCCATCCGATTACCCTGTATCGCAAGTACGGCGTACCCTTCGTGATCTCCACCGATGACGCCGGCGTCTCGCGCAACACCTTGTCGAATGAATACGTATTGTTTGCCAGCCAGTACAAGACCAATTATGCGGAAATCAAAAAGCTGTCCTACAACAGCCTGCGTTATTCCTTCCTGGCACAAGCGGACAAGCAACGTTTGCTGAAAGCACTCGATGCCCGCTTCACTCGTTTTGAAGCGGACATTGCCGCCGCCGAGAAGGCCGGCAAGCTTGGCAAGCCGTAAGTTGTACGACGTTCTCAACTGATACCCTCAGGCGGCCGGATCTACCGGCCGTTTTCGATAGTCCTTCCAACGCGTAAAAATATTATTTTGTCAATTTTGTGGCTGCCATGCGACACAATTAACGGCAGATGCACGACTTTATCCAATTTCCTGGATGAATCAATTTCAAGTACATATTGCTCATTTATAATCACGCGCCATGAGCCCGGACGCTGTCAGACGATATCAATCCAACTAGTTCCTCTCTGCTATTTATACTGAAAATATATAAATATGTAAAAAAAAACGTATTTGTCATCCATTTTTTGATGATGCATAGTGGGATGCTCGTGATATTAAAAAGTTAAAATTAATATGGCTGATAGCGTATAAAGATGGGTATTTGCAGTAAATAAAGGTGAGATGCGGAGTGAAACAAACAGTTGCGCAGCTAAGTGACGACATTCCTCAGTATTTCGCCGCCGTGTCACAGTCTTGAAATATTTAACAATTACACTCGCGGCTTGCCATGTTAGCCGGGTAAGCCTGTCGGGTGAATGACACAGGTGTTAGCGCCCTGGGTCGTACGGATCGGTGGCTATTTTCCCGTCGTCATTGTCTGAATAGGAATAGTTGTGACGTGTGGAGCGGCGTTTGTGATGGTCTTGTCAGGACCACAGCCAGTCCAGCCGGCGTAACAGTTGCAGCATCGTAAAGAGGAAATCTTGTGTTTGTGTTGCTGTGCGGCGCAGCCGGACAGTTGGACAAGCCAGGATTTTCAAAAAATAATAGTCTTTTCTGGGGTTAAAGATGATCAATCACAAGCGACTTCGGCTAACGCAAATCGCGTTAAGCCTGTCTATTGCACTGGCGGCGGCACCATCGTTCGCACAGAACACTACGTCTTCCATCGGCGGCCGTATCTCGGCCACCGACGGCAAGCCGGCAGCTGGCGCCACTGTTACCATCGTACACATTGAATCGGGTTCCGTCAGCAATGTGACGACCGATGCGGAAGGCCGTTATGTCGCGCGCGGCTTGCGCGCTGGCGGTCCTTACGCCATCACCATCACCAAGAATGGTGAAGTGGAAAAACGCGAAGGCGTATACGTGCAGCTGGCTGAAACGGCCAATGTGGACGCCACCCTGGGCGCCCAGATGCAAACCGTAAGCGTCACCGGCAGCGCCGGCCGTTCGGATAAATTCAGCAAGTCCAACATGGGCGCTGGTACCAGCATCGGTCCTACGGAACTGGCCATGCAAGCGTCGATCCAGCGCAATCTGCAAGATTACGCCCGCTCCGACCCGCGTGTTTCGCAAACCGACAAAGAGCGCGGCGAATTGTCCGTTGCCGGTCAAAACTCGCGCTATAACTCGATGACCATCGATGGCGTAGCAGTGAACGACACCTTCGGCCTGGAATCGAACGGCAGCCCGACTGCAAAGCAACCGATTTCGATCGAGGCTATCCAGTCCGTGCAAGTGAACGTCGCCAACTATGACGTGACGCAAAAAGGCTATACGGGCGCCAATATCAATGCCGTGACCAAGTCCGGTACGAATGAATTCAAAGGCAGCGCCTATTTCGTCTTCCGTAACAACAAGATGGCTGGCGACCGCTATGACAATACCAAGGACACCTACAGCGCGCCAGAACCATTCCGCGAAACGACCAAGGGCGTGACCGCCGGCGGCCCGCTGATCAAGGATAAACTGTTCTTCTTCGCCAATAAAGAGCGCCTGGAAAGCACGCGCACTGCGCCGTCGTATGGCCCACTGGGCAGTAGCAAGACTAACGTCGGCATTACCGATGCTGCAATCGCTGCGGCACAAGCGATCGCCAAGAATAACTACAATGGCCTCGATATCGGCACCAACGCGATTCCAGCGGGCACCAAACTACTGGTGAACGATACCCTGTTGAAACTGGACTGGAATATTAACGACAACCATCGTGCCATGGTCCGTTATTCGAAAACTGACCAGTCCGAGCCTATGTTCCCAGGCGTGTCGGCCACTGGCCTGTCGCTCAATTCTTACTGGTACACCCAGAACAAGACGATCGAAACCGTTGTTGGCCAATGGTTTGCCGACTGGACGCCAAGTTTCTCGACTGAGTTCAAAGTCTCGTCGCGCGACTATGAAAGCACGCCAACGAACAACTCTCGTCTGCCAGCGATCGGCCTGCAGTTTACCGGCGCCAATCCTGCCGGTTCGCCAGCCGGCGTGCCGACGGATAACCGTTTCCTGAACTTCGGTACGGAAACGAGTCGTCAACTGAACGTCCTGACGACCAAGACCAAGGATGCCTACCTGGGCGCGAACTGGGCTTTGGGCGACCATGAAATCAAGTTTGGTGGCGATTACAGCAAGAACGATGTGTATAACCTGTTTGCTCAAAATATCAACGGCAATTACACCTTCAATTGCACGAATAGCTCGGCGACCTACAAGTACTCGTTCGGCAGCGTGTCCTGTGGCGGTGCGAACGCTTCGTCGCCTGAAATTATCCAGCAAGCTATCCTGGAGAACTTCCGCATTGGTCGCCCTAGCTCGTATCAGGTACAAATTCCTGTCGCGGGCGGTACGCTTGAGGGCGCCGCTGCCGATTTCAGCCTGAAAAATTATGGCTTGTTCCTGCAAGATGTATGGTCCGTCAACAAACGCCTGACCGTCCAGTATGGCGTGCGTATCGACAAAGCCGCCATTGGCGAGCGTCCTACGCGCAATGCGGCCGCATCGGCTTCGATGGTGGCTGGTGTTGCAACCGGCGGTCGCACGGGTTTGGGTGGTACCGCGCAAACTGGCGGCTTTGGACTGGATAATACCCAGACCATTGATGGCCAGACCCTGGTGCAGCCGCGCGTCGGCTTCAACTATACGTTTGACAGTGCCCGTCCGACGCAAATCCGTGGCGGTGCCGGCCTGTTCCAAGGTGCGGCAGCGACCGTCTGGATGTCGAATCCATTTTCAAACACCGGCATGGCAACCCGTGTTGTTGGTTGCGGCGGCAGCTTCAAGCCATGTGCAACTGTAGGCGGCCTGTTCAACCCTGATCCTGACAAGCAGCCAACTAATCTGGGAAATGCCGCAGCCAACGTCGACTTCCTGTCGTCCAACCTGCGCCAGCCATCGATCTGGAAAGCCAACTTGGCGTTCGAGCATGAATTGCCATGGATGGGTCTGGTCGTCGGCGCAGAGTACCTGCGTACGAAGAACAAGGATGCGATTTACTATGAACACCTGAACTTGGGTACGCCGACGGCAACCGGTTCGGATGGACGTAATCTGTACTACTCGGCCAACGCCTACAATACGGCTTGCTGGACCGCTACTGCCTCGCTGAGCTCATCGGCCAATCCTATTTGCTCGGGCGCTGTTTCGCGTGCCTTGAAAAACACCGATTACAACAACGTACTCGTTGCCAAGAAAACGGACAAGGGCGAAGGCAATCTGGTCACACTGTCGCTGAGCCAGCCAATGACCAAAGGCTTCGGCTGGTCGGTTGCCTATACCTACACGGATGCAACGGAAGTGTCGGCACTGACGTCGTCGGTCTCGAACTCGAGCTTCAACTCGCGCAGTATCTTCAATCCAAATGAAGAAGTGGCGGCGAACTCGGGCTACCTGGTGAAAGACCGTATCAATGCCATGGTCAATTGGCAAAAACGTTTCTTCGGCACGTATAAAACAAGCTTCGGCCTGTTCTATGAAGGCCGCAAGGGCAAGCCTTACAGCTGGACCGCCAACAATGACTTGAACGGCGACGGCGTGCAAGGTAACGACCTGATGTACATTCCATCGAAACCAGGTTCGGGTGAAGTGGTATTCCGTAACGATACCGCGACCAACCATGCCAACGAAGATCGCTTCTGGGCTTTCGTCAACAGCAACCCGGATCTGAAAAAATCCGTCGGTGGTGTCGCTACGCGTAATGGCAGCTTTGCGCCATGGACCAACAGCTTCGACATGCGTATCAGCCAGGAAGTGCCAGGCTTCTTCAAAGGCAATAAAGGCGTCTTCACGATGGACTTCTTCAACGTGGGCAACATGATCAACCGCAAGTGGGGCCGTATCAATGAAATCGGCTTCCAATCCGGTGGCGGTCAGGCACGCAGCTTTGTTGACTTCGCAGGTCTCGATGCTCAAGGCCGTTACATCTACCAAGTCCGCGACAAAGTGGAAAACTATGATGTGCGTCAAAACAAGGGTGAGTCCCAATGGGCAATCCAGGCTACGGTCAAGTACGAGTTCTAATCTCGACGCTTGATTGATGTTGAAAACGGCTGGTGGCGACACCGGCCGTTTTTTCGTTTATGTTCTGCTTTCTTGTCATCCTCGGATGGGCTTGTGGCGCGCGGCGTCCCCCCGGAAGAGATAGCATTTTTTGAATACTAATAACCATGTGGGGACCATGAAACACCATCTGACACCACTCGCCGCCGCGGCGGCCCTGACCCTGCTGCTGGCTGCCTGCACCACGCCTGCCACGCCAACCGCAGCCCCCGTCGCTATCAACCTGGTCGCCCTGAACGATTTTCACGGCAACCTCGACCGCAGTACATTTACTTACACGAGCGCCGCCGATGCCGGGCGCAAGACGGTGCAGGCGGGCGGCATCGATACCTTGTCCGGCGCGTTGACGGCGTGGCGGCGCGAAGATGCGCAGCTGATTTTTGTCGGCAATGGCGACTTGGTGGGCGCCAGTCCGGCCATGTCGGCGCTGTGGGCCGATGAACCGAGCATCGTGGCCATGAACATGCTGGGCATGAAGGCCAGTTCGGTCGGCAACCATGAATTTGACCAGGGCAAGGCGGAACTGCTGCGCCAGCAGCGCGGCGGCTGCGAATCCGTGCGCGCCGACAAGGCATGCAAGTTCACGCCCGATTTCAAGGGCGCCAGCTATACCTATATGGCCGCCAATGTCATCGATACACAAACGGGCAAGTCGCTGTTGCCAGCCTACCGCATTGAAGAGGCGCATGGCGTCAAGGTGGGCTTGATCGGCGCCGTGCTGAAAGATACGCCATCCGTGGTGACGGCCGCCGGCATTGCTGGTCTGCAATTCGGCGATGAGGCTGACGCCATCAACGCTACCTTGCCGCAGTTGCGCGCGCAAGGCGTGGGCGTGTTCGTCGTGTTGCTGCATCAGGGCGGCGAGACGAAGGAAGCCGTCGACCAGCCCGATTGCAGCCACCTGAAAGGCGAAGTGGTCGACGTGGTGAAACGTCTCGATCCGGCGATTCAACTGGTCATCAGCGGTCATTCGCACCAGGGCTATCTGTGCCGTGTCGATGGCCGGCTGGTGACGCAGGCGCAGATGGGCGGACACATGTTGACGCGCATCAAGCTCAAGGTTGATCCCGTCAAGAATGCGCTGATCGATGCCAGCGCACAAAACGTCGTCATGCTGCCCGGCATGTATGCGCCGGACCCGGCCGTGGCCGCCTATCTGGAATCGGTGAAACAGCGCAGTGCGCAAGAATTGTCGCGTCCCGTGGCCGCCATCGCCGTGCCTATCGTGGGCCGCAGCACCAAGGGTAGCGGTGCTTCGCCGCTGGGCGACCTGGTGGCCGACAGCACCCTGTTCGGCGCGCTCTCTGCCGGTGCACAAATCGGCCTGATGAATAATGGCGGCATCCGCAAGGACCTCGAAGCGGGCGCCGACCTGATGACGAACGTGGGGCAGAACCAGGCGGTTGTCCCGTTCGGCAATACCCTGATCGTGGTCAGTCTGTCCGGCGCGCAAATGCGCACCTTGCTCGAGCAGCAATGGCCGGGCGAAGAGGCAGGCGAGGGCAATCTGCTGCAGGTGTCCGAAGGTTTCAGCTATCGCTGGGACAGCACGCAGCCCCAAGGCCAGCGCGTGCTGCCGGGCAGCATCATGCTCAATGGCATTGCTCTTGAAGACCATCAACAATACCGCGTCGCCGCCAACAGTTTCCTCGCTGGCGGCGGCGACCGCTTTACCGTGCTGGCAGCCGGCACGCGCCGGCTCGACACGGGCGTGCGCGACATCGACGCCTTCAGCAATTACCTGATAGCCCGCGCGCGCGCCGGCAAGCCCGCTGGCAGCGCCACGGCGGCCGGGCGCATTGTGCGCGTCAAATAACTCTACAAGGAAAAACCATGCGTCGCTTATTTGCTTCCGTTCTTGTTTCGAGCCTGTTCGCAGGCACGGCGCACGCCGATTTCAGCATACCCGGCTTTGAACTCGTGCATACCTCGCCGGTGGAAACCAGCTTGACCAATCCCGACCTGCGCGAGCCCGTTGCCGTGTGGAGCGAGCTGTTCGATTCAGCCAAAAAAGAGATCGTCATCGCCCAGTTTTACGCCGTCAGCAAGCCCGGCACGGCTTTTGAAAAAGTGCTGGCCAGTTTGACGGCCGCTGGCCAGCGCGGCGTGAAAATCCGCTTCCTGCTGGACCAGAAGGGCGTGGGCCTGTCGGAAGCGGCGACCATCGCCCAGCTCAAGGCGATTCCCAATCTGGACTTGCGCCTCATCGACTTCAATAAAATTACGGGCAACGGCATCGTGCACGCCAAATACCTGGTCGTCGATGGCCAGGTGGCGTATATCGGCAGCCAGAATTTCGACTGGCGCTCGTTCGAGCACATCCATGAAACGGGCTTGAAGATCACGCAAGCCGCCATGGTGAGCCAGGTGCAAGCCATCTTCGAGCAGGATTGGCAAGCCCAGGCGTTGACGTCGCAAGGCGGCCGCGCCACGGTGCTCAACAGCAAGGTCGTGCAGGCCAATTACGCGCAAAATGCATTCCTGCTGGCCAGCCCGAATGCCTATAACCCGGCCGGCGTGGGCGACTCGGAAACGGGTTTGCCCGCCTTGCTGGCGGAAGCGAAAAGCGAAGTGCGCATCCAGTTGCTCGATTACGCGCCGCTGTCGTACGGCCCGAACCGCACGCGTCCGTACTACGCCGTGATCGACAATGCCGTGCGCGCAGCCGCCCAGCGTGGGGTGAAAATCAAGCTGATGGTGTCAAGCTGGAATACGGAAGCGCCGGCTATTGCCTACCTGAAAAGCCTGGCCCTGGTACCGAATGTGGAAATGCGCATCGTGACGATTCCTGCCGCCTCGACGGGTTTCATTCCATTTGCGCGCGTGATCCACAGTAAGACCATGAGCATCGACGGCAAGCTGGCCTGGGTCGGCACGAGTAACTGGGCCGGCGGCTATTTTGACTTGTCGCGCAACCTGGAAGTGGTGCTGCGCAACGAGCAGATGGCACAGCGGATTGCCGCGCTGCATGAGCAGACGTGGAGTTCGGTCTATGCGCAGCCTATCGACATCAATAAGCGGTATCCGAAACCGGCGAAAGCCGCGCCGCAAGACAAGGAGTCGTCGTGAGCATGAAAAAATTAATCTGCGTGCTGGCGCTGGGCGCCGCCTTCACCTCCGGCAATGTGCTGGCCTGGGGCAATGACGGTCACCGCGCCGTGGGGGCCATTGCCGATCAATTGCTCAAGGGTAGTGCCGCCCAGCTTCAGGTGGCCAAGTTGTTATTGCCGGGCGAAAGCCTGGAAAAGATCGCCAACTGGCCCGATTGCGTGAAGGGCACGTATTGCGGCCCGCAATCGCCGGAAATGCTGAGCTATGTGGCGGCAAATCCCAAACATGGTGAATATCATTACACCAACGTGCCATTCCAGAACGCGCACTACCATGATCATGGCGTGGGCACGGCCGACGACGATATCGTGCAAACCTTGAAACGGGCGATTCTGGTATTGCAGGGCAAGGCTGATGCGCTCAGCAATCCGCACGGTTTCAGCCAGCGCGAAGCGCTGATCTTGATCACGCATCTGGTGGGCGATATTCACCAGCCTTTGCATGTGGGCAATGCGTTTCTCGGCAAGGATGGTCAGTTTTTCGTGCCCGCCACGCAGGCGCAGATCGACGACGTCAGCATTTTCAATGCACGCGGTAGCAATGATTTGTTGCTCGACGATGCGAAGGTGACGGCGCTGTCGGAGGCCCTGATTCCTGCGCCGCTGCCGGTGCAAGAAGGCATGGCGAAAGCGCCTGCCTATCCGAAGTCGCCCACCAAGCCCTTGCACTCTTACTGGGACAGTACGGTAGTCGATTACGCCATGCGCCGCCTGAGCACGCGCACGCCACAGCAGTTTGCCAGTACGGTGATCAGCAGCCAGCCACAAGTGAGCCGCAATACGGGCGAGCCCGTTACCTGGCCGTATCAGTGGGCCGATGCCTCGCTGGCGGCGTCCAAGGTTGCTTTCACGGATGTGCGAGCCGGTCCGGCCATGCCGCAGACCAGCCGCAAGGGCGAGCTCTACCATGTGTGGGCTTTGACGGTGCCAGATTACTATCCGGTGCCCAGCTCGGCGCTGGCGAAGCAGCAGCTGATCGAGGCGGGCTATCACCTGGCTGCCGTGTTGCAGGCGATCTGGCAAGAATAAGCTGGGTAATGGACAGCGATATGCAAAAACCCCGCAAGTTGCTTAGCAACTTGCGGGGTTTTTGCATTGCTCAGTGCACCCTGAAACTTAGCGCGATTTGACGAACGGTATGCCGATAGCCTTGGGGGCGATGGACTTCGCCATCAAGCCTGCCAGCACGATCACGGTGACCACGTACGGCACCATCTGGATCAGCGAGCCTGGGATGCGGCCCACGACCGGCAAATCCACGCCTTCGATCTGGATCTGGATGGCGGCGAAGAAGCCGAACATCAAGCAGCCGAGGAAAGTGTAGATGGGGCGCCAGTTGCCGAACACCATCGCCGTCAGGGCCAGATAGCCGGCGCCGGCCGACATGTCGCGCAGGAAGAAGCCGCTTTGCACGATGGCCAGGTAGGCGCCCGAGAACGAGCACAGGATGCCGGCCACCAGCATGGCCAGGTAGCGCGTCGCTTCCACGCTCACGCCGGCCGAGTCGGCCGCATGCGGGTTTTCGCCGCAGGCGCGCAGGCGCAGGCCGAAGCGCGTGTGGTACAGCAGCCAATGCACGAGTGGTATCAGCAGGAATGCCACATACACGAGGATGGAATGGCCGCCGATCAGGTGGGCATACACCCAGCCGATGACGGGAATGTGCTCCACGTACTGTGTGCCAGGCAAGACCACGTCAAACAGCCGCGCCGAACCGAGGTCGGGCGTGCGCCCGCCCTGCTGGAAGAAAAATTGCGCCAGAACAAAGGTCAGGCCGCTCATGGCGATGTTGATGGCCATGCCGGCCACCAGCTGATTGCCCTTTTGCGTGATGCTGACATAGGCTTGCAGCAAGGCCAGGGCGACGCAGACGAGCATGCCCGCTGCCATGCCGTAATACGGGTTTTGCGTGGTGTAGGCTACGGCAGCGGAAGCGAAGGCACTGGCCAGTATCTTGCCTTCCAGGCCGATGTCGATCATGCCGCTGCGTTCGGCGAACAGGCCGGCCATGGCGGCAAAGATCAGGACGGGCGCATTGCGCACGGTCGATACCAGGATGCTGGCGAAATGAAAGTCGTCGAGTGTCATGGTGTTAGCCTTTGGTGCGCTTGAGCAGGGCGGAAATGGCCGGTGCGTAGAAGTTTTCCATGGCGCCGCAGAACAGGATGATCAAGCCCTGGATGAAAATGAAGGTTTCCGTCGGGATATTTGGTTTTTCCAGCGACAAATCAAAACCGCCCTGTATCAGCGCGCCAAACAGCACGGCCGATAAAAAGATGCCGACCGGATGCTGGCGGCCCATCAGGGCGATGGCGATGCCGATGAAGCCGGCGCCACCGACGAAATTGAGCGACAGATAATGCGTCGAACCCATGATGGAATTGACGGAACCGAGGCCGGCCAGCGCGCCGGAAATGAGCATGACGATGATGATCATCTTGCTGATCGACACGCCCGCATAGTGGGCCGCATGCTTGTTGAGACCCGTGGCGCGCAGCTTGAAGCCCCACGACGAGCGCCAGACCATCACGCCGTAAATCACCAGCGCGGCAATCGCCAGCAAGAAACTGATGTTCAGCGGGGTGTCGCCCAGTGCCGGGAACCAGGTGGAGAGGCGCGGCATTTCGCCGCTTTCCGCAAACACGCGGCTGGCCGTGTTTTGCTCGCCCGGCGGAATCAGGTATTTCACGATCACGAAGTTCATCAGACTGGCGGCGATGAAATTGAACATGATGGTGGTGACCACGATATGGCTGCCGCGCTTGGCTTGCAGATAGCCGGGCAGCAAGCCCCACAGCGCGCCGAACAGCGCCGCGCCCAGCATGGCGGCGGGAATCAGCAGCCAGGCAGGCAGGGTCTGGTCGAAGGCCAGCATGGCCACCGTCAAGCCCAGGCCGCCGATATACATTTGGCCTTCGGAACCGATATTGAACAAGCCGGCCTGCATTGCCACGGAAACCGACAGGCCCGTGAAGATGAAGGTGCTGGCGTAGAACAGGGTGTAGCTCAAGCCTTCCGGATTGAGGATGGCGCTGTTGACGAGGATACCCAGCGATTCGGCCGGGTCCTCGCCCAGCATATAAATGACCAGGGCTGCGACCAGCAAGGCCGACAGCAGGTTTAACATGGGCATGACAAAGGCTGTCGCCCAGCGTGGCAAGTCGTTATTCATGATTTATGCATTCCCCCCATCAGCAGACCGATGCGGGTGGTATCGAATTCTTCAATTTTCAGTTCGCCGGTGATGCGTCCGCCGCACATGACCAGAATGCGGTCGGCCAGCGCCCGCACTTCTTCCAGTTCGACGGACACCAGCAGGATCGCCACGCCCGCGTCGCGCAGAGCCAGCAATTGCGTATGGATGCTTTCGATGGTGCCGATATCGACGCCGCGCGTGGGCTGGCCCACCAGCATCAGTTTCGGCTTGGCCAGCACTTCGCGCGCGATCACCACCTTTTGCTGGTTACCGCCCGACAGCAGGCCTATGCGCAAGTCCGGGTTCGCCGGGCGTACGTCGAAAGTCTTCAGCAGCTCCGCGCAGCGCGCGCCGATGGCCTTGAAGTTGAACAAGCCCCAGCGGTTTTTCAGCTGGTCCTGGTAGCCGAGGATGGTGTTTTGCATGACGGAGAAATTTTTCACCACGCCATCGCGTAAGCGGTCTTCCGGAATGTGGGCGATGCCCAGTTCGCGGAAGGCCAGCGGCAAGCCATCGGCATCAGTACGCTTGCCAAATGGCAAGTCCTTGTCCAGGAAGCGCAGCTTGCCCGAGGTGGGCAAACGCATGCCCGACAGGATTTCCAGCAGTTCGCTCTGGCCATTGCCGGAAACACCAGCGATGGCGACGATTTCGCCGGCGCGCAAGTTGAAGCCTATGTCGGCCAGCAACTTGACTTGCTGCGCGTCGGCCAGTTGCAAACCGTCCACTTCCAGCACCGTGGCGCCCGGATTGTAGGGCGCGCGTGGCAGATGACTCTGGATAGGGCGGCCCACCATCATATTGGCCAGTTCCTCTTTCGAGGTGCTTGCCGTGGTAACGGCGCCCACCACCGTGCCGCCGCGCATGACGGTGACGCTATCGGTGATTTCCAGGATCTCTTGCAGCTTGTGCGTGATCAGGATGATGGTCTTGCCTTGCTCCTTGAACAGGCGCAAGATTTCAAACAGCGAGGCCGTTTCCTGGGCCGTCAGCACGGCTGTCGGCTCGTCGAGGATCAGGATGTTGGCGCTGCGATAAATCTGCTTGAGGATTTCCACGCGCTGCTGCGCCCCGACGGACAGGTCTTCGATCTTCGCCAGCGGGTCGACGTCGAGGCGGTAGCGCGCGCAAATGTCGCGCAATTTGGCTTCCGCTTCGATGCGGTGGCTGGCCAAGCGAAAACCGCCTTCCGTGCCCAGCATGATATTGTCGAGGACGGTGAAATTCTCGACCAGCATGAAATGCTGGTGCACCATGCCGATACCGAGATTGATCGCTTCCTGGCTGTTGCGGATAGGCTGTACTTTTCCGTCGAGCAAGATTTCTCCGCCGTCGGCACGGTAATACCCGTACAGGATGCTCATCAAGGTCGATTTGCCGGCGCCATTTTCCCCCACCAGGCCGTGGATACTGCCCTTGGCGATGGAAAAACTGACGTCGGCGTTCGCCTTCACATGTCCAAAATGCTTGGAAATGCTGCGAAATTCTACTGCTGGCTGCATAGGTTCATAACTGGATAGTTTCATGGAAACGCGCCGCGCGGAGACAGGCCCCGGCGGCGCGCTAAAAGATACGGAGAAAAATTAAACCGGGCAGCTGCTGCCGACGCGGTAATCGATCACTTTGATCTTGCCATCGATAATGTCCTTACGCGCACCCAACACGCGCTTCTCGATTTCTGGCGTAATCAGCTTGCGGTTGTTGGCATCGAGCGCCCAGTCCACGCCGCCTTCTTTCAAGCCTTTATAGCTGACGCCACCCTTCCAGGTGCCGTTCTTGACTTCCATGAAGCTGTCGTAGACGGTGTTGTCGACGCGCTTGACCATCGAGGTCAGGATGCTGCCTGGGTACAAATGGTTCTGGTTCGAATCGACGCCGATGGCCAGCTTGCCTTTTTCCTTGGCCATTTGCAGCGTGCCCATGCCGCTGCCGCCGGCGACGGCGAAGACGACATCGACGCCGCGCTCGAATTGCGAGCGGGCCAGTTCGCCACCCTTGGCCGGGTCGTTCCAGGCGCCGGACGTGGTGCCGACCATGTTTTGCGTGATTTCCGCCTTGGCATTGACGGCCTTGACGCCTTGCGCGTAGCCGCAAGCGAAGTTGCGGATCAGGGGAATATCAATGCCGCCGATGAAGCCGACCTTCTTGCTCTTGCTGGCCATGGCCGCAGCCACGCCCACCAGGTAGGAGCCTTCTTCTTCCTTGAAGACGACGGAATTGACGTTGCTGCCGGTGGCCTGGCCGTCGATCAGCACGAATTTGACGTTCGGGAATTCCTTGGCGACCTTTTGCACGGCTTGCGTTTGCGCAAAGCCGATGGCAGCGATCATGTCGAGTTTCTTGCGGGCCAGGCCACGCATGACTTGTTCAGCCTGCGTATCGCTCGAGGCCTGCACTTCGATGAAGGAAATGCCCGTGTCTTTTTTGAAGCGCGAGGCGCCTTCGAAAGCGGATTGGTTGAACGACTTGTCGAACTTGCCGCCCGCGTCATACACGACACCCAGTTTTGGGGTAGCCGCGGACGCTTGAGCAGCTAAAAATGCAGCTGCGATCGTCAAACTAAATTGTGTAAGTTTCATGAGTGGCTCCTGGAAGATCGATATTGTATATTTTTTATAGGTCAAACATATAATTTGGGGCCGATTTAGCCTGTTTTTGATGCACGAGCTGATAATTCCTTATCAACATTGCACCGTATTGCACAAGATTATGCACAAGATGATTGCTGGCTTCGTGTATTTCCCCGCCATCAGTGTGATGCTCACGCAACAGTCGCGCCCCGTCTCTTTTATAGTGACAACATCGAATGGGGCTGCCGGAGCGGGCTGGAATACGCCGTCAGCTGACGCGCAGGGCAGGCGCAGGACCGGCGCCACGATGGGCGTCCGGTTCACTATGCATCATGCTAGATATGTATGACAAATACGTTTTTGTTTGGCTATTTATATGATAGCCATATAAATTGGAATGCAAACCCAAAACGAAGGGTTGGAGTCGGACCCTGAGTCCGACCCGGTCTTGCTGCTTTTCGGGTTGGCGTTGCTTGCTGACACTTGAGGCTTTGCCTCAATTCGCTGGGGGATTGAGGATATTGAGGAAGGCCCGCACGACGGGAGCGTCGTCGAGCGTGGTATAGCTGATGTACAGGTTGGCCGATGGCGGATTGGTCTTGATCGGCAGGAAGACGACGCCGGGCCAGCCGATGCGGCTCGTCGTTTCCGGTACCAGGGTGACGCCCAGGCCCGCGCCCACCATGGCCAGCAGGGTTTGCGGTTCGCTCGCTTCCTGAAAGATCACGGGTTCGAAACCGGCATTGATGCAGCATTGCACCAGGTAGCGGGGAAAGGCGGATTTATCGAGGTTGAGGGTGAGCATGGGCTCAAGGGCGATGTCGATCAGCTCGATGGCCGTGTTTTTCGCCAGCGGATGGTGTTCGTTGACGGCCACGCACACGTTTTCGCGAAAGCATAGTTCCTGGCGTAAATTATCGTGACGCAAGTCGTCGTCGTTGAGCTTGGGTTCGCGCCAGAAACCTACATCGATTTGCTTGGCGCGCAAGGCTTCGTATTGCACCGTGGGACCGAGTTCGTGGATGGTCCAGGTGACGCGGGGAAATTTGCTTTGGAACTCTTCGAGCAGGCTGGGGATGGGGCCCCACATGGCCGAGCCGACGATGCCGACGCGCAAGCGGCCCACTTCGCCACGGTCGATCTGGCGGATGGTGTCGATGGTCATGCGCATCTTGGCCAGCAGGTCGGCCGCCTCTTGCATCAGCGCCTTGCCGGCCACGGTCAGCTCGAACGTGCGCGTGGTGCGCGCAAACAGGCGCACGCCCAGTTCGCTTTCCAGTTTCATGATCTGCTGGCTCAGGGGCGGCTGCGAGATATGCAGGCGCTCGGCAGCGCGGCTGAAGCTTTTCTCCTCGGCAACGGCAAGAAAATACTTTAACTGTTTCAGATCGATGGACATGCTTTCCTTGGCGTTGCGTGTTGCTAGGCGATAACGCTGTGTGCGCAGCGCGGGCAGTACGCACACTTCTATACAGCAGTCTTATTATCGTGCCACGACTGCCTGCATGGCAATGGCCAGCTTGCTTCCCACTTGCGCATTGTGCTTGACCAGGGCGATATTCGTTGCCAGGCTGCGGCCATCCGTCAACTGCTTGATGCGTGACAACAGGAATGGCGTGACTTGCTTGCCTTTCACGCCGCCCGCATCAGCTTCTTGCAGTGCTTGCGTGGTAATGGCATCGATTTCTTCCTTGGGCATGGCTTGCGCGGCCGGCACGGGATTGCTGACGACGACGCCGCCTTGCAAGCCCAGTTGCCACTTGGTGTTGATGAAGGCAGCCTGCTCGGCGGCCGTATCGAGGCGGAAATCTGCCTTGAAACCGCTTTCGCGCGTAAAGAAGGCAGGAAAACCTTCCTGGCCCACGCTGATGACGGGCACGCCGTGCGTTTCCAGGTATTCCAGGGTCAGGCCAATGTCGAGGATGGATTTGACGCCCGCGCAGACCACGGCGACCGAGGTTTGCGCCAGTTCTTGCAAGTCGGCGGAAATGTCGAAGCTGGTTTCCGCACCGCGGTGCACGCCGCCGATGCCGCCCGTGACGAACACGGCGATGCCAGCCAATTGCGCGCAAATCATGGTGGCGGCCACGGTGGTGGCGCCCAGCTTGCCTTGCGACAAGACGAACGGCAGGTCGCGGCGGCTCACTTTCATGGCCTCGGGCGAAGTGCCCAGCAATTCCAGTTGCTCGGGCGACAGGCCGATGCAGATCTTGCCGTCGATGATGGCAATGGTGGCCGGCACGGCACCGCCGTCACGGATGATCTGTTCCACTTCGCGCGCCATTTCCACGTTTTGCGGATACGGCATGCCGTGCGAAATGATGGTCGATTCGAGTGCCACGATGGCCTTGCCGGCGGCGCGCGCGTCCAGTACTTCTTGCGAGAACGAGAGGAAATTATTCAATTGCGTCATGTTTCAATCCTGTTGAAAGAGGGTAGGGGGAGGTGGCGCCAGATCGGCGTCGTCGATGTCGTCGAGTGCGCCGGCCGAAATCAGGGGCGAGACGGTGGCCGCCGATTCCAGCGTCATGGCGGCCAGCTTCAGGCCGCGCCGGCAGGCCAGTTTCAAATCGCTGCTGTCGTGATAGAGCGACCAGCAGACGGCGGCGGAAAAGGCGTCGCCGGCGCCTGTCACGTCGACGGCGTCCACTTCGCGCGCGGCCAGGTGCATGACGGGCGCGTCCTGGCTGTCGCCATCGGTGAAGTACACGCCTTCGCTGCCGCAGGTGACGATCACCTGGCGCGCACCCTGGCGCTGCACTTCGCGGCAGGCAGCGCGCACATCAAATGCCGTCGGCAAAGCGCGCGCCACGCGCGTTTCCAGTTCGCCCCGGTTGAGGATCAGCAGATGCAAGCCCGTCAGGTCTTGCGGCAGGTGCGCCATCTTTGGCTGCGAGACGGCGACGATGACCAGCGGCGTAGCGTGAGTCGCATCCTGGCGCGCGTCGGCCAGCAGTGCCTGCACGCTGTCGTGGCCCAGGTTCAGGTCACAGACGGTGAGGGCGGCGGCGGCACGCTGCGGCTGGCGGCTGTGCAAAAATGCCGGCGTCAGCTGTTCATACAGTTGCATGTTCGCCATCGCCAGCAGCATTTCGCCATGTTCGTCGAGCACCGCCGTGTAAGTGCCGCTACTGGTATTGTTCAAATGTAAGCTACCGCGCATGTCGATGCCCGCGTCTTCCGCGTGCGTCTGCAGGGCGTGGCCTGCGGCATCGTCGCCCAGTGCCGTCAGCAGGGCCACGGGGAGCGACAGGCGGGCCAGGTTTTCCGCGATGTTGCGGCCCACGCCACCAAACACTTCTTCCGAGCGCACGGGATTCGAGGTGCCCATCTGCAGGGTCGCCAGGGTGCGCATCTTGCGGTCGAGGTTGGCGGCGCCTATGCACAGCACGGGGCGGCTGTCGGGGAGTACGTAGGCGCGTCCCAGCAAACGGCGCTCACGTATCAGTCCGGCGATATGGCCGGCAACGGCCGAGCGCGACAAGCCCAGTTCGCTCGCCAGGTCTTGCTGCGAGATGAAGGGGTTGTTGCGTATCAGCGTGTATAGCTGGTCTTTTTTATTGGGATCGGTCACAAGGTAGTCGCGGAAGTTCTAAACATTTGTCTAAAACTGTAAACATTTGTCTTTTTTCTGTCAAGCTTGTATTTGGCTTGTATTTAGCCTGCATAGGAAGCTTGTGCCAATTTCGCCTCAGTCATGCCGGGAAAGTGCGCGTATACAGCTTGTACACAGGTATTTTGCGCACATCGCAAGGGCCGTGTGGGCGCTGGCAGGTGAGTGCCTGCCTAGACTATAATATCGGCCATTTATATTTGAATTGTATAAATGGGCAAGAAAAATGGTATTTGCCATACATAATCCGTTTGATGCATAGTGGCGGAAAATAGTGGCAATACGCATCTGGATAGTCCAGCAACACCCTTACATACCCGATACCTGGGCGCGATACTATGCGTACACCGCCGCGCAGGCCGCACCATCATCATTAGCCAATCAGAGGATAACCATGTCGAATAACACCCCTTTCTACGCCGCCGAAATCATCCGTGCCCGCATCCCAGAAAATTTCAAGCCGCGCGTGGCAATGATCCTCGGCTCCGGCCTCGGTGTGTTGGCCGAGCAGATGACGGATGCCGTCAGCATCAGCTTTGACGAATTGCCAGGTTTCCCGATCAGCACCGTGCACGGTCACGCTGGCGAACTGGTAGTCGGCACCCTGTCGGGCGTCGCCGTCGTCTGCATGAAGGGCCGTGGCCACTTTTATGAAGGCTATGGCATGGGCGTGATGACGAGCGCTATCCGCACCCTGAAGCTGCTGGGCTGCGAAATGCTGTTCGTCACCAACGCCGCCGGTTCCTTGCGCCCTGAAGTGGACGCCGGTAGCCTGGTGGCCATCAGCGACCATATCAACCTGCTGCCAGGCACGCCGATGGTCGGCCCCAACGATGACCGCTTTGGCCCGCGCTTCTTCAGCATGGCCAACGCCTATGACGCCGAACTGCGCCAACAAGTCAAGGACACGGCGGCCGCCAGCGGCATCACCCTGCACGAAGGCGTATTCGTCGCCTACCCAGGTCCGAACTTCGAGACGGCCGCCGAAATCCGCATGATGGCCCGCCTGGGCGCCGACACGGTCGGCATGTCGGTGGTGCCGGAAGTGGTCTCGGCCCGTCATTGCGACTTGAAAGTGGTGGGCGTGTCGGTCATCACCAACCTGGCCGAAGGCATGTCGCCATTCGCCCTGTCGCACGAGCAAACCTTGAAATACGCGGCCATTGGCGCGAAAGACCTGGTCAAGCTGATCCTCGCTTTCCTGGCCAAAGTGGCTGAAAAACCGCAAGCCTAAGATTGTAAAACGTTTCATTTTTTATGCAGTAGCGGCGCGCTGATCATCGGCGCTGCCGCGCGGCAGGCCGGAAAAATCCGGCCTACACTGTCCGCATCCTCCACAAAGCGAGCCTTATCATGTCACGCGCATTTATCCTCCTGCTTGATTCCTTCGGCCTTGGCGCGACGCCAGACGCTGCCAAGTATGGCGACGCAGGTGCCAATACCTTTGGCCACATTGCCAGCACTGTCGCCAAAAGCGGCAAGACCTTGAAACTCCCGAACATGGAACGCCTGGGACTGGGCGCAGCGGCGCACCTCGCCAGCGGCGAATGGGCCGTGGGCTTCGACCAGCGCGACGGTTTCACCGGCGCCTACGGCGCGGCGCGCGAGCGCTCCACCGGCAAGGACACGCAGAGCGGCCACTGGGAAATCGCCGGCGTGCCCGTCGAATTCGACTGGGGCTACTTCCCCCGCACCACGCCGTCCTTCCCCGCCGACCTGACCGACAAGCTCAAAGCCATGTCGGGCGTGCCCGGCTTCCTGGGCGACTGCCATGCCTCGGGCACGGACATCATCAACAAGCATGGCGATGAACACGTCGCTACCGGCAAGCTGATTATCTATACCTCGGGCGACTCGGTGATGCAGATCGCCGCGCATGAAGAATCGTTTGGCCTGGAGCGTCTGTATGCCGTGTGCGAAATGGCTTTCAAACTGGTGGAACCGTACAACATTGGCCGCGTCATCGCCCGTCCGTTCACCGGCAGCAATGGCAACTACACGCGCACCAGCAACCGCCACGACTATGCCGTCGCGCCGCCAAGCAAGACCTTGCTCGATCACGTCAAGGATGCGGGCGGCGAAGTTGTCGGTCTGGGCAAGATCAGCGACATTTTCGCGACCCAGGGCATTTCGCGCGTCGTCAAGGGCGTCGACAACATGGCGCTGTTTGAAGCGCTGTTGAAAACGGCCGATGAAGTGCAGGACAAGTCGCTTACTTTTGTCAACTTCGTCGATTTCGACCAGTCGTTCGGCCACCGCCGCAACGTCGAGGGCTATGCCGATGCGCTGCGCGAAATGGATGCGCGCCTGCCGGAATTCATCGCCAAGCTCAAAGATGGTGACCTCGTCGTGATCACCGCCGACCATGGCTGCGACCCTACCTGGCCCGGCTCCGACCATACCCGTGAACATATACCGATGATTTTCTTCGGCCCCGGCATCGCCCCGCGCGCACTGGGCATTTCCGAGACCTTCTCCGATATTGGCCAAACCCTCGCCAAGCATCTTGGCGTGCCACCACTTGCTAATGGAAGCAGCTTGTTATGACACTCATGCACCCCGACTTCAAGCGTAACGAGGCCGTTGGCCTCGACCTGGGCTGGATCAACCAGATCCGCGTCAACCGCGCCGCGACAGACCGCCGTGCGGCCAGCCTGGCGAACCGCCGTACGGTGAAAAAGGAATACCAGGCTGCCTGGCTGGTCAAGGCCATCGAGGTGATCGACTTGACCACCCTCGGTGGCGACGATACGCCGGGTCGCGTCGAGCGCCTGTGCATGAAGGCCATGCGCCCGCTGCGCGCCGACCTGATGGCAGCGCTGGGCTTGACCGAGTTGAGCACCGGCGCCGTGTGCGTGTACCACGAAATGATTCAACCGGCCGTGAAAGTCATTCAGGGCCGTTTGCCCATCGCTGCCGTGTCGACCGGTTTCCCGGCTGGCCTGACGAGCATGGAAACGAAGCTGCGCGAGATCGAACTGTCGGTCGCGGCAGGCGCTTCGGAAATCGATATCGTCATCACGCGCCAGCACGTCTTGAATGGCAACTGGCAGGTGCTGTACGACGAAATGCTGGCTTACCGCAAGGCTTGCGGCGCAGCGCACGTGAAGGCAATTCTCGCCACTGGCGACTTGCTGACGATGGAAAACGTGGCCAAGGCGTCGTGGGTCTGCATGATGGCAGGCGCTGATTTCATCAAGACGTCCACAGGGAAAGAGGGCGTTAACGCCACCATTCCCGTGGCCCTGACGATGGTGCGCACGATCCGCGAATACCACGAGCAAACGGGCTTTCAGGTGGGCTTCAAGCCGGCCGGCGGCGTCAGCTCGGCCAAGAGCGCGCTGCAGTATCTGACCCTGATGAAGGAAGAGCTGGGTAATGAATGGCTGCAGCCGCACCTGTTCCGCATCGGCGCTTCCAGCCTGCTGACCGACATCGAGCGCCAGCTCGAGCACTACGTCACCGGCAGCTACTCGGCCAATCATCGTCACGCACAACCTTAAAGAACATTCGTCATGCCTACAATTAACGAGATTCTCACTACTATGGACTACGGCCCTGCTCCCGAAAGTCAAAAAGAAGCACAGGCGTGGCTCGACGGCCATCAGCGCAAGTTCGGCCTGTTTATCGACAATGCCTGGAGCGAGCCGGCGCAACTGTTCGCCTCGACGAATCCGGCTGACGGCAGTGCCCTCGCTGAATTGACGCAAGCGAGCGACGCCGATGTTGCGCGCGCTGTGGAAGCGGCACGTCGCGCGCTGCCTGTATGGCAAGGCATGGGTGGTCATGGCCGCGCGAAAGTCATGTACGCGCTGGCCCGTTTGCTGCAAAAGCATGCGCGCCTGTTCGCCGTGCTGGAAACGCTGGACAACGGCAAGACCATCCGCGAAACGCGCGATATCGACCTGCCGCTGGCCGCCCGCCATTTTTACCATCACGCCGGCTGGGCGCAGCTGCAATCGGAAGAGTTTTCCGACTATCGCGCGGTGGGCGTGGTAGGCCAGATCGTGCCATGGAATTTCCCCTTGCTGATGCTGTCGTGGAAAATCGCCCCGGCCCTGGCCGCCGGTAACACGGTCGTCTTCAAGCCGGCCGAATTCACCTCGCTGACGGCCATGCTGTTCGCCGAATTGTGCCTGCAGGCGGGCGTGCCGGCCGGCGTAGTCAACATCGTCACCGGCGACGGCCGCGTCGGTTCGGCCATCGTCAACCACCCTGGTGTCGACAAGATCGCCTTTACGGGTTCCACCGAAGTGGGTCGTTTGATTCGTGTCGCGACGGCCGGCAGCGGCAAGAAGCTGTCGCTGGAGCTGGGCGGCAAGTCGCCCTTCATCGTCTTCGAGGATGCAGATCTGGACAGCGCCGTGGAAGGTCTGGTCGACTCAATCTGGTTCAACCAGGGACAAGTCTGCTGCGCCGGTTCGCGCCTGCTGGTGCAGGAATCGATCGAGGAGCGCTTCCTGAACAAGGTACGCGCGCGCATGCAAAACCTGCGCCTCGGTTCGCCCCTGGATAAATCGATGGACGTGGGCGCGCTGGTCGATCCGGTGCAGCGCCAGCGCATCGCCGCGCTGGTCGATTCGGCCCGTGCCGAAGGCTGCGACGTATGGCAGCCCGCGTGCGAACTGCCGGCAGACGGCGCGTGGTTCCCGCCTACCCTGATCACGGGCGCGTCGACGTCTGCTGCCGTGGCACAGGCTGAAATCTTTGGCCCCGTGCTCGTGGCCATGAGCTTTCGCACCCCGCCCGAAGCGGTACAGCTGGCGAACAATACGGTGTACGGCCTGGCTGCCAGCGTGTGGACCGAGTCGATCAGCCTGGCCCTCGATATCGCTCCGGCCATCAAGGCCGGCGTGGTGTGGATCAACAGCGCCAACCAGTTCGACGCCGCTTGCGGCTTCGGCGGCTACCGCGAATCGGGCTTTGGCCGCGAAGGCGGCCGCGAAGGCATGCTCGAATACATGACGGCCCTGGCCGAAGATGCGCGTCCGGCTTTGCCAGTAGTGGAAGCGAAGGCGAAAGGGAATGCGAAACCGGCGCCAGCCGATCCGTTCGCCATCGACCGCACGGCCAAGATGTACATTGGCGGCAAGCAGGCGCGCCCTGACAGCGCTTACAGCGCGCCTGTATTTGGCGCCAATGGCGCCTTGCTGGCCGAAGTGGGCGTGGGCAGCCGCAAGGATATCCGCAACGCCGTCGAAGCGGCCCATAAAGCGTCTGGCTGGAGCAGTGCCACGGCGCACAACCGCGCGCAAGTGCTGTACTACATCGCCGAAAACCTGGCGGCGCGCGCCGACGAATTTGCCGCCCGCATCGCCGCCATGACGGGCAGTAAAAATCCGGAGAAGGAAGTGCAGGCATCGATCGAACGCCTGTTCTACTACGCCGCCTGGGCCGACAAGTACGATGGCCTGGCGCATCAGCCGCCCACCAAGGGCATCACCGTCGCACTGAACGAAGCGATAGGCGTGATCGGCATCGTCTGCCCGAATGAAGCGCCATTGCTTGGCTTCATTTCGCTGGTAGCGCCGGCCATCGCGCTGGGCAACCGCGTGGTGGTGGTGCCGTCGCAAGCGCATCCCTTGTCCGCGCTGGACCTGTACCAGGTGTTCGATACCTCCGACTTGCCGGGCGGCGTCGTCAACATCATCAGCGGCAACGCCGATGAACTGGCGCGCACCCTGGCCACGCATGCCGACATCGATGCCGTCTGGCGCCATGACGGCTCGGCCGACGGTTGCGCGGAAGTCGAGCGCCTGTCGGCCGCTACCCTGAAGCGCACCTGGGTCGGTGGCGCCAGAGGCCGCGACTGGTACAGTGCCGCCCAAAGCGGTGGCCGCGCCGTGCTGGCGCATGCGTCGCAAGTGAAAAACGTGTGGATACCTTACGGTGTTTAACTGACTGATAACTGGCATTGTGAAGCTGGGGTCAGACCCTAATATCGTTCAGTTAAGGGTTTTGGCGTGATTTATGAGCGCCAGTAAATTCGCTAACCCCAGGGGCAAAGAGCCGGGGTCGGTCATTTCGTGATCGGAATGTGCTCCATTGAAGCACATTCCCCCGTCGGGACTGACCCCAAACCTATTTTTATTGGAGTTATTCGATGTTTTTAACCCAAGAAATCATCCGCAAGAAGCGCGACCAGGGCGTGCTGAGCACCGAGGAAATCCAGTTTTTCGTGCGTGGCATCACTGACGGCAGCGTCAGCGAAGGCCAGATCGCGGCGCTGGGCATGGCCGTCTATTTTAATGACATGAACATGGACGAACGCGTCGCGTTTACCCTCGCCATGCGCGATTCCGGCCAGGTGCTGGACTGGCGTTTGCTGAACCTGCCCGGTCCTGTCGTCGACAAGCATTCGACGGGCGGCGTGGGCGATGTGGTGTCCCTGCTGCTGGGTCCCATGGTCGCCGCGTGCGGCGGCTATGTGCCGATGATCTCGGGCCGCGGCCTGGGCCACACCGGTGGCACCCTGGACAAATTCGACGCCATTCCCGGCTATTGCACGGTGCCGGACAATGCATTGTTCCGTCAAGTGGTCAAGGACGTTGGTGTGGCCATCATCGGCCAGACAGCGCAGCTGGCGCCGGCCGACAAGCGTTTTTACAGCATTCGCGACGTCACTGCCACGGTAGAATCGGTGGCCATGATCACCGGCTCCATCCTGTCGAAGAAACTGTCGGCAGGCCTGGATGCGCTGGTGATGGACGTGAAAGTAGGCACGGGCGCCTTCATGCCGACCTACGAAAAATCGGTGGAACTGGCCCAGAGTATCGTCGCCGTGGGCAATGGCGCGGGCATGCAGACGTCGGCGATTTTGACGGACATGAACGAATCGCTGGCGCCGTACGCAGGCAATGCGCTGGAAGTGCGCGGTGCCATGGATTACCTGACCGGGCGTTCGCGTCCCGCGCGCTTGCATGAAGTGACGCTGGCGCTGTGCGCCGAGATGCTGGTGCTGGGTGGCCTGGCGGCCACCGAAGAAGAGGCGCGCATGAAATTGATGGCGGCGCTACATTCGGGTGAAGCGGCCGAGCGTTTCTCGCGCATGGTGTGCGCCCTCGGTGGTCCGGCTGATTTGCTCGAGAAGCCGGACAAATACCTGGAAAAAGCACCATTCGTCGTGCCGGTGCCGGCGCTCACAGGCGGTTACGCGCATGTGCGCGATTGCCGCGGCATTGGCCTGGCCGTCGTCGCCCTGGGCGGCGGGCGTCGTCGTCCGAGCGACAGCATCGATTTCGCTGTCGGCCTGACGGACCTGGTGGGACTGGGCGAGCAAGTGGCCGTTGGCCAGCCGCTGGCCATGGTGCATGCGCGCACGCAAGCGGCGGCGCAGCAAGCCGTCAAGGAAATACAGGAAGCGTATGCGATCAGCGCAGTGGCGTTGACGGCCAGCCCGGTAATTTACCGCACCATTCGAGCATAACTATTTTTAGCCCTAAAGCAGGGTCTGGGGTCGTACCCTGAGGGTACGACCCCGGCCTTTGCGGGTTTTACAGGTAAATAATCAAATGAACAACCAAGAACTGATCGCCGAAGCCAATGCTGGCCGTGAACTGGCCTACGCGCCGTATTCGCGTTTTAAGGTAGGCGCGGCGTTGCTGTGCAAGGATGGCCGCATTTTCCGTGGCTGTAACGTGGAAAATGCCGCCTATGGCCTGTGCAACTGCGCTGAGCGCACGGCTTTTTTCAGCGCCATCGCGCATGGCTGCAAGCCGGGCGACTTCGCCAAACTGGCCGTCACAGGCGATACGGCAGAACCGATCTCTCCATGCGGCGCCTGCCGCCAGGTGATGTTCGAGATGGGCGGTGCCGATTTGCCGGTGATCCTGACGAACCTGAAAAACGACATCATGGAAGTGACGGCGGGCTGGCTGCTGCCACACGGTTTCGGCAATTCCGACCTGGACATGAAGTAACAGGCTGCGCTTGAACAAGACGATCGACATCCAGGCCGCCGTTGCCATCGCTGCGGCCGAAGCCATGGCTGCCAAGACGCAGGGTACGTTCGGCGTGGGCGGCGTGCTGCTCGATGGCGCCGGCAATGTGCTGCAATCGATGCACAACAACGTCGTGCGCCGGGGCCTGGTGTTCGACCCTACCGCGCATGGCGAGCGCCAGTTGGTGGACTGGTATTTCGCCGAGCGGGCCAAGGGCACGCCCTTGCCGGCGCCGGGTGAGCTGACCATCGTCACCTCGCTCGACCCCTGCTGCATGTGCACGGGGGCGATATTGGCAGCCGGTTTCAACGTGGTGGTGGCCGCGTCCGACGCCAAGGCGGGCATCAATTACGATGGCGCTGCCACGTTCACGGCCTTGCCAGCGCCGCTGCAGGCGCAGGCTGGCCGCAGCTTTTGCTACCCGGCCGTGCGCGGCGCGACCGAGTATGCGCGCGGGCCGTCCGGTGCCGCGCCCAAATCTTTTTTCATCGGCAAGAGCATCCACGAGGCGACGCAAGCACTGTGCTCGCTGGTATTCGAAGCGACATCGGCCCAGGTGATGCAACTGCTGAGTGCCGGCGACGATGGGCCCCGGCGCGATCCTGTTACCTTGCCGTCCGAGCACGCCGTGGTGCGCGCCTTGCGCCGCCGCTATCCCGATGCCCTGACCTACCGCTGCGACCCGCATGCGCCCGACGCTGGCCTGGCACCATTCCTGCAGGCGGCCATGGAGCAGGACGTGCGCGATGGCGGCCAGGGCGATGCGGCGGCCTTGCTCGATTCCTTTGGCAACCTGCTGCTGTGCATGCCGGGCCAGCTGGCGCGTTCGCCCATCCGCACGCCATTCATGGAATGCACGCGCCAGTACGCGCAATTGCGTTATGAATTGATGGCCGGCGCCGAGCCGGCGCTGCAGGAAGAAATCAAAAGCTACCTGGGCCACCCCAAGCATGGCACTTTCGTGCTGGCCGTCGGCCCGGACGACAGCGCCGCCAGTTTCATGACTCTGGGCGCCTACGGCTCGACCATGGAAGGCGCGCTGCCGGAGAATAATCCGGCACAATTCCAGTACGTGCGCCCGGCCATGACGCAAGACGCGTTGCTGGCGCTGTGCAACGCCATGCCACCGCTGTACCGCAAGTTGATACGCATCCGACCGTGCCAGGTGGCCGACCAGGCGCTGGTCAAGGCCCTGGCCCAGGCTTAGGCGTCGTCGTCCGGCAGGTTCTGGAGTAAAAAGTGCCCGCTATGCGGCTAATGCCGTTCAGTTAGTGTGTTGGTGATGCTATTTTTAGCCCAAGAACCAGGACTGGGGTCGGACCCTGAGGGTCCGACCCAATCCACCCAAGTTAAGCAACAGGCTGCCATCAAGCAACCTTGTAGGCCATGTATTTATGGGGCTTGTAGGCGTTGGTTTGCCGTGACCTT
>NZ_JBNYXR010000025.1:0-34675 GCF_051380805.1 Janthinobacterium paucivorans
CCCCTTCCCATCCCGAACAGGACCGTGAAACAACTTTGCGCCGATGATAGTGCTGCAACCAGTGTGAAAGTAGGTTATCGTCAGGCTTGTTATTTGGTGCAACAGCTCCCGGCTGTTGCACCTTGAGAAAAACCCCACCAGCAATGGTGGGGTTTTTTTTCGTCTGCCGGTTTTAGCCATGTCATATTGGCGGGTTTTTGAAAGGGATATTTTGTCTACTTTGCATACACTGGAACAATTGCGCACTGGTGAACTGGCCGGCGTGCGCCGCTTGAAGCTGTCCTGCGGCTTGACCGACTTTCCTCGTGAGATCTTCGATCTGGCCGATAGCCTTGAAATCCTAGATTTATCCGGCAATGCGCTATCCTCCCTACCCGACGATTTGCCGCGCCTGCACCAGTTGCGCATCATTTTTTGTTCGGATAATCTGTTCATCACCTTGCCTGCCATACTCGGTTCCTGCCAGAAACTGAGCATGATCGGCTTCAAGGCGAACCGCATACGCACGGTGCCGGCTGCAGCATTGCCGGCGGGACTACGTTGGCTGACGCTGACCGACAATGCCATCGAAGTGTTGCCCGATGAGCTAGGCAATTGCCGTGAATTGCAGAAACTCATGTTGGCGGGAAATTGCTTGACCAGCTTGCCGGCTTCCCTGGCGAACTGCCGCCAGCTCGAACTGGTGCGTATCGCCGCTAACCGCTACACTGCGCTTCCCGACTGCCTGCTGTCTTTGCCACGCCTGAGCTGGCTCGCGTATGCGGGCAATCCCTTGACTGAAGGTCGGGAACTGGCGGCGCTGGCCGATGCCGGCGCAGCTGGCGTGGCGTGGCAGCGTCTCGCATTAGGGCAGCAGCTGGGCGAGGGTGCTTCAGGCGTGATTTATCGCGCAACGCTCGATGAGCGCACTGATGTCGCCGTCAAAGTGTTCAAGGGTGCGATGACCAGTGACGGCTTGCCGCGCAGCGAAATGGCTGCCTGTATCAGCGCCGGTGCCCATGCTAGCCTGATTCCTATCATTGGAGCGCTTGATGCGCATCCACAAGGTGCATCCGGGCTCGTCATGCCGCTCATCGACGCTGCTTTCGGCAATCTGGCGGGACCGCCGAGCCTGGCGTCATGCACGCGCGATGTGTATGCCGATGGCGTGCGCTTTGATGTGCCACAAGTGCTGGCAATTGCCCATGGCATCGCGTCGGCCATGTGTCAGCTGCATGCGCGCGGTATCGTGCATGGCGATTTGTATGGCCACAATATCTTGCATGCGCATGGTGGCACCTGTCTGCTGGGCGACTTTGGCGCAGCGTCCATGTTTGCGCCCGACTCGCCGCAAGGACACTTGCTGCAGGGTATAGAGGTGCGCGCCTTTGGTGTGCTGCTGGGCGAGTTGCTCGTGCACTGTACGACTCCTTTGCCCATCTTGCAGGCTTTGCAGGAGGCTTGCGTGCAGGAGGAAGTGCTGCAGCGGCCCAAGTTCGAACGGATCGAACGGGCATTGCTGGCAATGTGACAGGTATAAAAAATGGCGCAGCCTTCGCAAGCTGCGCCATTTTTATTTCAGGCTGAGAAGATTCAGGCCTGCACTTCTTTTTCCGGCAGGGCGATCTGGTTGTCGACGCTGAATTGATAGTCCTTGAAGACGTGTTCGGCCGTCAGGATCTGATATTCGCCATTGTCCAGCTTGTGCGTAGTGTCCTTCAGGCGATACGTGTAGTGGCCGCAGGTCCAGCAGTTGAAGTTGCGCATGTGCGTGCACAGGCAAGTCTTGTCCATCACGACGACGGTTTTTTGCTCGGGATGAGCCGCCACTTCGCGGTTGTAGGAATTGATGTAGGCACAGTTACCTGTCGCGTCGAGCAAATAGCCATACGATTCGCAGCCTGGACGGATGCCGGCGCCGATGGCGGGCGTGCCTTTGAGCATGCGCATTGGGTAGCCGGTCGGTGAAACGCTGTTGACGATGATGTCTTCTTCCGAGGCTCTGTAATATTCCTGCTTGACCTTGGGTGGCAGACCGCATTCCTCGGTGACGGTAAAACGTGTTGCCACTTGCACGCCAGCTGCGCCTGCTTCCAGGAAAGAGACGGCATCGCTGCCCGTGAAGATGCCGCCAGCGGCGATCAGAGGGATATCGAGCTGTTCTGCTTTCAGATAGGCCAGCAGTTCCGCAGTAATCGTGTGCAAGTCGTAATTTGCCCAGTCCATGCCGAAACCCAGGTGCCCGCCAGCCAATGGTCCCTCGACGATGATGAAGTCGGGCAGGCGGTCCAGCTTGGCGTTCTTGCGCAGGAAAATCTGCAGGGCGCGTACGGACGAGACGATGATGCCTAGTTTGGCATCACGGAAGCGCGGATTGTCCGCCATCAAGGCAAACGAGCCGAAGTGCAAACCGGCCGACAGCGTGATGCCGTCGATGCCGGCGTCCAGCGCCGCATTGAGGCGCACGCGCAAGGTTTCGCGGGGGCCGTTCATGGTCAGTTTTTCCATGCAATTGACGAAAATCAAGCCATCGCCTTTTTTTGCTTCCATGGTGCTGCCGATATGCCGGCGTTGTGCTTCCGCCAGGCGGCCCAGGTCGAACTGCACTACGGCCTTGTCGCTGTTATTGATGTTGAACTTGTACAGTTTCGTCTTGTCTTTGACGTAGGTGGTATCGAAGCGACGATCCGACACATCTTCCACCATGGCATCGGAGATATGCCCGATACCGTTCAGCCGTGCCGCTTCCAGGGCCAGCTCCGACGTGGAAATATCCACACCCATTCCGCCTATCATGATGGGCACATATTCTTTTTTGCCAAATCGCAGGCGGAAATCATCAACACGTTTCATTGCTATCCTTAGACTACCATGGTTATCACTGAGCCAGATGCACGGTCAAGCCCGCTGCCGCTAAGGCGCGCGGACACATGTAGCTGTGCGCAGCGTCAATTCTACCCCAAGCGGGCAGACCTCTCCGAGGCAGCTTGCGACCATGCCGGTGCACGCGCATGCCGGATCGCGCGCCTCATCGAAATTAATCGCGGAAATTGTTAAATTCGAGCGGCATGTCGGGCACGTCCTTGCGCAGCATGGTCATGGCCGCTTGCAGGTCGTCGCGCTTGGCGCCCGTGACGCGCACTGCTTCGCCCTGAATGCTCGCTTGTACTTTCATCTTGCTATCCTTGATGACACGCACGATTTTCTTGGCATCATCCGATTCGATGCCATTTTTGATCTTGATGATCTGCTTGACCTTGTCACCGCCGATCTTCTTGATGTCCCCTTCGTCAAGGAAGCGCACATCGACCTTGCGTTTTGTCAATTTGTTCGTCAGTACGTCGCGCACCTGGCTGAGCTGGAATTCCGAATCGGCAAATGCGGTCAATTCGTTTTCCTTGTGTTCGACGCGTGCGTCGCTGCCCTTGAAGTCGAAGCGGGTCGTGATTTCCTTGTTCGATTGCTCGACTGCGTTCTTGACTTCGATCATATCGGCTTCGGAGACTACATCAAATGATGGCATGGTCTGTTCCTTTCGTGTTGGAGCGAACGCGCTGGTAGCGCGCCGGGCGCGCGCATTCTTTGCAAAATGGCACAGCCTCGTTAAAGATGCGACATTTTAACGGACAACGGACGACCTGCCCTTGTCCTGCGCTGGTTTTTTGTCGGTTTCATTCTATAATCGAGCAAAATAATCGCTATCCCTTGTCTGCAGAGTACACCATCGAACACAATTACCCCCTCCAGCGCCTGAACACCTTCGGCATCACGGCCAACGCGGCCGCCTATATACGCATCACGTCGCAAGCCCAATTGCAGGCGGCGTTGCAAGATTGCTCGCTCTCTTCCATGCCCCGTTTGATACTGGGCGGCGGCAGCAACATCGTCCTGACTGGCGACTTTCCTGGCGCTGTGCTGCACATGGCCACGCGCGGCATGCGCCTGGCACAGGCGGATTTCGAGACCATCCTCGTCACGGCCGCCGCCGGTGAAAACTGGCACGACTTCGTGCAGTGGACCCTCGCGCAAGGCGTGGGCGGACTGGAAAACTTGTCGCTGATCCCCGGCACCGTGGGCGCGGCGCCTATCCAGAATATTGGCGCGTATGGTCTCGAAATCAAGGATTATCTGCATAGCGTGAGCGTCATGCATAGCGCCAGCGGCATAGTCTTCGACATGGACCGCGACGCTTGCCGCTTCGCCTACCGCGACAGTATCTTCAAGCAGGCAGACGGGCGCGAGCTGATCGTGCTGGAAGTGACGTTCGCCTTGCCAGCCCAGTGGCAGCCGAATTTGCGCTACGCTGAACTGGCAAATGCCTTGGCCGAGCGCCATCTTGCCGAGCCGACGCCGCAACAAGTGGCTGAAACGGTGATGGCGATACGCCGGCGTAAATTGCCCGACCCGGCCGTGATCGGCAATGCAGGCAGCTTTTTCAAGAACCCTGTTGTGCCAAGAGAGCAATGTCTTGCCTTGTTGGAACGTTTCCCCACGCTCGTGCACCATGCACAAGCCGATGGCACGGAAAAACTGGCGGCCGGCTGGCTGATCGATCAGTGTGGCTGGAAGGGGAAAAACCTTGGGCCTGTGGGAGTGTATCCCAAGCAGGCACTCGTTTTGGTGAATAATGGTGGCGCTCGTGGCGCGGACATTACCCGGCTGGCGGCAGCGATACAGGATGATGTAGAGGCGAAATATGGCGTGCGCCTATCACCTGAGCCTGTGTTTGTCTAATTAAGCAAAGTGGCAGACATAGTCGACAGTTTCGACGGTTTCGATATCAAAATAGCTATTGCCGGGCACCTTGAATTCTTGACCCGCGCCATAGCTGTTCCATTCACTGGCGTCAGCTAGGCGTACCTTGCACAGGCCGCCGACGATTTCCATCGTTTCTGGTGCGCCCGTGCTGAAGCGCAACGATGACGGGAAAATCACGCCTACGCTTTTCTTCGTACCATCGGCCAAGATGACGTTGTGCGAGACGCACTTGCCGTCAAAATAGATATTCGACTTTGTGACGACGCTGACATTGTCCAGTTGTGTGCTCATGCTTCACTTTCCTTCAGTTAAAAATCAGTCCTCGACGTCATCGGCGCTCAACACGCTGTTGCGTCCGCCGCGCTTGGCCGCGTACAGGGCCTGGTCGGCGTGGTTGATCAGTTGCTCGACCGACGAGTTCGGTGAAGGCATCATAGTCGCCACGCCGATTGAGATGCTGACGATGCCCTGGTGGGACGCCGGATTCTCGATCCGCAAGCCCTCCAGGTGACGCCGGCACGCTTCGGCGATCAGCAAAGCGCCTGCCGCCTCCGTTTCGGGCAGGATCAGCGCGAACTCATCGCCCCCATAGCGGGCCGCCAGGTCGGCCGGGCGCTTTAAATGTTCGGTCAGCACGGCGGCTACTTTTTTCAGGCCAAGGTCGCCCGCCAGGTGGCCGAAGTGATCGTTGTAGCTCTTGAAATCGTCGATATCGCAAAAAAGCAGACTGAGCGCTGTCTTGTCGCGCTGGCCACGCTGCCATTCAAATTGCAAGGTTTCATCGAAGCGGCGGCGGTTGGCGATGCCCGTTAAGCTATCGAGAGCGGCTAGTTTCTGCAATTCAATATTTGCATCGGCCAGGTTTTTTTGGCTCTCGCGCAGGAAACGAAATGCCTGGTCGCGCTGCAGGCGGCTGATGTGCGCGTTGGAATGGTGGCGTATGCGCGCCAGCAATTCCAGGCGATCCGGCAGTTTCACCACATAATCATTGGCACCGACGGTGAAGCTGTGGGCCTTCAGTTTCGGGTCATCCTTGGCCGACAGTACGATCACCGGCACATGCGCCAGCACCGCGTTTTCGCGGTACAGTTGGATCAGCGTGAAGCCGTCGATGCCCGGCAGCACCAGGTCTTGCAAGATGACAGTCGGTTGCAAGCGCAGCGCCATGTCCAGCGCCTGCGTGGCGTCAGTCACGTAATGAAATTCGATGTCCTGCTGGTCGCTCAGCATGCGCCGGATCGCTTCGGCAATGATCAACTGGTCGTCCACCAGCAGCACGCTGACCTTAAATTCTGTCAATGCGGGCTCATGCAGGGCGAAACTAGAGGAAAATTCTGGCATTACATTCTTTTCAGATGTTGGGGGAGGGTTCCCACCCATGGTTGAGTTTTGCACCCAGGCGGCTGCGCAGGTTGGCGCCTATTCTATCCAACGGCAGGATGTGCTGCGCCGCATCGAGTTCTGCCGCCGCGCGCGGCATGCCATATACGGCACTGCTGGCCTGGTCTTGCGCTATCGTCGTCTTGCCCGCGCGGCGCATCGCCAGCAAGCCGTCGCCGCCATCGCGGCCCATGCCTGTGAGCAACACGCCAATGGCGTCGCCGCGCCAGTGCTGGGCCACGCAATGAAAGAAGACATCGACCGACGGACGGTAAACATAGTCGCGTGGTGCTGCATCGTAACCCAAACGATAATTTTGATCTAGCAGCAGGTGATCATTGGTCTTGGCGACCAACACGCTGCCTGCTACCAGTTCGTCGCCTTCGGCGATCACGCGCACCGGCATGTCCAATTGATCGTCCAGCCATTTCGCAAAATGCGAGGCGAAGCTTGCATCGATATGTTGCACCACCACGATGGCACAGCCGGGCGGCGCCGTCCAGCCGGACAGCACCTTGGCCACCGCTGACGGCCCGCCCGTTGAGGCGCCTATGGCCACCAGGGTGGTGGCTTGGCCGTCGCCGCGTTCGCCATTGGCTTGCACCTGGCGTAGTGGCGGCACTTCGGTGCTGTGGCGTATCAGCTTGCCGATGGTCTTGATCTTGGCCAGCAGTTCGCTGTCGCCGCCCACTTGTCCCTGCAGCACTGGGGTAGCAGTCACGTCGAGCGCGCCGGCGCCTAACGCACGGAAGACCTGGTTGACATTGTCTTGCGGACGCCCGGTGACGACCAGGATGGCGCATGGGTTTTGCTCCATGATCAGGCGCGTCGCCTCGACGCCATCCATCTCCGGCATGTTCAGATCCATCAGGATCAGGTCGGGGCGGTTGCCCTCGCACATGCGCACCGCTTCGAGTCCCGTGCGCGCTATCCACAGCACCTGGTGTTCCTGCGTGCTCGCTACTACCCGGCGCAGGGCTTCGGCGGCCATGGCGACATCGTTGGCAATGGCAATTTTCATGAAGTAAAGCTCATATGCGGGCATCTCCTATCAGGTCCGCCACCGCGTCGAGCAAGGTCTCGTCGTGGAAGCTGCCTTTGGTCAGATAATAGTCGGCGCCAGCGGACAGGCCGCGCGCGCGGTCTTCCGGACGGTCCTTGTACGAGACGATCATCACCGGCAGCTTGTGCAGGTGTAGATCCTTCTTGATCAGCGAGACCAGTTCGATGCCGTCCATGCGCGGCATGTCCACATCGGTGATCACCAGGTCGTACTCGCTGCTGCGCACTACGTTCCAGCCGTCGATACCGTCGATGGCCACATCGACTTCGAAGCCGCGCGCCAGCAGCAGCTTGCGCTCCATTTCGCGCACCGTCAGCGAATCGTCGACCACCAGGATGCGCTTGGCGCGGCGCTGCTGCGCGTGGCCCGCCTGCGCCAGCTGGTGCAGGCCGCCCTCGTGCAGCAGCTTGTCGATCGATAGCAGCAGGTCGGGTACATCGAGGATCAGCACCGGTTCG
This sequence comes from Janthinobacterium paucivorans, assembly GCF_051380805.1. Lineage (NCBI taxonomy): Bacteria > Pseudomonadati > Pseudomonadota > Betaproteobacteria > Burkholderiales > Oxalobacteraceae > Janthinobacterium > Janthinobacterium paucivorans. The sequence continues at coordinate 7,639 of NZ_JBNYXR010000025.1, forward strand.
CCATTATCGAGCAGGGCGGCGGCGGAGATATCGCGCATCTTGCCAAAAATCGGGTCGATGGCCTGCACCGCCAGGCTTTGTTCGCCGCGGATGGCGTCAACCACCAGCGCATAGCTTTGCTTGCCGCGCCCGATCACCACGACAGCCAAATCGTCGGCGCTGCTGGGCGCTGTGCCCAGTTCCAGCACCTGCGCCGCCGACACCAGACCCAGATGCTCGCCCTTGAGTTCAAAGAACTGCTTGTTTTCCAGCGTATGGATGGCCGCTTGCGGCAGGCGCACCACGCTTTCCACCTTGACGATGGGGATGGCGTAGGCTTCGCCCTGCACGTCGATCACCAGCGCGCGCACGATCGATTGCGTCAGCGGCAGGGTAATCAGGGCGCGGAATCCCCGACCGGGTTCTGATTCCAGGCGCACCGTGCCGTTTTGCTGGCGTATCGTCTCGTGTACGATATCGAGGCCTACGCCGCGCCCGGATAGCTCGTTGGCCGTCGCTTTCAGGCTGAAGGCAGGCAAGAACAGAAATTCCAGCAACTCGCCCGGCGATAGTGCGCCAGCCATGGCGGGACTGGCCATCTTGCGCGCGATGACGCACTGGCGAATTTTTTCCAGGTCGACGCCGCGTCCGTCGTCGCTGATCTCGATGCTGAGCATGCCGGCGCGGTGGCGCGCCTCCAAGCGGACCGTGCCCAGCGCTGCCTTGCCGGCCTCGATGCGCTCGTATGGGCCTTCCATGCCATGGTCGATGGCATTCCTGAGCATGTGGTTCAGCGGGCTTTCGATCTTCGCCAGGATGTCGCGGTCGACCAGGGTATCTTCGCCGTCGATTTCCAGTTGCACTTCCTTGCCCAGGCTGCGCGCCAGGTCGCGCACCATGCGGGGAAACGCGTGGATGCCGTCGCGGAAAGGACGCATGCGCAGGGCCAGCACTTCCTCGACCATGCCTTGCGAGACGGCCAGCAGGCGCCGCTCATAGGCTTCGATGTCGGCGATGTGCTCCAGCATGAACTGCTTCAGAGGCTGTGTCTTGTGCAGTGCCAGCAGTGATTTTTCCATCAGGGTCGGGTCGCCGCATCGGGCTATGGCCTCGTGCAGCTGCTCGATGGCGCAAAACAGGCTGCTCTGGTTGCGCTTGAAGCGCTGCAGGGCACCGACAAACGGGTGCATCTGGTGCGCATTGATACGCGATTCGCTGGCCAGCGACAGCAATTTGTCGAAATTCTGCGCCGGGGCCTTGGCTGGCGTGCTGGCCCGCAGCGCGGGTGCGGTCGTCGACTCCATTTCTTCGCCCGCGAAGTCGCCGGCCACCTGCGCTTGCGGCTCAGCCGTTTCAGGCGGCAAGCGCCTTGCTGCCGGCGTTGGCGCCAGCATGGGCGAGGGCAGGGCCGGCAGTTCGGGCAGCTCGGCGATGCCGGCGATGGCCTTCAGGGTCTGGTCGATCTGCGCCGCGTTGCTTGCCAGCCACGCTTCGGCGCTCGCATCGTCCAGGCGTGACAACTGCACGATCAGGTCGACGCCGGACAGTAGCACGTCAACCCGTTCTGGCGTGAGCTTCAGACGGCCATGCTGGGCGGCCACAAAGCTGTCTTCCATGCCATGTGCCAGTTGCACGACCACTTGCAGGCCGACGATGGCGGCGGCACCCTTGATCGAGTGCGCCGCGCGCATCATCGATTCGACGGCGGCCGCGTCGCCCGCATGGCGCTCCATGGCCAGCAAACCATCGGTGAGAATCTGGGTCTGGCTGTCGGCCTCCATACGGAACAGGTCCAGCATGGAAAAGGCACTCAGGTCGCCGTGCTGGTCCTGGCTCATCGTAATAGTCTCGCAAGTTGAAAGCCGATCAGCGCCGTGTCCAAGCAGCCGATACGCAGGTCGCCCTCGGTGATGACGCCCAAAAGAAAGCGCGACAGGCCCTTGTTGATGGTGGCTGCAGGTGTTTGCAGGCTGCCCGATGCATAGCGCACGATGCCGTGCAGGTCGGCTACGGGCAGGGCGTAGGCTTGCTCTTCCCAGCGCATCAGCAGCAGGCGCGCAAAGGTGTGGCGCCCCTTGGCCGGTGGCGCGCCCTGTTCGTCGATACCCAGCAGTTGTGCCAGCGACATGCACGGATACAGCGTGCCGCCGATATTGACGATGCCGGACAGGCCGAAACCACTGCGGTGCGGTAGTGCGTGCGGCGTGGCTTGCGGCGCTACGGAGTCGAACACCTGTGTAGGTAGCGCCAGCCATTCGCGCCCGATGCGAAATACCAGTGCCGAGCTGTCGCACACTGCGCCGCCCGCGTCAATCTGGCGGAAGTGGCTGGCCCAGTCGCGCTGGTAGTGTTCGTCCACGGGCCGCTGCAGGTTGCGTTGGGCGGCGCCCGCATACACGTCGCAGTTGCGGCAATGCACGTAGGCTGGCAGCTTGGGACAGCTCTGGTCGCCGACTACGCCGATATGGTTCCAGCAGTCGTCGATGGTGGCGGGGGAATCGGTGGCGATGCGCTTGGTCATGCGTGCCCCTTAGTTGGACGCCTGGCGGCGCTGGTAGATGCGCGCCGCGCGCGCCTTCAGAGTCGTGGCGGCAGTGTGATTGCCATTGCGTTCGGCCAGCAGGGCCAGGTGGCACAGCGCTTCGTAGTGGTCCGGCTGCAGGTAGATGCAGCGGCGCCAGTAGTCGTCGGCCAGGTCCATCTTGCCGGCCAGTTCACTGATTATGCCCAGCATGAAATACGCTTCCGCGGCCTCGGGTGCGCGTGCCAGGTGGGCGTGGCATTTTTCACCTGCCTCGCGCAGTTGGCCACGGTCCGCCAGCAAGCGCGCTTCGGCCAGCAAATCGGCTGGCGTCGCTGCTGCTGGTGCCGTCGAGGGAGCGAGCACGGACACGGGGCGCGTGCGCGGCGCCGCAGGCGCGCTGGGCGGTGCAAGCACGGCCGCGCGCTTTGCTGCCGGCAGCACGCTGCGCAGAGTAGGCGCACTCGCCAGCGGCAGCACTTGCACGGTGGCAGCCGGTGCCGCCGTTTCCTTCTTCAGGGCAAAGGCTTGGCGGTATTGCAGTGGCGTAAAGCCGTTCTGGCAAAACGACGGCACTTCCGCATAGCCAGCTAACAGCATGCCATCGTCGGCCAGCAGGGCGGACAGCTTGTCGATGGCCGCGCGCGTGGTCGGCTTGTCGAAGTAAATCAGCAGGTTGCGGCAAAAGATGACGTCGTAGTGGCCGCTGTAGCTGGCGGTATCGAACTGCAGCAAATTGCCCTGCCTAAAGCTGATCTGTTCGCGCAGGGCGTCGACGATGCGGTAGGCGTCGTCGGTCACGTGCGTGAAATAGCGTTCGCGGAAGGCCACGTCCTGCGTACGGAAGGCGTTGCGCCCATAGACGCCTGCCTGCGCCCGCTCGATGCAGCGCGGGCTCAGGTCATAGGCATCGATGCTGAACGCCTGTTTTGGCATGCCGCCGTCGCGCAGCGCCATGGCCATCGAATACGGTTCCTCACCGCCCGCGCACGGAATCGACAGGATGCGCGTGGCGCGCCCGCGCGCCCAGCGTTCCTGCACCAGTTCGACGGTGGCGTAAAACGCCTGCGGATCGCGGAACAACCACGATTCGGGTACCACGACCAGTTCGATCAGTTGCGTCATTTCGGATGGCGTGAGCGTCTGCAGGTAGACTGTGCGATCGCTAAAGCCGGTCTGCTCCATGCGTTGGCTGACGGCTCGTTCGGCGACAGGCTTGGAAATGGAGAGGCCGGTCGCGCGGCGCAGCAGTGCTTGTGCCGTCATGCCGCACTCGCGTCTTGGAACAGCAGCGCACGCACGTCGGGTGGCAGCAGGTGTTCCAGTTCGACCAGTTGCACGATGCCGTTGGCATCGCTGGCCACCTGACCCAGGAACGGCGCAGTCGTTACGCCGCTGTCTGTAAGTTGTTGCGATTCGATGTCGGCGATGCCGCGCACCTGCGATGCCAGTAGTCCTAGCGCATGTGTCGCGCCGCTCGGTGCGCGGTAATCGACAATGACGATGCGCGTGTCAAACTGCGCGGCGGCGGCCGGCAGCCCGGCCAGGCGCGACAGGTCGATCACGGGTACCGGCACGCCGTGCAAGTCCATCAGGCCGGCTACATAAGGGGGCGTAAGCGGCAACTGCTTCAGTTCCAGCAGCGGCAAGACGCGCACGATGCCAGCCAGGGGCAGGCCATAGCGGTCGCGTCCGATGTGAAAGAGCAGTACTTTCATGGGATCAGATGTTGACGGCGAAGCTAGAGACGCACGATTGCAGGTCACCTGCCGCATATTGCAGCTGATGCACCGCTTCGCTGGTGGCTTTCAAGGATTCTACCGTCTGCTGGGTCGCATCGTTGAGCTGCATCATGGTGTCGGAGATTTGTGACGCGCCTATCGCTTGCGACTGCATGCCTTGCAGCACGACATCGAATTGCGGCGTGAGTTTTTGCACCTGGTCCATCACGGACGACAACTGCTCGGCCACTTGCCGCACCTCGCCCACGCTGCGGCGAATTTCCTCAGAGAACTTATCCATGCCCATCACACTGGCCGATACGGCCGACTGCATTTCCTTGAGCATTTGCTCGATATCCCAGGTGGAGACGGAGGTCTGGTCGGCCAGGCGACGAATTTCCGTTGCCACTACGGAAAAACCACGGCCTGCCTCGCCCGCTTTTTCCGCCTCAATGGCGGCGTTCAGCGACAGGATATTGGTCTGGTCGGCCACTTTTGTGATGGTAATGAGGACGCTATTGATGTTGCTGGCCTTTTCCGACAGGGCGGCCAGCTTGGCATTGATGGAATCGGTGGCCGAGACCATGTGCTGCATGGTGGCATCCATGCGTTTGAGGTTGTTTTGCGCCTCGGCAGTGGCATTCGTCGTGTAGTCGGCCACGGCGGTGGCGTCTTCCATGGTTTTCAGCAACTGGCTCGTATTGGCCGATATTTCCTTGGTGGTGCTGAGAATTTCCACGCTGGTTTGCGCTTGCTCAATGCCCGTGGCTTCTTGCTGGCGCGCCGAGGCGGCGATTTCCGTGGCGGACGTCGTCACCTGGATGCCGGCTTTTTGTACATTGTTGAGCAGACTACGCAGGTTTTCGAACATCTTCGCCAGGCCGTTGCCCAGTTGGCCGATGGCGTCGCTGCCTGTGATGCTGACCTTGCCCGTCAAGTCGCCAGAGGCTGCCTTCGACACCACGTCCAGCAAGGAATCGACCTTGGCGCGCAAGCTGTTGGTCGCGGCCAGTTCGTTGGCTTGGTTGTCCTCGATGGTTTGCGCCATGCGGTTGAATTCCTCCGTCACCTTGCCCAGCTCGTCGCGTGAGACGATGGTGGCGCGCGCGCTTTGCTCGCCACCGGCGATGCGTCCGACGGCCTGCGTCAGGTTGTCCAGCGGGTTGAGGATGGAACGCACCAGCAGGTAGGAAATGCCCAGTGCCAGCAGCACGCACAGCAAGCTACCCAGGGCCAGGGTCAGCACCATGTTTTCCTGCAATTTTGCCGTGTTGGCTGTGCGTTCGACCAGCAAGCGGCTTTCCTCGGCAGCGACTTCGTCGAGCAGCTTTTTGGTTTGTGCAACGGCCGGGAAACCGGTCGGCGACATGGTGCGCGCCACCGTTTCCGTGGCGCCCGGCGCATCGCCCAGCGCGCGGCGCTTTTCGATCAGCGGTACGATCCATTCCTTGACCCAGACGTTGGTCAGCTGGTCGATCTTGCGGAAGCGCTCCGACTGTTGCGTGTTCTCGAGCGTCATGCTGATGGCTTTTTGCGTATGCTTGTTCAACAATATCGTTTCATCGGTTTCCGGCGTCAGCGAGGTTTCGTTCCCGGTCAGGATGAAACCGCGTACTTGTACCTGGATTTGCAGGATGGTATTTTGAATCTTGTCGATCTCGACCAGCACTTCCATCGTGTGGCGATCCAAGGCACTGGCTTGCGACAGGCGCGAAAAGCTGTTGTAGGCAACGGCCAGCAGGATCAGGACGATGGCCACGATGGAGCCGAAGCCCAGGTATAGTTTATTCTTGATACTCAGGTCTTTGAACATGGTGGCTCCGGAAGCGGGAAGTTTTCGATGAAGAGCGCCGGACAGAAGCATAGCCGATGTCAGGTGCTCTAAATTGCACGGTAGTATTTTGCCATGCTGGGGGCGATACCGGGGGCATGCAGCCCGGTAAATCGTCGTCGATTGCGGTGTAAATGTAAAAAGCCGCCCGTGGGCGGCTTGGAATGGCGCGGGAGGTGGTGCCTCCCGGCAACTATTTACTTCTGGCCGCGCTTTTCGCGGGCGATGGCCGCGATGCGCATGCGCAAGGCGTTCAGTTTGATGAAGCCGCCAGCGTCGGCCTGGTTGTAGGCGCCGCCGTCTTCGTCGAAGGTGGCGATGTTCATGTCGAACAGCGAGTCCGTCTTCGAATCGCGCGAGACGACGATGACATTGCCCTTGTACAACTTGATGCGTACCCAGCCGTTCACGGTTTCCTGCGTGTGGTCGATCAGGGTTTGCAGGGCGACGCGCTCGGGCGCCCACCAGTAGCCGTTGTAGATCATCGACGCGTAGCGCGGCATCAGGTCATCTTTCAGGTGGGCCACTTCGCGGTCCAGGGTGATCGATTCGATGGCGCGGTGGGCTTTCAGCATGATGGTGCCGCCCGGGGTTTCATAGCAGCCGCGCGATTTCATGCCGACGTAGCGGTTTTCCACCAGGTCCAGGCGTCCCACACCATGCTTGCCGCCAACTTTATTCAGTTCGGCCAGCACGGTGGCGGGCGACATGCGCACGCCGTTGATGGCGACGATATCGCCTTTTTCGTATTCGATGTCCAGATACTCGGCTTCGTCCGGCGCATTTTCAGGGCTGACGGTCCAGCGCCACATGGTTTCTTCCGCTTCGGCGCTAGGGTTTTCCAGGTGGCGGCCTTCAAAGCTGATGTGCAGCAAGTTGGCGTCCATCGAGTACGGCGCGCCGCCGTTCTTGTGCTTCATGTCGATGTCGATGCCGGCGTCTTGCGCGTATTTCAGCAGTTTTTCACGCGACAGCAGATCCCACTCGCGCCATGGAGCGATGATTTTCACGCCTGGCTTCAGGGCGTAGGCACCCAGTTCGAAACGCACCTGGTCATTGCCCTTGCCGGTCGCGCCGTGCGAGATGGCGTCGGCGCCGGTGGCGTTGGCGATTTCGATCAGACGCTTGGCGATCAAAGGACGGGCGATCGAGGTGCCGAGCAGGTATTCGCCTTCATACACGGTGTTGGCGCGGAACATCGGGAAGACGAAATCGCGCACGAATTCTTCACGCACGTCTTCGATATGGATGTTTTCCGGCTTGATGCCGAATTTGATGGCCTTGGCGCGCGCCGGTTCCAGTTCTTCGCCCTGGCCCAGGTCGGCCGTGAAGGTGACGATTTCACATTGGTAGTTATCTTGCAGCCATTTCAGGATGACGGAGGTGTCGAGTCCGCCGGAATAGGCCAGGACTACTTTTTTAATGTCGCTCATATTGCTTCCAGTTGTCGTTGTCGATGTAGGTATTGCGATGCTGCCAGAGTATAAGCACCTGGCCAATTAGCTGATTTTACCCAGTAACAGGTACTCGATCAGCGCTTTTTGCACGTGCAGGCGGTTTTCTGCCTCTTCCCACACCACCGATTGCGGGCCGTCGATCACTTCGGCGGCCACTTCCTCGCCGCGGTGAGCAGGCAGGCAGTGCATGAACAGGGCGTCGGGCGCGGCGCGGGCCATCTTCGCGCCATCGACGATCCAGCCATCGAAAGCGGCGATGCGGGCCGCGTTTTCCGCTTCGTAGCCCATGCTGGTCCACACGTCCGTGTTGACCAGGTGCGCGCCCTCGCAGGCATCAAGCGGGTTGGCGAAGAAGCTGTAGCGCTCGGTTTTGACCTGCGACAGGTCGATGTCGTAGCCTTTTGGCGTCGACACGTTGACGTGGAAGCCGAACACTTCGGCCGCCTGCAGCCACGAGTACAGCATGTTATTGGCATCGCCGATCCAGGCGACGATCTTGCCGGCGATCGAGCCGCGGTGTTCGATGTAGGTGAAGATGTCGGCAAACACCTGGCACGGATGGTGTTCATTGGTCAGGCCATTGATCACCGGCACGCGCGAGTTGGCGGCGAAACGCTCGATGATCTCCTGGCCAAACGTGCGCACCATGATGATGTCGCACATGCGCGACATGACCTGGCCCGCGTCTTCCACCGGCTCGCCGCGGCCCAGCTGGGAGTCGCGCGTGTTCAGATAAATGGCGGCGCCGCCCAGCTGGTGCATGCCGGCTTCGAACGACAGACGCGTGCGGGTGGAGTTCTTTTCAAAGACCATCACCAGGGTGCGGTCGATCAGTGGATGGTAGATTTCATAATTCTTGAACTTGCGCTTGATCAGATGGGCGCGTTCGATCACATATTCGTACTCTTCTAATGTGAAATCGGAGAACTGGAGGTAATGCTTGATCGGTTTTTTTGTCGACATAATGACCACTTGAAGATGCGCAGGCCGCCGGCGGCGTGCCTTTCCCGCCGGGTTGCATCAGCGTACTACATCTCGTCTGATGACTGCCTCGCCCGGCGCGCTGCTGTGTTGATCGGTGCCCGTGCCTGTTTATCGCGCGGGTCGATGCGGTTTGCCAAGTTGTAAATAATGCAATGACAGGGACTTCAGCCGTTCAATTATAAGGGTTTTGCTTTTAGATTGGAAAGACTGACAGGACGGGTACCTGTGTAGACAAGTGCTTGCGTCCAGCCAGGGTATCGCCCTGTCAATAGATGTTGGCCGGGGTGGCCGCATTGATCTGCGGCGCCAGCAGGGGCAGGTCCAGCGTAAAGCGCGTGCCGGCGGGGCTGCTGGCCACCTCGATGGTACCGCCCAGCAGGGCCGTGACGATGTTGTAGCTGATCGACAAACCCAGGCCGCTGCCACCCTGGCCCAGCTTGGTAGTAAAGAAGGGGTCGAAGATGCGCGACAAATGCTGTTCGGCGATACCGCCGCCATTGTCGGCGAAGACGATCTGCACGTGTGCGCCATCGCGCGTGGCCGACAGGCGCATGCAGCCGGTGCTGCCGGCGCCATCGTTGGGTGCCGGGGCGAAGGCGTGCAGCAGGGCGTTGTTGATCAGATTGGTGATCACTTGGCCCAACGGACCCGGATAGCTGTCCATGGCGATGCCGAAATCGATGTCCGTCTCGATACGGTGGCCCGAGCTGCGGATGCGGTTCATGACGGTGGCGATGATTTCATTGCTCACTTGTTGCAAGTCAAACTGGCGCCGCTGTTCTGTGGTGCGGTCGACCGCTACCTGCTTGAAGCTATTGACCAGGTCGGCAGCGCTGTGCAGGCCGCGCATCACCAGCGCCGACGCCTTGCCGGCATCGTCGATGTAGGCGGCCAGGTCTGAGCGGCGCAGGCCGGGACCGTTCATCAGGCGCTCCACGTCTTGCGTCTTTTGCTGCATGGTGCTGGCGATCAATAAACTGTTGCCGATGGGGGTATTGAGTTCATGCGCCACGCCCGCCATCAAGGAACCCAGGGCGGCGAGTTTTTCCTGTGACACTAATTGCGCCTGGGCATCTTGCAGCTGCCGGTAGGCGCTGGCATTGTCGAGCGCGATGGCGCCATACGCGCACAGGGTGCGGAAGATCAGCCGCTCGCGTTCGCCATACGCATGCGCATGGCAAGCCTGCACCGTCATGACGCCCAGGATGCGCTCGCCCACCATCAAGGGCACGTACAGCACGCTCTGGTTGTGCAGGGTGCCCGGGACGGTGTAGGCGTGACGCTTGGGCGGCACCTGGTCGATATATACTTCGCACCGTCCCAGCAGGCAGCGCACGGAGTAGGCGCGTGGATTGCTCATGGGAATGGCATTGTCGGGTAGGCGCTGGCCTGCTTCCATGCCGTGCGCGCGGCGTAACGCTATGCCCTCTGCATCGAGCATATAGACGGCGAAGGTGTTTACTGGCAGCAAGGCATGCACGTGGCGATCGAGTACCTGGAATACGGCGCTGGCATCGAGGTGGGTGGTGATTTCCTGGCCGATGGCCGACAGCCGCTCCAGCGTGTCGCTGGTCTGTTGCAATACTTCGGTACGGCGTGCTTCGGAGGCGGCTAGTTCGCGGTGATGATAGCCTTCCGAACGCGCATGTTCGGTCTGGCGGTAGACCTGCATGGCGGCGGCACGGTTGCTGGCCTGCTGCGTGTGGCTTTTTTCGCGCGCCTCGCCCGCATCGAGGGCGATATCGTAGGCGCGCGCATAGTCGCCCGCATGCGCATATTCGCGCGCCAGCGCATCGAGCAGTTCAGCGGGTGGTGAATAGCCGTCGATGCCGGCCGCTACCTGCAGCGCCTGATGCAGGTAGTGCAGGGCCGGATTGTATTCCAGCATGCCTGCTGGCGCTGGCAGCTCGTGGCGTGCATGCAGCATGGACAAGACGCGCAGCGCTGCCACCTGGTGCATGGCGTCGCCCTGCTCGGTGGCCAGCTGGCGCGCCCGCTGTGCCGCCTGCAGTGCCTCGTCCGGGCGGTCCAGATAGGAGAGCGCGTGGGCGCTGCCGCGCTGGGCCATGCTGCGAAAATCGGCTTGTCCCAGTGCTTCGGCGCGCTGCGCCAGGCGCATGAAAGCGTCGAGCGCCGTGTCGTAGTCGCCTTTGTCCAGGCTCAGCTCGCCCAAGTGGAACAGCGCGTTGGCATACGTGCGCGCGCCCGCCAGGGGGGCCAGCGTGTGTAGTGCTTCGCGCAACAAGCCTTCGGCTGTGGCCAGGCGTCCCAGTTTGCGCATGGCTTCGGCCGTATGCGTCTGGCAGGCGCCGATGCTGCGCGGCCAGCCGGTGGGGTGCGCCATGTCCTGCGCGCATTGCATCCATTCGAGGGCCGATGCATTGTCGTTGAGGCTGGCGAAGCAGTCGCCGATATTGATGGCGGCCGTGATGGCGTCACGCAGTTGGCCGCTTTCCAGCGCCGCTTCATAGCTTTGCATGTAGTGGCCGGCGGCCGTCCCCAGGTCGCGCGACGCGTGCGCCAGCAAGCCGCGGAAGTCATGCACCCAGGTGGCCAGCGGCGCTGGCAGCTTGCCGCTGGCGCTGTCGGCCTGGAAGTGTTTGCCCCAGCGCGCCTGGGCGGCCGGCGCATCGCGCAAGACAGCCCAGCGCGCCATGGCCGCGTCGGCCAGGTTGGCGCGCATCGCATCGCCAGCGCTGCGCGCTTGCTGCGCCGCGGCCAGAAGCTCGGCATCGCAGAGCGCATGGTCGCCGCGGTCGACGGCAATTGAAGATAGCAGCCAGTGGGCGTCGGCGCAGCCGGCGGCGTCGCCGTGCGCGCACAGGATGGCGCGCGCCGCCAGGGCCATGCTTGCGGCTGCATCGAGCGAACCTTGTAACCATGTCACTTCCGCCCGCACCAGTTGCAGGCGTGCCTGCGCGATGGCCAATGCCGGTGCCGGCAGCTTTGCCAGCGGCAGCCAGCCTTCTGCTTCGGCCGCGTAGTGTTGCGCCTGGGCACAGTTGCGCTGGCGTAAATGCCAGGCCAGCAGCATCAGCAAAGGCAGGCGCTCTACAGCGCGTAGCGGCCGCAGGGTGTCTTCCCACTCTGCAATCTCATGTTCGAGTGCGAACATTTCCATTCGAAATCTCCCGCAAGTCGATGGTGTTGGCCCACGGCCAGTGACACCTTATTGGATCGCATTGTAAGCTGCATCCGGATGTTTGTTGAGCCGCATGGAGAGTATTTTCTACACTCTCCAGCCGCGCTTCCGGTGATTTCTTACCGGGCGTGAAGTAGCCGATAGCCACCCACTCGCTGGCACCCACTTGCTGGCACCCACTTGCTGGCGCAGCAACAGAACAGATCAATACAGCGTCTGCGCCGATTCGTGCAGCAGTTGGCCATACAGGGTGTGGCGCATCTTGGCGATCTTGCCGTCAGATAATGCTTGCAGGATGGCGCACTGCGGCTCGATCAGGTGGCGGCAGTTGTAGAACTTGCAGCTACCCAAGTAGGGCTGGAATTCGCGGAAGGCGCGCTCGAGCATACCCTCGGACAAGTGGTACAGGCCGAATTCCTGGAAGCCGGGAGAATCGATGATGGAGCTGTTCGCGCCCAGTACGTCGAGCTTGTACAGGCGCGTAAAGGTCGTCGTGTGCTTGCCCGTATCGAGCGCGGCCGAGATTTCGCGCACGGCGATGTCGGCGTCCGGCACCAGCAGGTTGATCAGCGACGACTTGCCCATGCCCGACTGGCCGATCAGGATCGACGACTGGCCAGCGAGCAGCGGTGCCAGGGTGGCCACGGCATGTTCCGGTTCGGCGCGCGCCGACACTTCATCGACGCGATAGCCCATCGAGGAATACGGCAGCAGGCGTTCGCGGGCGCGCTCCAGAGAAGCGGTCACGTCTGTTTTATTGAGGATGATGCGCGCCTCGATGCCGGCCGCGTCGGCCGCTACCAGCGAGCGCGAAATCAGATCGTCGGCAAAGCCCGGTTCTGTCGCCACGACGATAAACAGCTGCGTCAAATTGGCGGCCAGCAGCTTCGATTTGTACTGGTCCGAGCGGTACAGCAGCGTCTTGCGTTCCTCGATGCGGTCGATGACGGCCTGGTCGTTGGAGGTGCGCGTCAGGTGGACGATATCGCCCACTGCCACATTGGTCTTTTTGCCGCGCGTCACGCATTGCATCTTGGCGCCGTCCACGTCGGCCAGGTAATGGCGGCCGTGGGCGGCGATGATGACGCCCGTCAACTTGCCTTCACTCATGGAGCCACCTGGCTGCTCTGGTAGATCAGATCGGCCTTGGCGGCGCAGATGAAGTCGTTTTCGGACAGGCCGCCGGCGCCCTGGTTGACCGAGTGCGTATCGAAGCGCACGGCGCAGGTTTTGTAAGTAATGATGAGCTCCGGATGGTGGTCTTGCGTATGGATCATATAAGCGAGGGCGTTCATGAACGCCAGGGTCTGGTAGTAATTCTTGAAGCCGAAGTCGCGGCACAGCTTGCCATTTTGCAGCGTCCATTGGGGCAGCAGTGCAAGCAGGGTGGCGCTGTCGGTGTCGCCCAGCGCTTGTTGGCGCGGTGCGCACGACAGTTGAGCCAGGTCTTGCGTAGTCATTGGCGTATTCATGTGGTAGCCCCTTTCAGGTGGCGGATGCGCACGCTGGCCGGCGGATGCGAGTCGTAGAAGGCCGAGTGCAGTGGGTCGGGCGTCAGGGTCGACGCATTGTCTTCATACATTTTTACCAGCGCTGTAACCAGGTCGTCGGCTTGCGTGTGCTTGGCGGCAAAGGCGTCGGCTTCGAATTCATGCTTGCGCGAGCTGAGCGAGGTCAACGGTCCCAGCAGGAAAGTGAAGACGGGCAAGGCCAGCATGAACAGCAGCAGCGCCAGCGCGTCCGTCGGCTGGCCCGTCAGTGCGAGGGCGACGGGATCGATGCCCAGGCCCGCGTAAAACCACGGCTGCGTCTTCAGCAAGCCCAGCAGCGCCAAAAAGCCCAGCGAGATGACGAACATCATGGCGATGCGCTTGACGATGTGCTTGAGCTTGAAATGCCCGAGCTCATGCGCCAGCACGGCTTCGATTTCCTGCGGCGCCAGGCGCGACAGCAGGGTGTCGAAGAAGACGATGCGCTTGTTGGCGCCAAAGCCCGAGAAATACGCATTGCCGTGGGCGCTGCGCTTCGAGCCGTCCATCACGAACAAGCCTTTCGAGGCGAAACCCACGCGCTGCATCAAGCCTTCGATGCGGCTTTTCAAGGATTCGTCGGCCAGCGGCGTGAATTTGTTGAACAGGGGAGCGATGACGGTCGGAAACAGCACCATCATCAGCAACTGGAAGCCGCTCCAGACGAACCACGCGTACAGCCACCACAGGTCGCCCGACCTGGCCATCAGGGTCAGCACGACCCAGATCAGCGGCAGGCCGATGGCCGCGCCCAGGCCCACGCCCTTGAGCATGTCGGTGAAGAACAGCTTGCGTGCCATGGTGTTGAAGCCGAAACGTTGTTCCAGCACGAATTGGCGGTAGTAATCGAAAGGCAGGTCGATCAAGCCGGAAATGCCGGCAAAGGCGGCGATCAGGCCGATCTGGTACAGCATGGGCGAACCCGCTCCCATCCACGCATTCAATGACAGCGCCAGCCACTGCAAGCCGCCCAGCAAGGTGAAACCGATCAGCACGGCGTAGTTGACCAGCAGGGTCAGTAAGCCGAACTTGGTCTTCGCCACCGTGTAGTCGGCCGCCTTCTGATGCGCGGCCAGCGGGATCTTTTGCGCGAATTCGGGCGGCACCGCGGCGCGGTGGGCCAGCACGTGGCGAATCTGCCGCGAAGCGAGCCAGAAGCGCACGGCCAGGGTCAAAACGAGGACGGAGACAAACAAAATCGAAAACGCGAGTGAATACATTCTGTGCCTGTGAGAAAATGGCTGATTATTTAGTTTGATTAGACCAAGAGAGAATTATGTCACAAGCGACCGACTTAACTGCCCCCACCTCTGCATCCACCCCAGCACCGGCGGTGCCGGCACGTCCAAACGAGATGAACCTGGTCTGGGTCGACATGGAAATGACGGGCCTGGAGCCCGATACCGACCGCATCATCGAAGTGGCGGTGGTGGTGACGGACATGCACTTGAACCTGCTGGCCGAAGGTCCCGTGTTCGTCATCCATCAATCGGATGAAACCCTGAACAAGATGGATGCCTGGAACAAGGGCACGCATGGCCGCTCGGGCCTGATCGACAAGGTCAAGGCGTCGACCGTGACGGAGGCGCAGGCGGAAGCGGAATTGATCGCCTTCCTGAAAAAATACGTGCCAGCAGGCAAGTCGCCCATGTGCGGCAACACCATCGGCCAGGACCGCCGCTTCATGGTGCGCGGCATGCCGAAGCTGGAAGCGTTCTTCCATTATCGCAATGTTGATGTATCGACATTTAAAGAGCTGTGCAAGCGCTGGAAGCCGGAAATCGCCACCGGTTTCAAGAAGCACCAGAAGCACACGGCGCTGGCCGATATCCTGGAATCGATCGAAGAGCTGAAATACTACCGCGAACACTTTATTAAACTGTAATGGTGTTGTCGGCTTGGCGCTTTGGCGCGTAAGCCGACACATCCGCCGCCTCAAAGGCAAGGCTGCGCCAAGCGCCATCTTCATTTTGCCACTTCAGCGCAAACGCTCCCGTTTGCCGTAAAGCCGTGGTCCAGCGCACTTCGCCAGGCTGGCGGAAATAGTCCGAGCACTGTTCGAACGGCTGGCCCAGCCGGCACAGCACCAATCCCTCGCCCGCCACGGCGCACCACTGTTCATCGGCATCGATCAAGGCCACGGCCGGGTCACCATAGAATTCGCCCAGGCTGGCTTGCCTGTCATCGTCCGCCGTCACCGTGGCTTGTTCATATTCATGCTGGACGCGATATGTGGCGCTGCGCCCCAGTTCCCTGTGTGTCATGCTGTCTGCACGCTGGGCCAGACGGTTTCCTGGTCGGCGCGTGCCTCGGCGATCAGCCATTCGCAGAAGGCATGCACGAGCGGGCGTGTTTCCGCCTGCGGCGAGCGCAGCAAATAGTAGCAGTGGGGGCCACGCACGGCGTGTTCGAACACGCGCACCAGGCGGCCCGAGCGCAGGTCGTCGCCGATCAGGGGGCTGGCGGCAATGGCCACGCCCTGGCCGCTGGCGGCCGCGTCCAGGCATAAATACGTGTGCGAAAAGCGCGCGCCGCTGTTGCCGCTATTGCCGCTGTAATGCACGCCGCAGCTGTGCAGCCAGCGCGTCCAGTCGATTTCGCCGGGCAGGTGTACTTCCGGCTCATCGTGCAGCAGCGGGTAGCGCAGCAGGTCTGCGCTCTGGCGCAGGCCGGTGGCGTTGGCGCGAAAGCCTGGGCTACAGACGGCGGAAAACCATTCTTCCATGAGTAAATCGACCTTCAGGCCCGGATAGCGACCCGGTCCCAGGCGGATGGCGACGTCGACGCCGTCGCGGGCCAGGTCGACCGGATGCATCGACGCCAGCACGCGCAGTTCGATTTGCGGATAGCGGTCGCGCAGCCGGCCCAGGCGCGGCATCAGCCAGCGCGAGACGAGCGAGCTGGTGGCCGTCACCGTCACCACCTTGTCATCGCCCTGGCGCCGCGCTTGCTCCGATACATCGGCCAGTTGCTTGAGGATGGGGCCCAGTGACGCCGCATAGCGCTGGCCGGCGCTGGTGAGCACCACGCCGCGCGGCAGGCGCTGGAACAGCACCACGCCTAGCCAAGCTTCGAGTTGTTTCACGTGATGGCCGATGGCGCCGGCCGAGACGTGCAATTCTTCGCCCGCGCGCTGGAAGCCTTCATGGCGGGCGGCCGCCTCGAAGGCGTGCAGGGCGGCGAGGGGTGGCAAGGAACGTGACATAGCACTCTTCAAGAGAATTGAGCCTCAATAATATTTGGCCTATCCGTGAAGAATATTGGTTTGTTTCATTTCGCGCAAGGGAATATGATGCCGTCACTGCGTGAAGTGACCCGCAATATGATTCACGCATGCATTTCACGTACGCATCACCTTCCAGCCTTGCTTGGCATTAATATTTACAACGCCTGGGAAAACCGTCGCGAGCGGCAGTGATTTGTGGCCGAGAAGCGCAACCGTACTTCAGTACGGTGAGCATCGCCGGCCGCAAAGCGCGACGCGCAGCAGGTTTACCCTGGCGTACTCAAAGAGGTTTAGTCATGTCTGATCGCCGCGCTGTTGCGCTGGTGTTGCTGTCGGCTGCCGGTTTCGGCAGCTCCGCAGTGTTTGCCAAGGCGGCATATGCGTCCGGGGTCAACCCGTCGAGCATGCTGGCCTTGCGTTTCGTTATTGCCGCCATGCTGTTGCTGCCGCTGGTCTGGCTGGGCGGCTGGCGCTTGCCGCGCGGCCGCTTGCTGGTCGGCTACATGCTGATGGGGCTCATGTACACGGTCCAGTCGCAAGGTTACTTCAATGCCCTGCTGTATGCCAGCAGTGGCCTGTGCGGCATGTTGCTGTATGTCTATCCCGTGCTGGTGACCATTCTGGCGCTGGCGCTGGGCTGGGAAAAGCTGGACCGGCGCATGCTGGTACTGATGGCGCTGGCCATTGCGGGCATGGCCATCACCCTGGGCGGCAAGCTGCAGGGTCAACCTATCGGCATTGCCCTTGCATTGATGGCCGCCGGCGTGTACGCCGTGTACATCCTGGTTGGCAATAGCCTGTCGAAAAGCCGCGACAATATTCACCCATTGGCCGCCTGTGTGGTGATCCTCGGTACGGCTGGGCTGTCGAATACTGCGATTGCCATGTGGCAAGGTGTTTCTTTGCCAGGCACGGCAACGGGTTGGCTGGCAGTCAGCGCCATCGCCCTGTTCTCGACGGCGATCGCGATAGCTGCCTTTTTTGCCGGCGTGGCGCAGATCGGTGCCGCCAAGGCATCCATCATTTCCACGTTTGAACCCGTCATCACGATGGCGTTCGGCGTGACCTTGCTGAAGGAATCGGTCAGCGGCACGCAGTTGCTGGGCGGTGCCATGGTGCTGGCCGCCGTGGTCTTGCTGGCGCAGCGTCCCGCACCCAAGACGGCGGCCATGCCGGCTGCGCAGGCGAGCGCTTGAGTCTGCTGATCCTGTTTTCTTGAACTGATCGGCTGTATCGATCGGTCTCCTTTGGCGCCGCGACGGGTTTCCTGTCGCGGCGCTTTTTTTTTGCGCGCAAATGTTGCGTACAAATAAGTCTTGATTGCGAATGATTCTCATTTATAATTGACTTCAAGATTCCCCCATCACCAGCCAGCCGATGCCAGCCAGTGTTCGCCTTGAAAGGAGACGCCGTGTTGAGTACCTTCCCCATTTGCAATACCGAGCTGCTTGCCAGCGAGTTTGCCCGCTTGCGCCGCGAGAAAAAAGCCCGCCAGCGTGACATCGCCGAAGAACTGGGCATTTCTGAAGGCGAACTGATTGCCGCGCACGCAGGGCTGTCGCTGGCCGATGACGCCTTGCTGGGCGCCGAGCGCCTGCAGGCACACTGGCCTGCCATCATCGCCGCCCTGGAGCCGCTGGGCGAAGTCATGGCGCTGACGCGCAACGCTTCCTGCGTGCATGAAAAAACCGGCGTCTACCGCAAGGCCAGTCACAACAACCATGTGGGCCTGGTGCTGGGCGGCGAGATCGACCTGCGCGTGTTTTACCGTCACTGGGCGCATGGCTTTGCCGTGCGCGAGGCAAGCGAAAAAGGCGGCGAAGCAGAAATGCAGCGCAGCCTGCAATTTTTTGATGCCGCCGGCCATGCCGTGCACAAGATTTTTCTGCGCCCGCAAAGCGACCTGGCGGCCTATGACGCCCTGGTGGCGCGCTTTGCCGACGTCGACCAGGCGGCCGGCATCGTCGTGACGCCGCCACCGCCGGCGCCGCTGGAATTGCCCGACGCGCAGGTCGATGTGGCCGGTTTTCGCGCCGCCTGGGCCGATTTGCGCGACACGCATGAGTTTTTCACCCTGCTGAAAAAGTATTCGGTTTCGCGCCTGCAGGGCCTGCGCCTTGCCGAAGCGCGCTTCGTGCAGCCGTTGGACAAATCCTGCGTGCTCGACCTGCTCAACGAGGCCGCCCGTGAAAAGGTCGCCATCATGGCCTTCGTCGGCAATGCGGGCATGCTCCAGATTCATTCGGGGCCGGTGCACAAGGTCGCCGTGATGGGGCCGTGGATCAATGTCCTCGACACGCGCTTCAGCCTGCATTTGCGCGAAGACCATATCGCCAGCGCCTGGGTGGTCAGAAAGCCCACCGTCGATGGCCTGGTGACATCCGTGGAGCTGTTCGACGCCAAGGGCGAGAGCATCGTCATGTTCTTTGGCGAACGCAAGCCAGGGGTACATGAATTGTGCGAATGGCGCCACATCGTCGAGCGCGTCGTGCAGGAGGACGAATTATGCGCCGCATGATCGCCGCCAGCGTGGCGCGCCGCATCGCGCTGAAAAAAATGGGGGCAGGGGCGTTGGCGCTGGCCGCGCCGATGCAGGTGCTGGCCGCCGTCAGCGACGCCGGCAAGCCGCTGCTCAAAGCGCGGCGCATCGTCAGCGTGGGCGGGGCCCTGACGGAAATCGTCTATGCGCTCGGGGCGCAGGGCGAACTGGTGGGCGTCGATACCACCTCGCTGTATCCGGCCGTGGCGCAGCAGTTGCCGCAGGTCGGCTATGCGCGCACCCTGTCGGCAGAAGGCGTGCTGTCGCTAGCCCCCACGCAGCTGATCGCCACCGAGGAAGCGGGGCCGCAAACGGTGCTGCGCCAGGTGCGCGACGCGGGCGTGACGATGACGGTACTGAACGCCAACAACAAATTTGAAGGCTTGCTCGAACGCGTGAAACAGGTGGGGCAGATCACGGGACGTGCCGATCCCGCCGCACGCCTGGTACAAACGTTGCAACAGCAGTGGAACGGCGCCCTGGCCAAAGTGCGCCAGCGTAGCCAATCACCGGTACAATCAGCCGTGCGCGTGCTGTTCATCCTCGCCCATGCGCCCAACCAGGTGATGGTGGGCGGACGCGAGACAGGTGCCGACGCCATGCTGGCGTATGCGGGTGCCATCAACGTGATGGGCGGCCAGGGCGGATTCGCCGGATACAAGCCTCTCACGCCAGAAGCCGTGATCGCCGCGCGGCCCGACATCGTGCTGGTCACCGAGCAGGGCTTGAAGGCTTCTGGCGGCGTGGACGGTATCCTCACATTACCGGGCCTGGCGCAGACGCCGGCCGGGCGCAAGCAGCGCATCGTCTCGCAGGAAGCCATGCTGCTGCTGGGCTTTGGCCCGCGCATGCCGCAAGCGCTGACCGAGCTCGATGCCGCCTTCGCCAAAGCCATGGCGGCATGAACCTGCGCACGCTGACGGCGCCAGCGTCCTGGCGTTTGCCACACTGGGGCGCTGCTGGAGTGCTGCTGGCCGCACTGGCTTGCGGCTTGCTCATCGCCGTACGGGCGGGCGCCGTACCGGTGGCGCTGACCGACTGGCTGGCGCCGTGGCAAGCTGGCGACCAGTCACTGTCGGGCGGCGCGTATGTGCTGTGGCATATTCGCTTGCCGCGCGCCTTGTTCGCCATCCTGATCGGCGCCGCGCTGGCGCTGGCCGGCGGCTTGACGCAAGGACTGTTTCGCAATCCGCTGGCCGACCCGGGTCTGCTCGGCGTGAGCAGTGGCGCCGCCTGCGCTGGCGCGGCCACCATCGTCTTTGCCGCCAGCCTGCACATAGCGCCCGAGTTGCGCGTGTGGCTGCTGCCGGGAGCCGCGTTTGCCGGCGCCATGCTCATTTGCGTGTTGCTCGACAGAGTCGCCCGCTGGGCCACGCCGGGCTCCATCGTCGGCCTGCTGCTGACGGGGGTGGCGTTGAACGCTATCACGGTGGCCATCATGGGTCTGTGCATCTACCTGGCCAGCGACGATCAATTGCGCACCCTCACTTTCTGGACCCTCGGCTCGCTATCGGCCGGCAGCTGGCAACAGGTGGCGGCCCTGCTGCTGGTACTGGCGGGCGCGCTGTGGGCCACGCGTTTCCTGCTGCGCTCCTTGAACGCGCTGGCGCTGGGCGAGGCGCAGGCGCTGCACGTGGGCATCGACGTGGGCCGGTTGCGTACGCAAGTGATCGGGCTGGTGGCCGTGTTGACGGGCTTTGCCGTCGCCTGGTGCGGCGGCATCGGTTTCATCGGCCTGATCGCGCCGCATCTGGTACGCACCTGGCTGGGGGCCGACCAGCGCCGCGTGCTGCCGCTGGGGATGCTGATGGGCGCCTTGCTGCTGCTGTTGGCCGACACGCTGGCGCGCACCGTGGCCATTCCCGCAGAAGTCCCGGTCGGCATATTCACCGCCTTGCTGGGCGGGCCTTTCTTTTTGATGCTGTTGCGGCGCTTCCGCCACGGCACTGCCTAGGAGCGATACGCATGACGCCCTTACTTGAGCTGAGCTTCACCACCACGCAACTGGGCCAGCAGTATTTCGGCCCCTTCAACGTGCGGGTAGCGCCCGGCGAGCGCATCGCCATTCTCGGCCCCAGCGGCGCGGGCAAGTCGACCCTGCTCAAACTGATGGCAAGCGAACTGCATCCGCAGGCGGGCACGGTGGTGTTCGCCGGGCGGCCGCTGGCGCAGTGGCCGCTGGCTGAGCTGGCACGGCGCCGCGCCGTCCTGCCGCAAGGTTCGAACGTGGCCTTCGGGCTGCAGTGCGCGCTGGTGATTGGCTTGGGACGCGTGGCGCGCCTGGTCGACCCGCAGCTGGGGCGTATCGTGCAGGACGCGGCCGCCCTCGCGCACGCCGCGCATCTGCTGCAGCGCCGCCTCGATACCTTGTCCGGCGGCGAACAGGCCAGGGTGCAGTTGGCGCGCATCTTTGCGCAGATGTGGGATGTGGAAAACGGCTTGATACTCGTCGACGAACCGCTGGCAGCGCTCGATCCCGGCCTGCAGTTCGATCTGCTCGATAGCCTGCAGCAGTTTTGCGCCGCACGCGGCCACGCCGTCATCGCCATCGTGCACGACATCAATCATGCTTTGCTGGGTTTCGAGCGGCTGCTGCTGGTGCGCTCCGGCCAGCTACTGGCCGATATTGCCAGCGACGCCGGCGCCGTGCCCGCGCTGTCCGCGCTATATGGCATTGCCCTGACGACGGCGAGCAACAGCGATGGCGACGTCTGCGTCATCCCAGCCAGAAGCGTGGCGCGCAGGGCCGCCTGAATCATTTGCTACACGTCCGCCTCGACTGACGCCGGGCCCCGATAAGGGGCGGCCGGCATCAGGGGCAGGGGCGTGGCAGTGTTACTCGGCTGCCGGCTCGGCGCCGCAGCATTTCTTGAACTTCTTGCCGCTACCGCATGGGCAGTCGTCGTTGCGGCCCACTTTCGGCTCTTCGCGCTTCATGGTTTGCACCGGTGCCTTGCGGCGCGGTACCCAGAAACGGTGGATGGCCGGCAGGTTCGCTTCCAGCTCCTGCGCCAGCTTGTGCGCCTTGACCGGGTCTTCCACCAGTTTCAGCTCTTCTTCCTTGATTTCGTCGGCGCCCAGCAAATAGATCGGCTGCATCAGCTCGGCTACTTCGGACTCCCAGATTTCATTCCACGCGCCAGGACGCAATTCCATGCCGTCCCAGAAGCCCCAGCACCAGGCTTCGGCGTCGATCAGGGTCTGGCCTTCGTAGTCGTGCTCGACGAACAGGGCTTCGAATTCCTTCGGCGCCACTTCAAACGTCACCAGCACTTCGTTCATGAAGCGCATGATCAGGTTGACGATGCGTTCTTCTTCCTTGCTGTTCTTGAATTTCGGTGCATCTTCGGCATCTTCGCCCCAGACGCGCGGCAACCACTCTGCCGGCATGATCGGTTCCGGGCCGATGGCGACGGCCGTCAGATAGCCGTGCAGCATATCCATGGTCATCGCGTCCTCGGAGCAGCGCTCCGACAACAGGAATTGGTCTAATTCGTCGAATTCTTTTTCTGATAATGGCTGTTCGAGTTGCATGGCTTGCTCTTTGATTGAATGTAAGGCGCTAGTATACGCTTAGCTGGGCTTCGTCACAGAAGTGTTTGTGCCGGCGGCCCGCGCGCGCCGTACAATGTCGCTTATGCACAATGAAAATCAGCCGCACGAGGACGACCGGCCCGTCCATCCCTTTTCCGCCCTGAGCCCCGATTGCGTGCTTGACGCACTCGATAGCGTGGGGCTGCGCGGTGATGGTCGCCTGCTGGCCCTCAATAGCTATGAAAACCGCGTCTACCAGGTGGGTATCGAAGACAGCGCGCCCCTGGTGGCCAAGTTTTACCGCCCCCAGCGCTGGAGCGATACTGCTATCCTGGAAGAGCACGCGTTCGTCTCCGAGCTGGTCGAACGTGAAATCCAGGTGGTGCCGGCGCTGGAGATCAATGGCAGCAGCCTGCACCAGTACCAGGGCTTCCGCTTTGCCGTCTTCCCCCGTCACGGCGGGCGCGCGCCGGAGCTGGATGATCCGGCGACGCTGGAATGGATAGGGCGCTTCATCGGCCGCATCCACGCCGTCGGCGCGCTGTCCACCTATCAGGAGCGACCGGCGCTCGATCACCAGACGTTTGGCGTCGAGCCGCGCGAATTCTTGCTGGAGGGTAATTTCCTGCCGCCTGAACTGGTGGCCGCCTATTCCAGCGTGGCGCAGCAGGCGCTCGATGGCGTCAAGCGCTGCTATGACCGCGCAGGCGACGTGGCCGTCCTGCGCACGCATGGCGACTGTCATGGCGGCAACGTGCTGTGGACGGACGCGGGCCCGCATTTCGTCGATTTCGACGACAGCCGCATGGGCCCGGCCATCCAGGACCTGTGGATGATGTTGTCGGGCGAGCGTGGCGAGATGGTGCGCCAGATGAGCGACATCCTGGCCGGTTACGAAGATTTTTGCGATTTCGACCCGCGCCAGCTGTACCTGGTCGAAGCGCTGCGCACCCTGCGCCTGATCCATTATTCGGCCTGGCTGGCGCGCCGCTGGGACGACCCCGCCTTCCCCGTCGCCTTCCCGTGGTTCAACACGCAGCGCTACTGGCAGGACAGGATATTGGAACTGAGGGAGCAAGTTGCCTTGATGGATGAGGCGCCTTTGTGGCCGGTTTGACCTAAACGCGGGAAAAGGGCGGTAAACGCCCCTCTACTTGCCGCGCTGATTTGTGCATGCCTGCTCGATAATGGTGCTAATAAATTCCTATAAGCAATGGAATTCACCCGAATAAGCGAGAAATCATGCAAGCACAGCAAAATCAGCGTCAGGCCGCTTCCCTCACCGTCGCCTATTCGGCTGACGACGAGTTCGACCAGGGCAGCATGGTGTCGCTGCATGATTTCAAGGATTTGGAGCGCAAGACCGAGGCGCCGGCTGCATCTGCTGCATCGGCTTCTGCTTCTGCTCCTGCTCCTGCCGCTCCTGCCACCCCTATGCTGCAGCCGCAGGCCGAGCCAACGGTGGAAGCCGATAGCAAGGCGCCTGCTGCGCAACGCCAGAAAATGGAATTGAAGGCCATCCACGAAGCGATTGCCCGCGTGGAAGCGGAAGCGAAGGCCACCTGCGCCGCCGAGAGCCGCGCGCTGGCCGAGGCGCGCGTGCGCTCGCTGGCCGAAGACCGCGCCGCCATCGACGCCGCCGCCGCCGCCGCCGCACAGCAAAATGCGCAGGCGGCCGAAGAAGCCATCGCCGCCAACCGTGAACGTCTCGATACCATGCGCGCCGCCGCGCAGGCCAGCGTAGCCCGTCTGGAAGCGGTCAAGCAGGAGACGGCCGAACTGCGCGCCCGCGTGGAGTCCGACAATGCCATCCGCCTGGCCGCTGAACAGCGTTCGCGCGTCGAGCAGGAAAGCCGCTTGCGCGCCAGCGAGCAAGTGGCCGTGCAGTCGGAGCTGGCCGAGCAGGCCGCCCGCGCCGCCGAAGAATTGCAAGTACAGACGGAGCAGGCGCGCCTGCAAGCGGTCGAACGGGTCGCCGCCGTGCAGGCGGCCAAGGAAGAAATGGTAGGCATCGCTTCGGCCGACGCGCGCGTCGCCGTGCTGGCGCGTGAACGCGAGCGCCATGCGCACGGTGCGCGCCAGACCGCGCAGATGCTGGCCGAAGCGGAAAGCGAAGCGCTGGACTTGACGGTGCAACGCGAACGCGCCGACCAGATCGCGCTGGAATCGGCCTTCAACCGCGCCGCCGCCGAAGTGCGCGCGCTGGAAGAAGCGCGCGCGCTGGCGCACCTGGAACAGGAGCGCGAAGCCATCGCGCTGGCGCAGGCGGAATCGGAACGCCATGCGGCGCAGTCGCTGCGTTTGCGCCTGCAAACGGAAAAGGAATTGCGCGACGCGGCCATCCACCGCGAGCGTTTGGAAATGGTTGCCGTGGCCAGCGCGCAGGCGCGCCGCGATGCCGACGTGCGCATCCTTGCCGCCACCGAAGCGCGCATAGAGGTGGACCGCCAGCTGCGCGCCGTGGCATTGGCCCGCGTGGCCGCCGAACAGGATGCGGAAATCGCCGGCCACGCCAAGCTGGAGGCGGAAACGGCGGCTCTTGAAGAAACCAAGGCCCGCGAAGCGGCCGAGCAGGCCGCCGCCGTGGCGGCAGCGCGCGAACTGGAAGAGCAGCAGCGTGCCGCCAGCCTGGCGCATGCACGCGCCGAACTGGCACGCCAGGCGTCGCAACTGGCCGCCAGCCAGAATGACGCCGAGCAGGCCGCGCTTGATGCAGGCACGGCGACATTGGCTGCGCAAGCGCAAGCGGCGCAACTGACGCAGGAAAAAGCGCAACAGGCAGAGCAGCTGCTGCAAGCCGAGCAGCAGCGCCTGGCCGCCGAACAAGGCGCCCTCGCCGCCTTGAAACAGAAACTGGAAGCCGAAGCGCTGGCGTTCAACGCGGCGCAAGAACGCATCGCCGCCGAAGACGCGCAAGCGCAATTGTTGCGCGGCCAGCACGCGGCCGAACAGGCCTTGCGCGAAGCGACGGAAAAAGAAGCCAGTGCCATGCGTATCCTGCGCGACCAGGCCTTGCTCGAAGGCGAGCAGAAAGCCGCTGCCGCGCAAGCCGTGCAGGCGCAGGCGCGCCTGGCCGTGGAACTGGGACAAGTGCATAGCGAACGCGCCCGCGTGGAAGAAGACAAGGCGCAAGCTGCCGATGCGTTACTGGCGTCGGAGCGCGATTTCGTCGCTGCCGAGCGTGAGTCGCTGGCCTTGATCGCGCAAAAGCTGGTGCAGCAACGTCAGACCAGCAGCGCCGAAGAGCGCGCCGCGCAAGCCATCGCCGGCCGCCTGGAAGCGGAAAAGCAGGCGACGGTGGCCGCTGAAACGCGCGCCACCCTGGAACAGCAAGCGCTCGATGCCATGCGTCGGCGCGAGCAGCTGGAACGGGTCGCGCAGCAGGCGGCCAGCGAGAAGCTCGCCGCACAGCAAGCCTTGCTGGCCAGTGCCCAGGCCCATGCCACCCTGCAGCGCAAGGTTGCCGACACCACGCGCGCGATGGCGGCCGCCAAGCAGCAGTTGCTGGAACTCGATACGGCCCGCGCGCAGCAGCAAGAGCATGAACTGGCGGCGCTGCGCGCCAGCCTGGAGCAACCGCAAACCGTCTTTTCCAGTTCCTTGAGCGCCGCCCGCGCGAAAGCCGAACAAGTCAGTTCGGCCAGCCTGACGCGCGAAGTGATCGAGCGTTTGACGCAGCCGAATGACGCCGGCGCCGTCTGGCGTTCGCGCTAGGCAAAATGCCGAAGCAAACCGACTGCGCGGCCTCTATTGCAGTATCGCGAGCGTCACTGCCGCTCGCGATACTGTTGTTCGATATGGGGATCTGAGCGTACGGACCTGCCGCGGCCCGTTTTTCTTGCTGGCAGTGACTTGCTGCAGGGAGGGGAAGGCAATGGCGCCGGCGCTAGTATCTAGTATCTATGATCTAGCATGGCTGGCCGGCGCGCTATTGCGGAAAGGGTGCTGTTACTGGCTCAGTGCTACTTTGTCGGCAAAATACTCGGTCTCGCCGAAGCATTGCGTCGGCACGCCCTTGTGCTGGCTGTAGGTGACGACGATGCGCTTGCCGGCAGCGGCCGACAGTTGCTTCGCCACTTCCTCGTCGCGCACGCTGAACTGGAATTTTTCAGGGATGGTGCCCGGCAGCGCCGTCAGCAGCAATTCACCTTCCCAGGTTTTGCAAATCCAGCCCCGTTTGGCGAACTTTTGCAGGTGGCCCGCCCGTTCGCCTTCCGAGTACGAGAAACTGAGGGCCGTCCAGGCGTAGGCGGCCAGCAGCAGGACGCCGGCCACGAGGAAGATGACGAAGGCGAAGGTGACTTTTTTGGTCGTAGGGGTCATGTTGACTTTTATCGTTAAATTGAAGAAAACCCGGGGTCAGACCCTAAGGCCGTTCAGTTAAGAGTTTTGGCCTGATTTATGGGCGCCAGTAAATTCGCCAAACCCAGAGGCAAAGAGCTGGGGGTCGGACCCTCAGGGTCCGACCCAATCCACCCAAGTTAAGGAGCAAGCCCGCGCAATTGATGGCAAATCAATGAAATAGTGCTTGACGTGGCACCGGCTTTGCGCGGCCGCCGCCTTGCTGACCTCTC